>WQWI01000005.1 GCA_009785425.1 Bacteroidales bacterium | reverse complement strand
TGGGAAGGTGTCCAAACGAACGGTAAGTCAGAAGACCTGCAACCGCAACAGTTAAAAGCTTTCGTGGATTGAAGCTGAAACTAAACTGGAACATTGCGGTTCTTTTTTAGCCTTCATCTTTTTCACGAAAAAACGAAAAAAGATGAAGAACAAGCAGAATATATTCCCTTTCAAACAATTTGCGTTAGGTTTTTTCTTGACAAAAATTTTGTGTTTTCAGGCATTTGCGGGTTATTCGTCAGACACTATCCGAACCCATGAAATAGAGGGCGTTACGATTGTTGCCCAGCAACATCGTGAAGTCATTCCGGCACAACGACTATCCGGTGAGAAGTTGGAACGCCTCAACAGCCACTCCGTTGCCGATGCCATTCGTTTTCTTTCCGGTGTTCAGATCAAAGATTTTGGCGGTATTGGAGGACTGAAAACTGTTAACGTCCGCAGTATGGGAAGTCAACACGTGGGGGTGTTTTACAATGGAATTCGTATTGGCAATGCACAAAACGGGGTAGTTGATTTAGGCAGGTTCTCGCTCGACAATATCGAAGAAATCAGTTTGTACAATGGGCAAAGAAGTCGAATACTTCAGCCGGCAAAAGATTTTGGTACGGCAGGAACAATTTATTTGCGAACTCGTCGTCCGAGATTTGAAAATAACAAACCGTACAACATTCGAATGCTTTTCCGAACGGGGTCGTTTGATTTGATAAATCCGTCGTTTTTGTGGGAACATCGTATTCGTGGTTGGGACACGGAACAAGGCAATAACACACATAATATTGCTTCGAGTGTTAGTGCCGAATATGTCCAATCCTCCGGAAGATACAGGTTTCGTTATCGCAGAGTTTTGCCCGATGGAACCGTAGCGTGGGATACCACAGCCATTCGACAAAACGGCGATATTCAAGCCCTTCGACTCGAAGGTGGCTTGACCGGCTTTACCGAACGAACGCAATGGCAGGTACACAACTATCTTTACAGTTCGGAAAGAGGCATTCCGGGTGCTATCGTAAACAATGTTTGGAAAAATTCGCAACGCCAATGGGATAGAAATTTTTTCACACAAGCATCTCTAACCACAGTCGTAAACGACCGATACGAATTACTTATCAATGCAAAATATGCCCACGATTTTTTGCGATATCAGAATCCTGACACAACACTTATGTTGATTGATAATCGGTTTACACAACAAGAAATTTACCTCTCTTTTGCCAACCGATTTTCGATACTTCCCAATTGGGACATTTCGTTGGCAACCGATTTTCAGTGGAATGTATTAGACGCAAATTTACAGAATTTTGTAAGACCCACACGCTACACAACATTGGTCGCATTGGCGACAGCCGTTGAATTTGGAAATGTGCGGATACAAGCAAGTTTATTGGGAACATTTATCAATGAACAAGCCGATTGGCGAGGATTGCCGAACATTTTGCCGGAACAACAAACCCGATCAGCAGAAAACAGACAGGAACTTTCGCCGGCGATTTTTGTTTCGTATCAACCATTTGCAGGGGCGAGGCATGTCTCGCCCATACGCCCCCTGCAATTTCGAGCGTTTTACAAACGAAGTTTTCGAATGCCAACGTTCAATGATTTATATTATACACAAATCGGAAATGTATCGTTGCGACCGGAATTCACAACACAATTTAATTTAGGATTTCAATATGCCATAGATATGGGGCGTACGACAATGGACGCGGAGTACGCCCCATTCGGGCATAGCAGAATTTTTCAAGGGTTGCAAATTTCTGCCGATGTTTATTACAACGAAGTTACCGATAAAATTGTGGCAATTCCGAGAGGAAGCGGGCAATTCCGCTGGATGATGATGAACATCGGACGCGTGGAAATTCGAGGTCTTGACACACGCGTTGAAACGAACTGGTTACTGCCTCACGACATTCGTTTGCAAGCAGCAGCCAACTACACATTTCAACGAGCACAAGATTTTTCCGACCCGACCGATACCGATCCGAGAGCAGGAACTTGGGGACGACAAATTGCCTACATCCCTTGGCACAGCGGCTCTTTATCGCTATTGGCAAGTTTTAGATCGTGGACATTTAATTATAGCTTCGTTTATGTTGGTGAGCGTTATCACAATTCATCAAATATTCGCGAAAATCACGAACGCCCTTGGTACACCAGCGATATCTCGATTGGAAAAACATTTCAATTGCGCCGTACCCGCTCGGGGCGCATGCAATATGCCCCCATGAGTGTCCCAACATTCCGTGTATCGGCAGAAATCAACAACGTATTCAATCAGCAATATGATATTGTGTTGAATTACCCGATGCCCGGAACAAATTTCAGAATCATCCTAAGATTAGACATATAATGAGAATCAAAGATCAACCTACCCCCGTCCCTACGGGACACCCCCGCCAGCGGGGGATAATACTAAAAATTTGCCTGATGTTAATGGTAGTATCTTGCCTTTTTCTGACCTCTTGTCGTGAGGAGCGGGAAGTTTTCGAGCCCGAAACGGAAAGGATTACCTATCCTGTATTCAATGCCATTCGTGGATTTTACTTGCTCAATGAGGGTAATATGGGAAGCAATAAGGCAACGCTTGATTTTTTTTGCTACGAAACGGGAATTTTTCATCGCAACATCTTTGCATCGGCAAATCCTGATATTCCGATGGAATTGGGCGATGTGGGCAATGATTTGCAAATTTATGGAAGCAGGTTGTATGCTGTTATCAATGCCTCAAATAAAATTGAAGTGATGGATGCACAAACAGCAAGGCGAATCGGACAAATCAACATTCCCAATGTTCGATATATCCGGTTTCACGGAGGTTACGCCTTTGCGACTTCTTACGCAGGTCCGGTCTCGCCCGACCCAACCCTTGCACAAATTGGTTTCGTTGCCAAAATAGATACGGCAACTTTGGAAGTGGTGGCACGTGTTTACGTCGGATTTCAGCCCGATGAATTGGAGATTTTGAATGGAAAAATTTACGTCGCAAATTCGGGCGGATACATGTTTCCGAACTATGAAAATACGCTTTCGGTTATTTGTTTGGAGCGATTTGCGGAAATAGAACGGATAGAAGTCGCAATCAATCTGCATCGTGTACGTGCCGATAGACACGGCAATTTATGGGTTACCTCACGAGGGGATAATTTCAATGTGCCTTCCCGACTGTTTTGGGTTTGCACGCAGACTCATGAAGTTGGAGGCGAATTGGATATAGCTGTATCAAACCTTTGGCTTGCAGGTGATTCGCTTTTTGTTATTGGTACTGAATTTAACCGGCTGACCATGGAAACCGAAATTTCGTTCGGTATCATAGATGTGAATAAAAAAGAAATTGTAAGTCGAAATTTTATCACAGACGGAACAGAGCAGCAAATCAGAATGCCTTACGGTATAGCAGTAAATCCAATTACAGGAAATATTTATGTAACCGATGCCAGAAATCATGTTACACCCGGAACACTTTTCAGTTTCGATAGATATGGCAGATTGCGATGGCAAGTGCGAACAGGCGATATTCCGGCACATTTTGTATTTTTAACACGATAAGATTATGAAGCCACTAACACTTACCCTAATCGCTCTACTGATCAGCATTTCCGCTGTAGCACAAGTAACACCCAACAGAATCAGTAGGGTGTTCGATTTCCGACCCGCCCCCGGACAATTCGTCAATCAACTGCCTGAATACGAACCCGGCGACACCCAAGAAGATATGAACCGCAAAGCAGAAGAACAAATTCGTGGAAACAACAGACGTCTTATTTCGTTGGGCGGATTTGGTGGATTTGTGATTTTTGGCTTCGAGCGTCCGGTAGTAAATGTTCTCGGCGTTGACGATTTCATCATATGGGGAAATGCTACTGCCGGAAGTAGTGAGCCGGGGATAGTTATGGTCATGTATGATGCAAATGGAAACGGTTTGCCCGATGACGAATGGTTCGAACTTGCTGGTAGTGAGTTTCACAACCCAGAAACTATTCATAACTATAAAATCACGTATTTCCGACCTGCCCAAAACAGGGAGCCTGTGCCAATGCCCGGCAATCCGGCTATAACTGATATGACGTACATAAGATGGGTAAACAATCAGGGAGACACCGGTTATATCCAGCAAGTTGTCTTTAGCAGGCAACCTTACTTTCCGCAATGGATAACCGAAGATTCGCTTGTGTTTAGAGGCTCAAGATTGGCGAATAATGCCGAAGATTTAAGTGGAGGAGCAGGCTCAAATTATTTTCTACACGCTCTTCCGTGGGGATATGCAGATAATCATCCGAACAACGACCCACGTTCAAATTTCAATATCGAATGGGCTGTGGATAGCGAAGGAAATTCGGTGCATCTGCCCGCCATTCATTTCGTGAAGGTTTACACTGCACTCAATCAAACTGCCGGTTGGTTGGGCGAAACATCTACGGAAATCATGGGTGCGGAAGATTTGCACCCCGAAGTTATTTATCAGCCAACAAGCATAAACATTGTTCGTCAAGAAAAACACACAATACGTTTGTTGCAAAATCCGATAAGCGACATGTTGATTATTGAATCAACAAAGCAACAAACGATCAGTATTTATAATATGTTTGGACAACTCGTTTTGACCACACACGTGACAGAAGGCATAAACGAAATCAATAGCCGTCATTTGCCGAGAGGGCTTTACATCATTGTTTCCAATCATGAGCAAATCAGATTTATCAAACAATAATTACCAACTCAAAAAACAAAGAAAACATGAACAAAACAAAACTCAGTTTTTTGCTAATCCTATTTGTGGTAGGACAAGCATTTGCACAACAGCAAACAAAATCATTTGCCGAATATTGGTTTGGCATAACGCCACAACAACAACGAGAAACACAACTTCGACAAAGTGCACAGCAAGCCAATCGTGCACCGATGTTGAGAAGTACGAATGCTACCGCAAATTCGAGCCGTATCATTACCTTGGACCTGACAAATCCAACCGTTCCAACATCTTTTGACGTAGATACGAACGGTGTTTGGGTAGGCACTCTCAACAACGATGCTCCAATTGTATTTAATGATGGTACGTTTTCGTTCTCGCATATTGGCGAAATGTTTTTTTGGAGCGGTTTTACATACAGCCGAAATGCCGACAACACAGAACAATCCAATTGGATTATGAACCATTTTGGCAATATGGCAGGCGGAGGTATCGCAACCGATGCACAAGGCAATGTGATGAGAGATGAAAATGGTGTGATTGCCGACCCCGATGCACCTTATTTGGTGGCATATTGGACGGCACTTGAATTTGATGAGTTTTGGTCGCCAGTAGGACCGGGCAACTCTAACAACATTCACTTAAACGGTGTTTTCCAAGCCATAGGCGTATATGTGAACAATTCCCCTTGGGCTTATTTTAGCAATATAAGCGGTAGCGGTACTGCACGAGCATTAAACCAAGAAGGTGACTTTCTCAGACTGATTATTCACGCACTTGATGAAAACCAAGAAAGAAACGGAAGTACAGTTGTACACTATTTAGCGAAATTTGAAAATGGAATTCTCACGCAAAGTCGCAATTGGGAATGGGTGGATTTGTCTGCTTTGGGACTAATTGGCGGAGTGGATATTACAATGGAATCGACCGACAACGACCCTATGTGGGGAATGAACACGCCTGCTTATTTTGTTATGGATAGATTTACGGTTGTTGACGTTGCACAACTACTTAGCCACGTGCAAGTTTTACAAGAGCAAGTTTCGGATTTGCAAAGCGATATAATCGAACTGAACGATAGCATCGAAACTCTAAACCAACTCATCGTAGAGTGGATTGAGGTGACCGACTATTTGTTGGATTCGATTGCATGGTTACATCAAGCACTTGCAGATTGTGAGAGTAACGGCACATCAAACGTCCCATTCACATCTACTGAGCACATTCAAATTTTCCCAAATCCGGTAGCCGACCAATTGCACATCGCACACGATTGGCAACCCGGCGACATTGTGGAGTTGTTCAACATGAACGGACACCGTGTGTTTTCCGCACAGCCCAATAGCTATCCATTTACTATAGATATGTCACCATTCCCTAATGGTAGTTATATCCTGCGGATCGGAAACCGTGTGGCAAAAATTGTCAAACGATAAACGTTTTGAGATAAAAAAAAAGGTTGCATAAAAAAAATTGCAACCTTTTTTTTTGAGTTAGTACTTTCTTGGAGGTCTCGAATCTCGATCGCGATTGAAGCCACCGCCTCTGTTATCTCTGCCATAACCACCTCTATCGCCGGAAGGGCGTTCGGTGCGTTCTCTAGCAACGTTAACGGCAAGTATTTTACCTTCAACTTCTTTGCCATTCAATTCTTCGATTGCGGTTTGTCCGGCTTTAACGTCGGACATTTCCACAAAACCGAAACCTTTTGATCGTTTAGAGTAATTATCTACGATAATTTTTGCTGACGTAACCTCGCCGTAAGCTGCGAATAAATTTGCTAAATCAGCATCGTTCATGCTATAATTTAACCCTGCGACATAAATGTTCATTTTTTTTATTTTTTCTTAGTTGGTGTTGTTGATCTTCTTGGACGGCGACCTGCACCGTCTTTGGAATCACCTTCTCCACGAGGTGCGCGTCTTCCTTTTTTGTTGTCGTCATCGTCCGAATCGTCAGTTGTAACGCCTTCTTCTAACTCGTCTTCAACTTCGGGTGTGTTGTCTTTGTCGAATTTGCGTTCTGCCAAACCTTCCTCGATAGCTTTTACCATTGTTTCAACGATAACGGTAATAGACTTCGAAGCATCGTCGTTAGCCGGAATAGGGAAGTCGATCAACTCAGGATTTGCGTTGGTATCAACCATTGCAAACGTAGGAATATTCAGACGCTTTGCTTCGGCAATGGCGATGTGCTCTTTCAAAATATCAACTACAAAAACAGCAGCCGGTAAGCGTGTCAAATCCGCAATAGAGCCCAAGTTTTTTTCAAGATTGGCTTTTTCGCGAGTGATTTGCAGGCGTTCGCGCTTTGAAATCTGTTCAAATGTTTTATCGTTCATCAAACGTTCGATTGACGACATTTTCTTTACCGCTTTACGAATTGTAGCGAAATTGGTCAACATACCACCCGGCCAACGCTCAGTTACGTATGGCATTCCGGTTGGAGTTACTAATTCGGCAACGATGGTTTTTGCTTGTTTTTTTGTTGCAACAAACAAAATTTTCTTGCCTGATTTTGCAATTTGCTTCAAAGCTGCAGCGGCTTCGTCAATTTTTTCAACAGTTTTGTTGAGATCAATAATGTGAATTCCGTTTTTCTCCATAAAAATATATGAAGCCATTTTGGGATTCCATTTGCGTTTCAAGTGACCGAAGTGAACGCCGGCTTCTAATAATTGGTCGAAATTTGTTCTATTCATTGTATTGTGTTTTGTTTACGTTCGAGGGAAAGGCAATCGCAAGGTAGCTGTGACAGGTCGATGCGATTTTGATGCTAAACAATTTTAGTTAGTGGTTAGTGATTAATGGTTAATGATTAATTGCTTCGTCAGCACACCAACCATTAATCACTAATCATTAACCATTCTCGAAATTAACGTTTCGAGAATTGGAATTTCTTTCTCGCTCCGGGCTGTCCCGGTTTTTTACGCTCAACCATACGACTGTCGCGTGTCAAAAGGCCTTTTGCTTTCAAAGCCGGACGATTCTCCGGATTTGCTTCGCAAAGAGCACGTGCAATACCCATTCTCAAGGCTTCGGCTTGACCTTTTACACCGCCACCATCAAGGTTAGCTGTAACATCAAACTGCTCGCTTACACCAACAGTCTCAAGTGATTGGCGAACGATATACTGCATTGTTGCCGTAGTAAAATACTCTTTGTAATCTTTTCCGTTTACCACGATATTCCCTGTTCCGGGCTTCATGTAAACACGTGCTACAGCAGTTTTGCGACGACCGATTTTATTGATTTTTTCCATGCTTATTTCAAGTCTTTGATATTAACTAATTTCGGTTGTTGTGCTTGGTACTTGTGGTCTGGACCTACAACAACGTGGAGATTTCTATAAAGTTTGTTTCCAAGTTTGTTTTTGGGTAACATGCCTTTTACGGCTTTTTCGACTACGGCATACGGCTTTTTCTTCAAAAGTTCAGTAGGTGTAGCAAAACGCTGTCCGCCAGGATATCCGGTATGACGAACATACTGCTTTTCGACCATTTTGTTTCCGGTCAAACGCACTTTCTCTGCGTTGATAATAATGACATGATCGCCACAGTCCACGTGAGGTGTGTAGTTGGTTTTGTACTTGCCGCGAAGTAAGTTCGCCACTTCGGAGGCCAAGCGTCCCAAAGTTTGATTTTCAGCATCCACAAGCACCCACTCCTTGTTTACAGTAGCGGCGTTTGCAGAGATTGTTTTGTAGGTTAGCGTATTCATTCTATTTGCTGTTTTTCAATAAGATAATTTCCGTTCATTCAAAAACGGGAGTGCAAAGTTACAAAAAAAAATCCGAAAAGCCAAATTTTATTCATAATTTTTTGTGATTTTAACATTTTTTAAGGAAAATAATTTGGTGAAGTGAAAATTTGTTCGTAACTTTGCAAAAAATACAGTATGCAGACGATCATTTTTCACCCTCAAAACCAGGCTCAACGGCAGACTATTCAGGATTTTGCAGAGCGTGAACAACTTAAATTTGATGTTTTTTCTGAAAAAGAAACCGATGTGCAGTGGGAGTATGAACTCAGCGATGAACTTAAACAACTCCTTGATGAACGGGAACAAAAAATAGAAAACGGGACAATGGAACTCATTTCTTTGAGCGAAATGCAGTACAAATATCAGCTCGAAAAAAATGAAAACCTATAATGTTGTTTTCACGAAAGATGCTGAATTAGATCTTGAACAGATAAAAATTTGGTACAATGCAGTACGACCGAGTTTAGGTTTGGGTTTTTATGAAGAAGTACTCAAAATTAGTGGAGGATATTTAACACTTTTTCCTAAATTGTCAAAAAAGGTTCATAAAAACAGAAGATTAGTTTCTCTTCGTCGGTTCCCCTACAGTTTGATATACACTATAAATGAAATCAAATATCAAATTTTTGTTCTTGCTGTTGTGCACCATAAAAGGCATCCTAAAATTTGGAAACGGTAAAAAATCACAAAACCCTTAGACGTTGTCAATCAAAAACGCTTTACAAAATGTTTTCAGACTTTCCAAAAAAATCGATTAGTGTTGATGCTGCATGTTCCGGAAACCCCGGAACAATGGAATATCAAGGTGTTGAAACGAATACCAAGCGTCGGATTTTCTATCAGGGCAAATTCAAAAATGGCACTAACAACGTCGGTGAATTCCTCGCTTTGGTACACGGATTGGGCTATTTGAAGAAACACGGCTACGATGATGTTCCGATTTTTACGGATTCTAAAACAGCGATGGCTTGGGTTCGAGACAAAAAGGCAAAAACTAAGCTTGAGCGAACCGCCGATAACGCAGTACTTTTCGACCTTATTGCACGTGCCGAAAACTGGCTGAGAACGAATACTTACAAAAATCCAATTCTCAAATGGGATACTGAAAATTGGGGTGAGATTCCCGCCGATTTTGGTCGAAAAAATCACTAATTATCAATGGCACTCTCCTTTGTTGAAATATTCATACTCATTTTTTCCGGTATTGTTGTTGCTTTTATCAACACCTTTGCCGGCGGAGGTTCGGTGATTTCTATAACATTGTTTATGATGTTGGGTATGTCGCCGCTTCAAGCGAATGTCATCAATCGTGTGCCTGTGTTTTTTCAAACCATCGCTTCGTCGTATTTATTTTGGAAAAAAGGATTGCTTGATGTCTCTCGTGGTTTGACGATGGGAGTACCAATGATAATGGGTTGTTTGGTTGGTGCAAATATCCTGGTGACAGTGAATGAACAAGCGTTTGATATTTTCTTGGGCTTGATTTTGCTGGTAATATTGTTTTTTATTTTTTACAAGCCCGAAGCGTGGCTCAAAGGAAATGAGAAGTTGCAACAGAAAAAAATGGACTGGAAATCATTTGTTGCCTTCTTTGTTATAGGTATTTATGCGGGTTTTTTGCATGTCGGAGTTGGCTATTTTTTGATCGTTGCATTGGTTTTGTTGATGGGTTATGATTTGTTGAAAGGTAATGCTCAAAAGAATTTTTTGGTATTGTTGTATTCGCCGTTTGCTATCGGATTTTTTATTTTTAGCGGAGACTTAACCCTAAAAATGGCGAGCTATGGCTTAATTCATGCCATTGGAAACGTAATCGGAGCAAGCTTAGCCACACATTTCGGAGTAAAATGGGGGAATAATTTTATTCGTTGGCTGATATTTGTGGTGGTTATACTGACAGCGTTGAAATTGTTTGGCGTTATTGGTTTTCCCGAATTTGGGTGAAAATAGTTCGTTTTTTTTTCATATCTTTGCAAAAAAATCTTTGTGAAAAATAACAAAAAAGAGCATAGAGGGTTAATTACAGACAAGGAATTGTTTTCTGCTATAAGCGAAGGAAACCATGAGGCATTTCGCAAATTTTTCGATAGTTATAAGAAACGCATATACGGTTTTTTGTACAGTAAACTTCATTCGCATGAAGTTGTAGAAGAGTTACTGCAAGTTGTTTTTGTGAAAACTTGGGAAAATAGAGCTACGATAAATCCTAATCTTTCGCCTGATGCTTACGTGCTTAAGATTGCGAAAAACAGTGCCCTCAATTTTTTACGCCAAAAAGCCTATAAGCTACTTCTCGAAAAACAGCTAATCGAAAAAATCAATATCGCTGAGGACGGGGAAACATCATTCGTTGACGAAGATTTGAAACGGCATATTGACGATTTGGTAGCTCATATCCCTGAGCGCAGGCGTGAAATTTTCAAACTACGCTACGAAAAAGAGCTTTCCTATAAAGAAATTGCTGAGAAACTTAGCATTTCGGAAAGCACTGTGAACACCCAAATTAGTCTTGCCCTAAATTATCTTAGAAAGCAGCTTGGAAAAGAACTTTGGGCTGTAACGCTTCCTTTGATCACTTTTTTCTCCATTCTAAAAATTTGATTTTTAGCACTTGATGTTAGTTGAGTGTTTTTTTTACTTTCGCCCTTCATTGGAAAGGGCAGTTCGTGTGTATTACTTATGTGAGGGTAGAAATTTCACAAAAAAATGATTTTGAAATGATGAGAGAAAACGAAAAAAAACTATTTACACTTCTTGACGAATTTTGCGATCCAAACACACAACCATCGACAAAAGAACTGCATGAGATCATATTTCTTCTTGGAAACAAGCAAGGAGAAGAGCTTGAAAGCGTTGATGAGTGGACGACTGAATGGGAGGAGCAATGTTGGAATAAAAATACTGATGGTTTTGATGATGTGAACTATGAACGTATCTTTGACCGAGTGAAGCAACAAACAAAAACAGATGCCGATAAACGGTTGTCGCTTATGCAGTTTTTGTATCGCTGTGCTGCCTGCCTTATACTTCCATTGATAGGGCTTTCTGCCTATCTTATCGTACAGGTGATTAACGTAAACTACCCTGTAAACACAGAAATAGCAGAGATTTTAGATCCGTTAGAATCGCAATCGAGGATATCCTTGTCAGATGGTAGTATTGTTTTACTAAAGGACGGTAGTCTATTGAATCAGAAAAGCGATTTTGGCGGAAATACGCGAGAAGTCGTGTTAGAGGGAAAGGCTTTTTTTGAGATTGTTCACAACCCTAACAAACCGTTTATTATTCACACCGGAAGAATAAGAACTACCGTACTTGGAACTTCTTTTTCAATTACGGCAATACCCGGCGAAACATCAATAGCCGTGGCAGTAGCAGAAGGAACGGTAAAAATAGAGGATGACGAAAGATTACTTGCTATTTTGGAAGCCAGTCAATTATTTACCTATGGCGTTGAACTTGAGCCATCGCAAGAAACTGTGGCGGAGATAGTTGTTGATTGGAGTTTGCACGAGCTTATTTTTAGAAATATGCCTTTTGGTGATATTGTACAAGAACTTGCGGTTAGGTATAACGCTAACATTGTGCTTCGAGATGAAGAATTGAAGCAACGACGAATCAGTGTTTTGTTGGATGGCAGAAACTCGGTAGAAGAATTATTGAGACTTTTGAGTGTTTCGCAAGGTGCCACACTTACTATTGAGGGACAAACATATGTAATAAGAAATGCGAGATAAATAACTAAAAAATAGACTTTATGATACAGCCAAAATCGTTAAAACGCTTATTCGTGAATTTGTGTTGCTTTTTTCTCTTTGCTTGTTCGTGGGTCAATGTAGCCCAAGCACAAACAAGTAGTGATATTCGTACGCAAATCATTACAATAGGCTTTACAAATGAACCGCTAAAAGAAGCATTGCTCACTTTGGGAAGAGTAGCCGGTTTTCAGTTGGTCTTTCCGGAATCTGTAGAAGGAGCGAGAATTGTTAACTTGACTCGAACAGAGCGAACGGTAGAGGCCGCCTTGAACCTTTTATTGCAAGGAAGTAATTTGGAGTTTCATGTGCAGGGTAATAGTGTTGTGTTTTCTGAAAAAAGTGTAGCAGCAACAACCCTTCCTAGCCCTCTTGCAGAACGAACGTTTATGGGGCGAATCATTGACGATGCTACCGGAGAAGGCCTTCCTTTTGCAACTGTAAGGGTTAGGGGTACAACCGTAGGTACGGTTTCCACACTGGATGGAGACTTTTCAATAACTGCTCCAAATAATGCTGTGCTCGTGTTTTCTTATACGGGTTTTGAAACGTTAGAAATTCCTGCAACGGGACCCGGTCCGATGGGCGTGCGGTTGAGAATGGCAGCAACAACACTGGAACATGTTGTGATAACCGGTTATCAAACCATTGTTCGTGAAAGAGTAACGGGGGCAGTAACATCAATCAGTTCCGGGGCTTTAGAGTCGCGCTTCAACCAAAACCTTATGCAGAATCTGGAAGGTCGTGTGGCGGGATTAGTTATAGATAGTGAAGGTAATGCAACTATCCGCGGAACGGGAAGTCTGCACGCAGTTAACAGACCTCTGCTTGTGGTTGACGGAATGCCCATCGAAGGAAGTATCGAAGACTTAAACCCTTTCGACATTGAAACTGTAACGGTTCTCAAAGACGCTGCCGCCACTGCCATGTACGGGGCAAGAGCTTCCGCAGGAGTCATCGTTATAACCACAAGAAGAGCTCGATACATGGGAACAACTGTTGATGTGTCAGCAAATTTCACCGTATCTCAAAGACGTAATGTGGATTATGCCGACAATTTCCTCCTAACTCCCGCACAACAAGTGAGTGCGGCTGATGCTTTTTGGTTCGACCAATTTGTTTCAAGCCCCAATGCCGCCGGAAATCGCAGAACTTTCGAGCAACAAAATCTTTCCGCAACAGGAAATCGTCCATTTTGCCCGGTTCAATTCTCTAATTTTCAATTGGGCGAACAGTTGATTACTCAAAGGGACCATGTTACTTTTTTAGACCAACTTCGTCGGAATAATTATGCACGAGAATTTTCCGACAATATTTTGCTCAACCGCTTTGTACAGCAGTATAATGTTGCTATTCGTAGCCGATCTGAAAATTTTGCACAAAATTTAGTGCTCAATTTTAGGGCGGATAATGGTGGTATTATTCTCGAACACGATAATCGCTTCAACATCTCTTATCGAGCAGATTATAGATTGGCAAACTGGGTTAGCTTAGACTTTGGTTTAAATGCCGTTGTACAAAGAGCCGATAGATTTCACTCTACGTTTCGAAGTCCGGCAAATGACCCTTTTACAGAGCAGGCTTTCGCTCGCTTGCTCAACGATGACGGAAGTTTTGCAAATAATTCCCGAATGGAAAATGGCTTCCACGACCATCATCCCGCTCTCCGTTCTGCACACTACAATGCCTTGCAAGAGCTTCGCTATGACCGAACCAATATCGATCGCACAAGCCTGCGCTATCACGCCGGATTCAACTTCCGTATATCTGAAGGTATAACCGCACAACTACAGTTCGTTTATGAAGATGTTCGTGCTTTAACCTCTTCACACTCTCAAGCCGAAAGCCATCTTGTGCGTGTTATGCGTAACGAGTTTACCCGGATTGTGAGAGACACAAATCAAGTAACCGGAGCTATCAATGAAAGATTTGAATACATGGTTCCTGAACACGGCGGAAGATTAGCCACACAAAATATCAAAGAAGACAATTGGACAGTTAGAGGACAAATAAACTATAGTCGTGTTTTTGCAAATAGGCACAATGTTGATTTTTTGGCTGGTTTGGAGTTTCGCGAAACCCTCAGCAGAGGTACTAACGGGCTCTTGTTGGGCTTCGATGAACAATTACAGATGACAAATCCGATGCTTAATTTTAGAGACCTTTATAATTGGCGAACCAATGCGTTTTTCCCTGATCGCCAAGTTACGTCTTGGACGCTTATAGACAACAACATGGGATTGGTTCGCGAAGTTTTTCATCGTTTTGCATCCGGATATGCAAATATAACCTATACTCTTGACGGAAAGTACAATGTTTTCGCTTCATTTCGTAGAGATTTTGCCGATGTCTACGGACTTGAAAGCGAGTTTCGCGGTGCCCCTCTATGGTCTGTAGGTTTGAGCTGGGTTGCTTCACGAGAAAATTTTATGAGAGATGTCAGATGGGTTGATTATTTGAAAATTCGCGGAAGTTATGGCTTAACCGGAAATATCCACCTGGGCACAACGAGTGTTATGACAGCAACCTCTATGGCAACTCCAAATCGCCATAATCAACAGCCTCAAGCCGTGGTTGAGAACCCCGGAAATCCGTTTTTGACATGGGAAAGAACCACGACAGCAAATATCGGTGCTGATTTTGGGTTATTTACCAATCGTATGCGCGGTTCGTTAGATTTTTATTACAGAAGAGGCGATGATGTCTTTTCACACAAAGCACTCGAAAGCACCTTTGGCTTCCCGACTATGTTTATGAATAACGCAGCCCTTTTCAACCGAGGTGTAGAGTTAGCACTCAGTTACGATTGGTTTCGTGTGAGAGGACGGGATCAGTTCAATTGGACAACCGGAATAACAGTAGCATACAACCACAACAGAGTTACACATGTTGATCTAATTGCAAACACAGCACAAGAATTAGTTGGTAGTAGGTTTAGAGAGGGTTTTGCATCAAGTGCGATGTGGGCATACCGATTTGGCGGACTTGATGACATTGGTCGCCAAACGTTCTTCGCTGCGGACGGATCTCGAATATCGAATGAAGAAATTTTGGGAAGAGGTATCGATGTATTGGTTTTTGCAGGGCAATCCGAACCTAAAATAACTATGGGTATAGATAATACGCTTCGCTACAGAGGTTTTACACTGAATGTTTTGGCTATTTACTGGGGTGGGCACAAGATGCGTGCTTTACAAGCAGGTATGTATTCCGCTCCTGTATCTTGGAGACCTATGCCGGCATGGATACTTCGCGGGTGGACACCGGAAAATCCGGATACCGATGTGCCCGGAGTTCTTCAACATGCTCCGGCTATGGGAGGAAGTGCAACCGCAAGCAATAACGCAGACATTTATGTACATCACGCCGATTTTTTAAAAATTCGCAACATCTCATTTGGATACGACATCCCTCAAAACCTCATAAGCAGATTTGGAATGAGCCAAGCTACCGTTCGTTTCCAGTTAGACCACCCTCCGGCTTTGTGGAAAAGAAATAATGTACGTGTAGATCCCGAAACAGTTAATGATCCTGTGCTCGGCGGTGTTCGAAGACCAACATCTTTCATTTTTGGACTAAATATTAGATTTTAATTGCTATGGAAACGAAAAAAATATCCCGCTTATTCGCAATCATTGCGCTACCTTTGTTTTTCCTCGGCTGTGCCAAATTTACGGATATCACGCCAAAAGGAGCAAGTCTTCTTGACAGAGTTGAAGATTTGGAATTGTTACTCAACCATGAAAGTCGTTTTGGTGGACTGGCACAGTCGTTTGAGCCGGTTATTTTTGTCAATGACCTTTTGCCCAGAGGTGTGGACATCCTTCGCTTGATCAACGACCACGAAGCAGGACACGTAAATGCCATGTCCATACTGGTAACTTGGGACGAAAGCATAGATCGCAGCACAGTTTTGAACAGTTCACGCACAACATACGATGCTTTCTATCGCATCATCGGTACAATTGCCAATCCTATTTTGCTTAAAATAGATGATGCCACAGGGAGTAGAGAAAGAGCCAATCAAATCAAAGCAGAGGCTCTGGTGTTGAGAGCATACATGCACTATTTGGCTGTAAATCTTTACGCTCGGGCATACAATCCGGCGACTGCCGCTACCGATGGAGGCATTCCTTATATGTTTGAAACCGACTATCACGATTTAACGGCAAACATGCGAAAAAGAACCGTTCGTGAGGTCTATGACTTTATTCTCGCCGATTTAGATGCGGCATTAGCTCTCAACTCGTTGCCTCTAAATCCTTTGAGAATACGCGTAGGTAAAGCCTTTGCTCACGCTGTGAGAGCCAAAGTGCTAATGGCTGTGCGCGATTTTGATGGTGCTTATGAGGCTGCAACCCGATCGTTGGAAATTAACAGCTCGTTGTTGGATTTTAGAGGGAGTACTCAATTTTCCAGACCGGCATTCAATCCGGAGGAGCTGTTCTCTATATTCGAAACTTTTACAGGAACTGCGTTCACGCCCGACTTGTTGCAAAGTTTCGCACCTAACGATGTTTTCCTTAATCACGGATCATTGGAGCGGAACCTTCCGTTCCCGTTCAATTTTAATATCAGAAGTGGAGAAGGCGTTTCTCGAGTTATAGGCTCTACAGGTTGGATGCACAATCTTTGGATAGGGCTTCCGTACTGTAATTTTATTCCAAATAGTGTCGGTTTGAGTACCGTTGATATGTTTTTGACACAGGCTGAAGTTCACATACGTCGCGGCAATCCCGGAGCAGCAATGGCTATTTTGGAAATGCTTCGCCAACGCAGAACCCTTGATGGCGAGCACGACCCTCTTCCTGCAAACCCGATTGAAGCCTTACAACTTGTTTCGAGACACGAAAACTTTGCTTCTTTGAGAAATTTCATCAACTTGAAACGCTGGAACACCGAACCCGAATGGGCGACAACACTAACTCGAACCTTGCGTTTGGCAGCCGGAGGCTTTTTTCCTCCCGATCCCGATGCCGGCATTTTTCAACAGCCTCTCGATCCTATCATTGAACGAACTTATGTTTTACGACCCGACTCGCCACTATGGATATTCCCATTTCCCCAATCGGCAACCAATTTTAATCCATACCTAACGCCAAATCATTAAACAATTATTCACATATTACTAACAAAATCGCAAAACCATGAAAAGAAAAATGATTTATACCTTTATCGCCATAGCAGCGTTATCGGTAGCTTTCAACTCCTGTAGAAGCAACGATTCGGATCGCTCCGTTTCCGCTGTTTCTATTAATGCACCAGCAGCAACCACGCTCAATGTTTATGGGACAGGAAACCCAAACACATTGCAATTGACGGCAACGGTTTCGCCAACAGATGCCAACAATCTATCTCTAATTTGGGAAAGTAGCAACAACAATATCGCTGTTGTTACCCAAGCCGGAGTAGTAACTGCCCAAAATGCAGGCTCAGTCGTTATTTTTGCTTTTAGTAGCGAAAATCACAACATTTATGACTCTGTTGTTTTGACCATCACAAGAGGTCCGCATCCAACTTGGGGCGAAATCAGTTTCTTGACCAACAATGAGTGGACTTTTTCGGAAGGTCCGGTTACACAAATTTGGTCGGATGTGGTTAAAGTAGAGAACGCTTTTGACACCCCCGAAGCATTTCATGCGACACAAGTAGGAATCATCAGAAACGAGGATGGTTTTGGAGACCTGTTCTCTTGGAATGCCGTGAACCAACTCAGATCTTCTCTTTGTCCCTATCCATGGCGTGTCCCTTCTAATCAGGATTTTGTCGCTTTAGATATACTGTTGGGAGGAGAAGGTGTCGGTCGTAATCCATCTACTCAGGAACTTATTGATGCTTATCGCAATGACTGGGGAGCTATTTTTAGTGGTAGTCTTTCAAGTGAGGGCACAGACATAGGTGGTAGAGGTACTGAGCAAGGTTCGGGTTTCTTTTGGTCTTCCACACCGAATGATAATCATGCTCTTGCTTTGCAAGTATCATTCGGAATAATGAATAACGCTACATGGACGCCTGCTCCTAACCAAGATGAACCTTCCCAAGCTGAAGGAGGTAGTGCGGCTGGTGCGGGTTGTACACCGGCAAATGGCTTTATGTTCGGTTCATGGAATACCAATACTTGCCCTGACGGAGTAACATTGAGATGGAATTGTTTTTCAATGGTAGAGGAGTTAGTGTTAGTCACAATTCCTGGTGCCAACATAGGTGTGAATAGTGGCTTTTCTCTTCGTTGCCTTCGTTAATGCTTTTGGTTAATAGTTGTTTGTCGTAGGGGCGACATGTATGTCGCCCCTATTCAGTGAAAAAATCATCTTATGTCAAAAAATCAATTTTTGTTTGCTTTTTTGTGTTTCGGTTTGTTCGCGGTTTCTTGTAACTCGGACAAACAACACACGCCCGAAGAATTAACCGGTTGGGAAAATTTTGCTTTTCCTGAAGTTATTTTTAGCAATCATGCAGAAGGAACAAAGGGCTGGGAAATTTACAGCCGCATTGTTCCGGATCCGGTAGATTTTATTCAGCAACATGCTCTTCGTGTGGCACAAATCATTTTTTGGACAGCCGATGATCAGGCTCTTCCTGATGTGCAAACAATTCAATATGACTTTGTTGATCAAGATGGCGTGTCGTGGAAATGGGGCGACCCGCCTCATGTTGGTATTGGGTACACCTCGCGTTGGGTAGAGTCGTTTTGGGAACAAAACGGACAAAGTGATTCGGCTATTCTGTTTGAAACTCGAGGCATTCTTTATCACGAGCTGCTTCACGTTTATCAAGCTCAACCCAGAGGCGTTGGAGTTTATGCCAACGGTCCGGGACCGGATCTCATAAACGAATTTTGGATTTTTACCGAAGGTTTGGCAGATGGTGTACGAGCATACGCCGGTTTTTTGCCACCGGGCAACCGCAGGCTCGGAGGCTCTTGGAGAGACGGCTACCAAACAACCGGTTTTTTCTTAAAATGGCTAACAACGAAAGACTCGGACTTTTTACGTAAGTTTAATTACACGGCATATCATTTCGAAAGATGGAGCTTCGATATCGCCATGGAATATATTTTCGGCGAGGGCACAACAACTGATACCTTGTGGAGGCAATATCAGCTCTATCTGGTAGGTCTGCAAGGTGCAAGCGAGCAATAATGTTTGAGTTCCCAAATGAATCCATTCTAAATCATCAAACCAATGAAAAAAATCATCTTGTTTATGTGTTGTTGCCTGTTTGCGATAATTGGTTATGCAAATGAACAAACCTTTACGCTAAAAGGTAAAATCGGAGACTGGAACGCTCCAACAAAAATTTACATCACTTATTGGTATGGTACCTACGAATTCACAGATTCTGCCTTTCTTCACAACGGGGAATTTTCCTTTTCAGGAATGATCAGCGAACCGGTGCCTTCCCGTTTGATTGTGGACTATGCAGGCGTTGGGCTTGATTCTGCTGCTCGAGCCGGACAAATGTTTATCATGTACTTGGAGCCTGGAATTGTGGAGATAAGTTCTCCCGATTTCTTGCAAAATGTGACGTTTATCAATTCTCCAATCAATGAGGCACATCAACGTTATATCGAATTTATCGGAGGACAAATTTGGGAAATTTCGGCAAGAATGAACGAAAAACTTGCACAAGCAACGCCCGAACAAAGAGAAGATAGGGATTTTATGAATGAAATGAATGGGATATTCCGCTCACTTTTGGACGAACGCAGGCAGAAACAACAAGAATACGCTCGGACTTATCCGAACTCGTTTTTCAGCGTAGTTGCTATTTCCGAATCGGTTGGACAAGATTTTGATGTTGAAGAAATAGAGCCTTTATTCTTGTCTATTGACGAAAATTTACGCAATACTCATGCTGGACGTGCGTTTGCACAACGCATAGAAGCTGCACAGACTGTAGGTATCGGAAGAAAAGCCCCTGACTTCACACAAAATGATCCGGATGGAAATCCGGTCAGCTTGTCGGATTTTCGAGGAAAATATGTCCTACTTGATTTTTGGGCTTCATGGTGTGGTCCGTGTCGGCAGGAAAATCCGAATAAAGTCAGAGCACACGCAGCCTTCAGAGACCGCGGTTTTGAAATTTTGGGTGTTTCTTTAGACCAAAGAAATCGAAGAGATGCGTGGTTAAATGCAATTGAAAGCGACGGCTTGACGTGGACTCAAGTTTCCGACCTCAACGGTTGGAATAACGCCGTAGCTCGTGCTTATGGCATCCGCTCAATACCTCAAAGTTTTCTGATCGACCCGCAAGGTATTGTTATTGCAATAAATCTGAGAGGCGACGAATTGTTTGATTTTTTAGAAAATTTATTCCGCGAGTAGTGCACCCTAAATCTCGTTCGGTGTCGCCGAACGAATCTGTGTAGAAGAAATATTCAGCGGTGGAGCATTAAAAACGGTTACATTTGGATGCTGAAAGTACTGATTTCTCACAGTATTCGGACGAGGATATACAAAAACTTTGTAAGTGCTCAAAATAGTCTCAAATGATTTCCACTGTTCGATTTTTTCTAAATTATCTGACCCCATAATAATAGAGAATGTTGCGTCAGGGTTCAATTGCGACAACTTTTCAAGTGTGTCAATCGTAAAAGACGGCTTGGGCATATCCCATTCTACTGTGCAAATTGACATTTTGGACTTCCCGTCAATAGCGGATTTCAGAAGTTCAAAACGTTTTTCATTTGACCACAAATCGTTCGGGTTTTTCAGTGGATTTTGTGGCGACAAAACAAACCAGAGTTCGTCAATACAAGCATGTTCAAGCATATATTCAGCAATCACCAAATGCCCGTCATGAACGGGATTGAACGAACCAAAATAAAGCCCGACATGGGACATGATTAAACAAATTTGCGTTGCAGGAAGTCAATCAGCGTTACGTAAGCAATAGAATCTTCAGACCACCCATACTTACCTTTAACCGGAGCCAAAACTTCGTGTACGGAGTCTAAGGTTTCGGCGTCACTCAACATCACAATCGTGTCGGTATATTCTTTCATGTTGCCTTTGAAGAGATCGTTGATGAACAAAAACTTCTCGTTGATACCAATAGCCGATTTTAAATCTCGAACTTGCTTTACAGCCGTATTGATGGTGGAAGAGTTGGATATTGCCATTGCTTCATTCAGCGTAGAATCAGGTGTTTTGTAGCGATCGACAATGGTTTGCAAGGATGAAAAAATATCAGGAATGGAGTTCTGGACTTCAGGTTGTTCCTCCATTTGTTCCTCAAAAATTATCTCTTCTAACACTGCTTCAACATGTAGCAAGGGTGCCTCTTCAATAACAGTTGAAACTGGAGTTTCGACAATCGTTTCCGTGATGGTTTCCACAACAACTTCCTCTTTTATCTCAACGATATTGACCGGAATTTCGGGGACAACGTCATGCTTTTCTTCATGTTTTGAAGCGATAGTTTCCTCTGAGCTAAATAGGCTGTGCACTGTTTTTTGTGCACTTATAGAGTGCATCTGTCCACGCTCTAATTCGCAAATCTGTTCGTACAATGTACGAATATTTGATTTCAAAACATCTAAATGGAGCAGCGGAATGTTTTTTCCGAACTTGTTCATAGAGTCCACTTGAGTTGCAATGACTTCAAGTTTGTCAACGATACGGGTTTGTAGTAAAGATTTCGACATGATAAAACAGTTTTTTCAAAAGCGACACTGCAAAGTTAGCTGTTTGTTGTCGATATTTGTATAGTGTTTCCGAATAATTTTCAACAACTGAAAGTTAATTACGTTGTTTTTTTGTAAATATCATTTTTTTTTTGTAACTTTGCAGTCCTATTTTTTGAAAAATGCCCGGATGGTGGAATTGGTAGACATACCACTTTGAGGGGGTGGCGCCGGTTACGGTGTGCAAGTTCGAATCTTGTTCCGGGCACTCAAAGACAGTTTTTACTGTCTTTTTTTATTGCCCAAAAATTCAACTTTTTGCACAGGAAACCTGCTGATGGCCAAAAGAAGGAATTGGCAAGTCGGTATAGATAACGCTCCGTTCCGCTTTGCCATAAAGATACAGCCACAGTCTTTGCACTTGTAACGCTGTAAGGCTATGATAACACCATTCTCAATGCGATTGATGGCTTGACATTTTGGACACTTCATAAACTTTTTTTGATGCAAAGATACAGAGGCTATATCAAATTGCCAAGTCCGGTACAATATTTTTTGAAAAAACAATTTTTTTTCGTATCTTTGTTGGTTGAAAAATAAGAAAAATATGCTAAGAACACACACCTGCGGAGAATTAAATATCAACAACGTTGGACAAACCGTAACGCTTTGCGGTTGGGTGCAACGTTCACGCGACTTGGGCGGAATGACGTTTATTGACTTGCGTGATCGCTACGGCATTACGCAATTGGCATTCAACATGGAAACCAATGCCGAACTTTGCGAAAAAGCCCGCAAACTCGGACGTGAATACGTGTTGCAAATAACCGGAAAAGTTGCCGAAAGAAGCAACAAAAACACAAAAATTCCAACGGGAGACATCGAAATTTTTGTTGAAAAAATTGAGATTCTGAACGAGTCGAAAACACCGCCATTCACCATTGAAGACCAGTCGGATGGTGGCGATGAACTTCGTATGAAATATCGCTATCTCGACCTCCGCCGAACGCCTGTTTACAACAATATTTTGCTTCGACACAAAATGGCTATCGAAACACGGAACTACCTGAATAGTCTGAATTTTATCGAGGTCGAAACACCGTTTTTGATCAAATCTACACCCGAAGGTGCACGTGACTTTGTAGTGCCGTCACGCATGAACGAAGGTGAATTTTACGCACTTCCGCAATCGCCACAGACATTCAAGCAATTGTTGATGGTTTCCGGTTATGATCGCTATTTCCAGATTGTACGCTGTTTCAGAGATGAGGATTTGCGTGCCGACCGTCAGCCGGAATTTACGCAAATCGACTGCGAAATGTCGTTTGTAACGCAAGACGATGTCTTGGAAACATTTGAAAATTTGACAAGGCATTTGTTCAAAGTCGTGAAAAACGTTGATGTACCTACGTTTCCACAAATGACTTATGCAGATGCGATGACCTATTACGGTTGTGACAAGCCGGACACACGTTTTGAAATGAAATTTGTTGAACTGAACGATGTCGCAAAAGGCAAAGATTTCAAGGTGTTTGACGATGCTGAATTGGTTGTCGGGATTTGTACAAACGGTTGTTCGGAATATACGCGTAAACAATTGGACGAATTGACAGATTTTGTGAAACGCCCACAAATAGGTGCAAACGGCTTGGTTTATATCAAATTTAATTTGGACGGAACGGTAAAATCGTCGGTTGATAAATTTTTCAACGAAGCCGATTTGAAAGCGATTGGTGCAAAATTTGATGCCAAAGCCGGCGATTTGATTTTAATTATGGCAGGTGTTCGCGAAAAAGCACAAAAACAACTTTCCGAACTTCGTTTGGAAATGGGCGAACGTTTGGGATTACGTGATCCAAACGTGTTTTCACCGATTTGGGTTGTTGATTTTCCATTATTGGAGTGGGGCGAGGAACAGCAACGATTTTTCGCCAAACATCATCCATTTACATCGCCAAAATTGGAAGATATTCACTTACTCGAAACCGATCCGGGTGCGGTGCGCGCCAATGCTTACGACTTGGTCATTAACGGCGTGGAAGTTGGCGGTGGTTCAATCCGAATTTTCAATCGTGATTTGCAAAATAACATGTTCAAAACGCTTGGATTTTCGGAGGAAGAAGCACAAAAACAATTCGGTTTTTTGCTGGATGCGTTCGAATTCGGCGCTCCTCCACACGGAGGTATTGCGTTCGGCTTCGACCGTCTTTGCTCGCTGCTTGGAGGATCAGAATCAATCCGAGATTATATTGCATTTCCGAAAAACAACGCCGGACGCGATGTAATGCTTGACGCTCCGTCAAGCATCAGCACCGAACAATTAGAGGAATTAAAATTAGCCGTCACGAAATAAAATAGGCAGGTTCCGTTTTTTTTTGTATCTTTGTATTGGTGAAAAATATTTTGCTGATACTATTTACTCTGGCTTTAGTTCAGATGCAGGCTCAGTCCGCTGTGTTATCAACGGGTTCGTGGCATCGTATCACTGTTTCCGAAAACGGTATTTACAGAATTACATACAACGATTTACTAAGTAGGGGCGTTTTGCAAATGCCCGTTCCAACACATCAAATCGCTTTGTTCGGAGGGCCAAACGGAGCAATTCCAATAGAAAATATTGCCGACGAAACTTTCGATTTGCAAGAAATTGCAATTTTTGTGAGAGATAATAACGGAACATTCGGACCCGGCAACTATATCTTGTTTTATGGACAGTCACCACACACCTGGACCTGGAATCCAACGCAAAGAAGACATCTGCATCACACCAATGTTTTTACCGATGTGATGGTGTATTTTTTAACAACAGATTTCTCCGGAAACGGAAAACGCATAGAAAACAAACCAAATATTGCCGGAACTCCGAACATAACTATTACCCATTTCAGAGATTATTTTCTTCACGAAAGAGATTTGGTTAATCCGTTCAGATCAAGTCAAGAATGGTTTGGCGAACGAATGGACCAGGTTACACGAAATGTGAATATAGACCTGCATTTGCCGGGCTTGATAACTGACTCTGTTGTGAATATCAGAACTCGTGTTGTAGTTAACGAGCCGGCATTTGTCGTAATGTCATCAAACAATAACAATAATCGCCAAGATACGTTATTTATAAGGCGAAACAGAGGTCGTGGTGTATTTGCGATGGACACCATTCGTGATTTTTCTTGGAATTTTACGTCCGAACGACCTCGCATTTCGTTTGAATACACAAGGCTTACAAACAATTCAAGCTGGATGCATTTGGACTACATGGTCCTTCACTATCGGCGAAGCCTGTCGCTCGGAAACATAAACACACCTTTGCAATTTCGATTTACGGATCAAACGTCCGGAATTGGCAGATTTGAAGTTAGCTCGGCAAATCAAACCACGCAAGTTTGGGATGTTTCCAATCCGTTAAATCCAAGAAGAATCAACCAAACGACCTCCGGAAATACGTTTGCATTTTCCGCATCTCTTTCCGGAATGCCGGAGTTTATAGGATTCTCCGATAATCACATTCGCACAATAACTCAATTTGAAGCTGTCCCAAATCAAAATTTTCATGCTAAAACCGACGTCGAATATGTGATGGTTGTTCATCCGAATTTTCGTGAAGAGGCCGAGCGTTTGGCAGAATTTCACCGTAGTCGAAATCTGAATGTTTTGCTTATTTCACCTCAAGAAGTATTTAACGAATTTTCGTACGGACGGCAAGACCCTATGGCAATTCGGCGAATGATGCGGCATTTCAGAAATAAAGCACTGGCTGAAAATTCGGATATTTTGCCCCGATATTTGTTGCTTTTCGGATCGCCGTCTTACGATTATCGAAATCGAACGAGCGGAGGAAATTTTGTATTAAATTATCAATTTCCTACGGGATTGGTCGAAGGTCAAAGTTTTGCATCCGATGGTTTTTTCGGCTTTTTGGCAGATGGAGAAACCGGATTTAATAATAACGGCATAGACAGTTTGCGAATTGGAATAGGTCGCTTTCCTGCACGAACAATCGAACAAGCACGAACGTTAGTCAACAAAACGATTGATTACGCAACGCCACAACTCCGCAATTTTGGCGATTGGCGAAATGTGGTTACAAATTTAGCCGACGATGGTGTTACCGAGCCCTTTGTTCAAACCTTTGAAGCCATGTCGCATCCATATCATGCGTCAGGTTCTAACCGTGCGAATTATTTTGAAACTGATTTCAACACAAGATTCAGAGAAATCAATGTCGAAAAAATCTACATTGATGCATTTCCGCAGGTAGCCACACCAAGCGGAGCACGCTTTCCTGCTGCAAAAGAGGCACTGCGACAACGTATCGAACGAGGCACGTTGGTTTTGAACTATCAGGGACATAGCGGGCCGGTTACTTTGGCAGATGAAGATATTATGAATGTTACGGATATTCAGAATTTTGGAAATATCGATCGACTTTTCGTATTTTTCACGGCATCCTGTAATTTTGCACAATATGACGATCCCAATTTGATTTCAGGTGGCGAATGGTCTGTGTTGTCGCCAAGAGGTGCCGCTGTTGCACATATCGGAGCCACACGAGTGGCTTATACACACCCAAACGATGAGTTTCATGGTGTGTGGAATCGTTTTGTTTTGCAACGACGTGATGATGGAAGTGCCCGTAGTTTAGGCGAAACCATGAAGCTGTCCAAAAACAGAATGCGAAATACACATAACATCAGACAGTTTGTTTTGCTCGGGGATCCCGCGATTTCATTGGCTTTGCCGAAACATCGAATTGTCACGGATTCGATTAATGGAAATTCCGTAGCAGACGGAATAGACACCATAAGAGCGTTGGATCGTGCGAGTATTTCCGGAAGAATTGTAGATTTCGACAGTGTTTTTTTATCAAACTTTAATGGCGAAATCACCATCACAGTGTTTGATAAACCTACACGAGCTCAGACCTTAGGGCACAACAATAGCACGGCACACGGACGAAACCCGATTATTCCTTTCTATGTCCAAAATAATATCATTTACAGAGGTCGAGTTCCCGTAATTAACGGCGAATTTAGAGTTGAATTTATGACGCCGAAAAGCATTAATTTCACCTATGGCTTCGGGAAAATCAGCTATTATGCCTTTTGTAGAGATAATTTGGTCGATGCAACAGGTGTTTTCAACGATGTGATTATTGGTGGATTTGGCGATAATTTTGATTTGGTTGCCGAGCCTCCAATTTTAGAATTATTCCTCAATAATGAAAATTTCCGAAGCGGAAATATCAGTTGTCCGAATCCGATTTTATTAGCACACATTCACGATCAATACGGCATTAATCATTCCGGTTCAGGAATTGGGCATAATATCCGTTTAATCATCAACGACGATTACAGAAATCAAATTTGGCTCAACGATTCTTATATAACAGATAGTATCACAAGTGCCGGAACTTTTGGTAGTGTGAGGCATCAAATGTTTAATTTAGCACCCGGACGATACTCTATAAATTTGAGGGTGTCCAATGTTTTCAACATTTCGGCAGATACAACCTTAGAATTTGTCGTCGTGGAGGCGGAAAATCAAATTATCGGCACACTTTACAATCATCCGAATCCGGTTAGAGATTTCACACAATTTTATTTCACACATAACGCTCCGAGGAGAGTTATGCATTGGGAAATCGACTTTTTTGATGTGTCCGGACGCTGGGTAACCCGAATAACGCCCACTACTCCACCGCAAGAATCTCCAAGTGCCACCGGCTTTGCAATCTCCACAGAAGCGATAGATTTGGGAAGCAGGCTCGGGCAAGGCATGTATCTTTACAGGCTTCGAGTCGTTTTTGAGGACGGTAGTGTGGCATATAGAACAGAAAAATTAATTATTGGTATGTAGTCATTTTTCACTTCGTTCGCAATCTGCTTGCTATATTCAAAAAAAATCGTATCTTTGCAAATTAAAACCCAAAACTATGTCCTATTTCGTACCCAATGTACTTTAAAATTCGAAATTATGCCTTTTTGGTTTAGGAAAATCGCAATTGCTTTACTTTTACTTTTTGTTTGCCAAAATCTTTTGGCTCAGGCTGGTAGTGGTAACTATGACGAGGATGCAGCATGGGCAACCGGTGGAAATATCATTACCGCTGTACCCTTTTTGTTGATTTCGCCGGATGCTCGAGCCAGTGGCATGGGCGATGCCGGAGTCGCGTCTTCACCGGACATAAATTCGCAGCATTGGAACGCCGCAAAATTCGCATTTATCGAAGATGATTTCGGTATTTCGTTAACTTACACACCTTGGTTGCGAATGTTGGTTCGAGATATGAACTTGTTGTATTTAGCAGGTTACTATCGTCTTGACAACAATTGGGTGCTTGGAGCCTCTATGCGGTATTTTTCTCTGGGAGAAGTTACATTTCGGAGAGATCGAGATGACCCACCTGATGTTCGTCGTCCAAATGAATATGCTTTTGATGTAAGCCTTTCGAGAAGGCTTACCGAGCATTTTTCTCTTGCTGTTACCGGGCGATACATTCGTTCCGATTTAGGGAGCGGTTTTCAAGATCATACTACAGGCGTCAGAACGAGAGCAGCAAATTCCGGGGCAGTTGATGTTTCGATGTTTTACACACGAGACATCATACGAGGTTCCGAACCCAGTTCGTTCGCTTTGGGCTTGAATATCTCGAATATCGGAGCAAAAATTTCGTATTCGGAAGCAATGTTGAGAGATTTTTTGCCTGCAAACTTGCGATTGGGCGGTGCTTACACCAGGCAAATAGATCAATTCAACGAGATTACAGTCATGCTGGATTTTAATAAATTACTTGTCCCTACACCGCTTGCTCGAGGCGATACAACCAGTCGAGATCCACGAGAACTGGGCGTTATGGAGGGAATATTCAATTCTCTTCATGTTGCACCGGGCGGATTTCGCGAAAAAATGCAAGAAATCAAAATTAGCTTTGGCATAGAATATACTTATAACCAGGTATTTTCTGTTCGTGCCGGGTATTTTCACGAACATAGAAACAAAGGCGGACGCCAATTTTTTACAGTCGGTGCGGGTTTGCGGTTCAATGTTTTTGAAGTCGACTTCGCTTATCTCCTGCCTCGTACCAACAATATGGCTGCTGCTGTAAATCCGTTGAGAAATACCATGCGTTTCTCGTTGCGTTTCAACTTTGCGGAACATATGCGTAGGCAAAACACATAAACAAATGAACATCCGCATTGGACAAGGCTACGACGTGCATCGTTTGGTTGAAGGACGAAAATTTGTTCTTGGCGGTATCGAAATTCCGCACACAAAAGGAAGCTTGGGGCATTCGGACGGTGATGTGTTGATACACGCTATTTGCGATGCCTTGTTGGGTGCTGCAAATTTAAGAGATATCGGATTTCACTTTTCGGATAAAGAGGAGAAATACAAAGATATCGACAGCAAGGTTCTGTTGGAAAGTGTCGTTGCAAAGCTTCACGAAAAAGGATATAATATTGGAAATATTGATAGTACAATTGTACTACAAACACCAAAAATCTCAAATTATATTCCACAAATGAAATCTATCTTAGCAAACATCCTGGGTATAGACGAGGACTGTATTTCTATCAAAGCCACAACCACCGAAAAAATGGGATTCGAAGGACGTGAAGAAGGCGTTTCGGCACAGGCTGTGGTTCTGTTGAAATAAAAAAGTCATTTTTTTCTTGATGTTTCAGTTTTTTTTTGTACCTTTGCATGGGCGAAACTGTGTCTTGAAGAACGATAAACTATACTAAAAATCAAAAATACTCATGAAAAAAATCCTAATCTCAATGGCATGCTTGGCTTTTTTAGTCAGCTGCGAAACAAGACCAACTATGCAAGGACTCGACCTTTCAAACTTGGACAAAAGTATCTGTCCTACACATGACTTTTACCAATTCGCTACAGGCGGATGGCAAGCTGCAAATCCAATTCCTGACGATTTAGCACGTTTTGGAACGTTCGACAAACTGCGTCGAGAAACTCAAATCATCGTCAAAGATATAATCGAAACGTTGAGCCAACAAAGACATCCACAAGGATCGAATGCTCAAAAAATCGGTGATCTTTTTACTTTAGGCATGGATACTGCTCGCCTAAACAGAGAAGGCATTACGCCTATTCTTGACGATCTTGCCACAATTCAAGCATTATCCACGCTTGACGATGTAGTTCGTTACATTAAATCACAGCATCAGCAGGGATTTATGCCCTTCTTCGGACTTTTTGCTGCAGCAGATTTAGATAATAGCAGAATGAACATCGCCCACATTTCTCAACCGGGTTTAGGTATGGGCGACCGTGATCTTTATCTTCAAGACGACGAACGCTCGATAAGACTTCGTGAAGCCTACAGAACATTTCTTACTACAACCTTTGAATTGGCCGGTTTCACTAACCAACAAGCTCTTCAAATGACAGAAGATGTGATGCACATAGAAACTGCAATCGCAAGAGTTACTATGCCACGTATTGAGCTTCGCGACCCACGCAATACATTCAACAAAATGACCGTTGGAGACCTTCAAAGAATGGCACCGGTTATCAATTGGAGAGAGTATTTCGATATGCTTGGCCTTACATGTGTTGAAGAACTCAACGTAAGAAATCCGATCTTTTTCCGAAACTTAACGAATATTTTAAGAACCAATTCGATGGGTCAATTGAGAAGCTACCTAACGTTTAATCTCCTCAGATCAGCCGGACCATTTTTGTCAACAAATTTCGGAGAAGCAAGTTTTGAGTATTTCGGAAGAGCATTAAGCGGAACTGAAGCACAAGAAGAGCGCTGGAAAACAGTTGTAAGTACATTAGATGGTGTTCTTGGCGAAGCTGTTGGAAAAAAATACGTGGCAGAACATTTTCCTCCAATTGCAAGACAACGTATGGAAGAATTGGTGCAAAATCTTTTGTTGGCAATGGCTGACCGCATTGATGGTTTGGAGTGGATGAGTGATGAAACCAAAGAGCAAGCACACTTAAAATTAAGTACAATGCGAGTTTTAATCGGGTATCCTAAAGAGTGGATGGATTATTCAGAATTTGTTGTCAATGCTGCAGATTCGTATCTTGCAAACATGAGACGCGGAAGAAGATTTCATCACAACCGAATGCTTGCCGACATCAATAGCCCGGTTGATTTAGACAGACTACTAATGAATCCACATACGGTTAATGCCTATTACATGGCAACAACAAACACTATTGGCTTCCCTGCCGGAATTTTGCAACCACCGTTTTTCTTTATGCACGGCGACGATGCATTGAATTATGGTGCAATTGGTATGGTTATTGGTCACGAAATCACGCATGGTTTCGACGATCAAGGTCGCAGATATGATAAGCTCGGAAACCTTACGGATTGGTGGACAGCAGAAGACGAGAGACGTTTCAGCGAGCGTACTCAAATTTTGGTGGATCATTTCAATGCAATCGAAGTTGCACCTGGCGTATTCGCGAATGGTGTGCTTACACTTGGCGAAAATATCTCCGATAATGGAGGTTTGGCAATTGCATATTCGGCATTCCAAAGAACCGAGCAGTATAGATTAGGACAAGAGCTACAAGGCTTCACACCTTCGCAGCGCTTTTTCATTGCGTATGCTACGGTTTGGGCAGGAAATATCCGCGAAAGAGAAATTTTACGTCAAACGCAAACGGGTGTTCACTCGTTGCCGAGATGGCGTGTAAATGGAGCTGTTCCGCATAGTGATGCATTTGTTAATGCGTTCAATGTTCAGCCTGGCGATGGCATGTGGTTGGCACCTGAAAATCGTGCGAGAATTTGGTAGTTGGTATTTTCAACTCATAATAAAACCCACTGTTACTAATGTTTCGGTGGGTTTTTTGTTTGAAGATCCATAGAAGGCTGTTATTTTGATGCGATTGACTTATGCAATAGTATAATAAATTTGCTCAATCCGAAAAAGTCTGTATCTTTATTCCGTGAAATAAAATAAGGTTCAAGATTAGATTAGTGGATTTTCTGATATTTTTCTGCAAATACACGAATAAATTTTGATTTCTGAAATTATATCGAAAGAAGCGAAAGAGTGGTATTGTGAAAGCCCAATATAGGAGCAAAATTTTACAATAATTGTATCAATAGCCGCTAAAACCACGGCGAAATTCGTTCAACAATAATCGGAACGACATCCGAAAGTGCTCGTCTGGCAGATTGTTCTTGCGTTGGAGCAATACCTCGTTGCGAAAATTCGTCTTGAAAAACAGAACGATTTCTGCGAACATCAAACAAATTGATTTGTACATCGGCATACGAAACCAAAAAACCATGAGTTTCGCCGTGAATGCGAGTTGTAACCGTGATTGTCAAGCGCCAATCCGCTCTCAAAATGTCGTCGGTAAAACTGCAACCCATTTGTGATAATTCCGCTTTTACTCGGCTACTTACGATGTTTACGTTTGCACCAAACAAATTTTCACTACTTTCCACAAACACGTACACTGCTTGTGCCAAGCGGGCTTGCTGTTGTATAAATGAGTTTTGCAGTTGTTCGGTTCTTTGCAATTGCAGATTTTCGGGCGAACTGTTTTGGTCAATTGCAATAAGTAAACTTTGGGCGTAACGAACTTGTTCTATTAGCGGAATTGCAGTTTCCAATTGTTGCCTCGCTCTTGCTTTTTCACCGTTGGTTTCCAAATTTTGAACGGTGTTGAGCAAACCCTCGATTTGCGTTAAATTCATCGAAAGATTTGCCCTATAAAAACCAATCAACTCGAAACGATTGACGAATGCAAAAGCGTGGATTAGTCCCGTTTCTCTGTCGTGAAAGGTTTCTGTGTTCATTCCGACAACTTCAGCAGTGGTAGTCGTTCGAACTTCTGATATAAATTCGGAAGTCAAACGTTCGTTTTGATTGATTTGTGTGCTTATAGTTTGCGAGGTTGTCGCACTTTCTACTCTAACACGAATGCTTTCCACGAGCAACCCCTGTGCATCTCTCGACAAACGTTGTGTTGCCTCTGCAATGCTTTCGCCCCTATGTGCTGTACCTTGTGTATATCCTGTAAAAAACACATTTGACGGAAAATTGATTTCACGCATGGATGCGTTTGTCCAACTTGGTTTCACTTGCCCAAAAAGAGCAAGCGAAACCAAGGACAAAATTAAAATTATCGAAAATTTTTGCATAAAATTTTAGCGATTTTCTTGAAATTTTCGCATTTCTGCATCGAATGTCTGACGAAACAGATGTTGGTCAAAATCCAATCGCAATCTTTCGTCTCTCGAAAGGCGGTCGTTGAGGCTGTTTACCAAAGCATCTTTCGGCATTTCAATGGCAACCCAAACGGTAATTCTGCCGTCTTGCTCACGAAATACTTCTGTGCCGAGTTCACGGACATCATTCAGTCTTTGATTGACTACCGTGCGAGATAATTCTTCCAATCTTGTTTGAAATTCTTGGCGGTTGCCCACTTGTCGTTGGTCGGCATATTGTTCTGTTACAGCCTTTACGACAGCCTCAATTCCGGAGGCAAGTTCTGTTCTTGCGTTTTGCATGGCGATACGTCTTGCCATAGCGTAGTCAACGCTGTTTCCGGTGTTCACAGCACGGAAATTGTTTTCGTCTGTACGAAATTCACGGCTTTGAAACGGAATGGTTACACGTTCGGAACCTGCTTGAATGGTGGGATGCTGGCTTCTACACGCTGTGAACACAGCGATTAGGATTAGTGCGATTGTTGTGAGTTTTAGTGTTTTCATGATGTTTTTGATTTTTATGGTTTGTAATTCACTTTTTTTTTGTAACTTTGCAATGTCAAATTAATTTTTTGCGTTATGAATCCTACTGTAGCACGCCCAAAAGACGCTATTCGTGCGAAAACTTTTCGTGAGTATGCAGAATATGGTGATACTGAAATTACCAATGCCTCAACGTCTAACAAATGGAATCCCAATGTCCCGTTCCATTGCACGCAAGAGGAGTTTTTGGAGTATATTCGTAGTATCGAAAAAGGCATTGAGGAAGGAAGATATTCAACGGCTGAAGAGCATAAAAAGAAGCACGAGCAATGGAAGAAGGAATATCTCGCAAGCCGTATATAACTACTGATGAGTTTGATGAAAGTCGTTGGAATACCTACGACTACACGATCGAAACTTTTGGTTATGCTCAAGCTGAGATCTACGATGAAAAAATCCAAAAAGCCATTGACAGCCTGCCCCGTTGGTACCTGCTCTATCCCGAATGCCGCCATATTCCGACAAAGAGTCGGATGTATCGCAACATCGTTTTGGATGCACATTTGATTATTTATAGGATTACTGAACATCGTATTGAAGTTTTAGATATTGTTCATTCTGCATCGAGTATCGGCAGGATTCGTGATACTCGCAAGGTTCGTGTGTAGGGGCGGGGTCTGCCCGCCCTGTCTGCGTTTGTGGCGTTTGTGGCGCTGTTAGCGATTGTGGCGAATGATTACCGGGGGCGGGTGAACCCCGCCCCTACGGGTTTTCGATTGCCAACGGTTGTGGCGAACGTTAAAAATTCAACACCAAACCAACACCGTTTTGGGTTATGCCGAAATTTAATTCGATGTTGGTGTTGTCGGCTCGGTTTAAACTACGATTGTGCATACTTACAGCATTTCGCACATCGTTTCTGCTTCCCAAATTCAGAAGTGTAATAGGTACAATAGCTACTACCGTTCCAGTTGCAGCAATGAACAAACTAAACCCTACTACTTCAAAAAATGCGTAGCTGCTATTGGAAAAAGTAAAACCCGTTGCGGCAACTACAAATATGCCAGAAGGTACAGTCCACCAAAGAGTATTCGCGACTTTGTTCCTTCGCATAGCCCTATCATACAGCTGCAAAGCCGAAAAATTATTTGCATTCGATATTATTTGTCGCACTTCGTCTTGCTCTAATTCTACTCCACCTCTTAAAACTCTTCGTCTATCTGCAACAAGCATATCCGCAGTAGCCATTACAGGTGGTGTTTCAACAGCAGGGCGTGTTGGTTGTTGTGTCTGTTGTTGGCGAGCAGGCTGTTGAGCACGTGTAGGTGGCTGTGCTGTTTGAGCAAACATTTCTCGTGCTAATCTTTCAGTAGTAGTTATCAGTTCTGTTTCGCTGGCACGGCTTGTTCGTGCGGTTTGTTGGCGTTCGATGCGTGCGGTCGTAACATCAATAAGCCTTGCGGAAACGAAGAAATTTCCGTCGCTCATTCTTGTCAAACTGGTTACGAATGCCAAATTTGCACCCATCATTCGTCCCATTTCGCTGATTTGTGCATCGTCAACTAAGCCCTCTGCTTGAAATCGGTTTTCGGCAAGAACTCGGTCAATCAACGAGCGTTCGAGAACAACGTATCCGTCTGTATTTACAATTACGGAACTGAAAATTTCGCGAACAATTTCATTGACATGTTGGTCTGCATTTCCTGCGGGGTTGAATACCGCTACTCTTTGGTTTTCCGCCATGATTGCTATGGTTGATAGCATGGCAATTGTGATTGTGGTGATGATTTTTTTCATAGGTTTTTTGTTGTTATGTGGTATAGATTGTGACTGTGATATCCCCCCGCCAGCGGGGGTGTCCCTGCTCCCTGAGCTTGTCGAAGGGCAGGGACGAGGTGGAAATCCACAGGCTACGCCTGCGGTTAGTCATGTATCGCCCTACGGGCGGGATTTCGGCATAAAAAAAAGCACAGACTTATATCCATGCTCGAGGTATTAGGAGACCCGCCGTCAAGAATAAGTAGCCCGTGCTAAGCACGAGCATCTACTATACTTATTCTCCTGACGACTGAAGGTTCCTAATTTTCGAGCATCAGAACAGCGTAAACGCTTTTTATGTATGTTTTCGCATTACTACACTTCGACAAGCTCGGTGTAGCACGCAGGTTTTTTCATAGGCGGTTTAATGTTATTTTTTGCAAAAATACAATTTATACTTGAAACTATCTAAACTTCGACCAATCCACATTACGCATATCCTTAGTGTCGCTGAAAGCATTGTGGAATTCGAAGCATGCACGAAGGTTGTGTGGCGTGTGTCCACTGCCTAACTTGAGATAGTCTCGCAGAAGTTGCTTGTATTCGGGATGTACGCAATTCTCAATGATCGTGTGAGCGCGTTGGATAGGTGATTTTCCACGCAAGTCGGCAACGCCTTGTTCGGTAATTAATATATTCACCGAATGTTCGTTGTGATCTAAATGCGACACCATAGGCACAATTGCACTAATACTCGTACCTTTTGCCACCGATGGTGTTACGAAGATAGACAAATATGCATTACGCGTAAAGTCACCCGATCCACCTATACCGTTCATCATTTTCGTTCCTAATACATGTGTAGAGTTGACATTGCCGAAAATGTCCGCCTCAAGTGCTGTGTTGGTTGCGATTAGCCCAAGTCTGCGAATTATTTCAGGATGGTTCGACATTTCTTGTGAACGCAACAACAGTTTGGGCTTAAAGATGTCTAAATTACTGTAAAGTTCATCCATCACAGGATTACTCACAGTGAAAGAACATCCGCTGGCAAAACTTACACGATCTGATTTCATCAATGCAATAACTGCATCTTGAATAACTTCGGTATAAACCTCAAACATCGGAATAGACTTGTTTTCTCCCATAGCAGCCAATACTGCATTTGCGATGTTGCCAACGCCTGATTGCACCGGAAGAAATTCTTTAGGAATGTGTCCGGCTTTCAGTTCGCCAACCAAAAAATTAGCCACATTGTCACCTATTTTTGCTGTAATCTCATCAACAGGAGCAAAAGCACCGGTTTCATCGGGCAGATCTGTTTCCACAATTGCAACTATTTTCGCAGGATCCACTTTGATATAGGGCAGTCCGGCACGATCAGAAGGTCTGTAAACCGGTATCGCTTCGCGTTGAGGTTGATCTTTCGGAATGTAAAAATCGTGAACTCCACGAAGAGCCTTGGGATGTCTTTGATTGACTTCCACAATGATTTTCTCTGCCACCCTGCAAATGGTTGGTGTGATACCAACGCTACTTGTAAGCACAATCTCTCCATTCTCCGTGACGTCAGATGCTTCTATAATGGCTGTATCTATCTTGCCCAAAAAGCCGTGACGTAGCATGGGCGTCAAATGTGAAAGATGCATATCGAAATATGGCACCTCTTGTGCATTGATCGCATTACGTAGATCAAGACTGGATTGATAAGGTGTACGAAATTTGATGGCGTTAGCACGAGCAAGCGCACCATCAATACTATCACCGGTAGATGCACCGGTAAACATTCCAATTTTAAATGGTCTTCCCGCTGCGTGTTCGGCTTTGGCTCGTTCTGCCAATGCTACGGGGACGGCTTTAGCACAGCCTGCTGCTGTGAAACCGCTAAATCCAACGTTATCGTCGTTCTTAATCAAAGTTGCAGCCTCTTCAGCTGTCATAATTTTTCGCATGATTTATCTATTTGTGTTTGGTTGGTTATGTTCCATATTTCTCCACGGATCTTCAAAGTTATCCACTTCTCGCAAGAGAACTCTTACAGCTTCTTCAACTTGTTGATCGCGGTTTTGCCAAAGTATATTGGGTTCGTTTCTAACTTGATAATCCGGATATAGTTGCAAATTTTCCAAGAAATTTCCATGTCTGTCGATAAATCCGGCGATTGGAATTCCATAACGCAGTCCCTGTGGGTAAGAAAAGTTGGTCCACCAAACAGTTGTCATTGTACCGGGCACAGGCATACCTACGAGGTTTCCGATACCCATCTCTCTGTAAACCCAAGGTGTTCCATGTGCGTTGGAATAACTCGCTTCGTTTTGAAGCATTACCGAAGGTCTGAGCCAGCGTCTGGTCGGCTGATTATTGATTTTTTGTCCGCGAGGAACTTGCTCTAAGTATTTCGTACCGCTCATCAAAACTTCAAGGCATTCGTGCATACGTCCGCCTCCGTTGAAACGCACGTCAATAATGATGCCTTCTTTTCCGTAGTTGAGACCAAACATTTCAGACCAGATTGTACGATAAGCGGCATCGTTCATACCTTGAACATGTACGAAACCAAGCCTACCATTCGATAATTGTGCTACGCGGTCGCGTTGGTTTTGTACCCAACGTTGGTAAAGCATTCCATTTTCGGCAGCAGGATTAGTCGTAGCTCCGGCAGCAATCGGACGGATTCTTTCGGTATATTCGTTTCTTCCATCTCTGAATGTGAATGTAACTTCTCTTCCAATTGTTCCGTTCAGAAGTGCAAAAAAGTCTGTGTTTTCTGTAATTTCTACACCATTAATCCTTGTTAGATAATGTCCTGCTCTAACTCTGCTTCTTGCATTGTCGAACGGGCCGTTTGCAATAACTTCTTCAATTCTGAGACCTCTTTCGCGTGTTATCAAATCGAACAACAAACCCACTCGTCCTGTTTGTGCTAAGTTTCCGGTAGGTGGACTGTAAGTACCACCTGTGTGCGATGCGTTTAATTCTCCCAAAAATTCGCTCAAAAGTTGCGCAAAATCCCAATAGTTATTGATATGAGGTAAGAATTGAGCATAGTGTTCCATCATTGCGTCCCAGTCAACTCCATGCAAATCTTCACGATAAAACATAGCGTCAACTGTTCTCCAAACGTGCTTAAAAATCTCTTCACGGCGATCAAACGGGTCTGTATCAACTTGTGCTCTGAATGTAACATTTGTACGATTTTGTGTATTTCTCACATCTAAAGTGAAGATATTCCCTCCTGCAACAACCAATAGGCGTTCGCCTCTTGGACAAATTTGAAGACTCGCACCACCACCTTGCAGATTCAATCTTTGTACTAATCGCGTTTCGTTATTTGTAAAATCACGCATCCAAAGGTCGAAACCTCTTTCAACGCGTGCAAAATAGAATAATCTTTCTCCATTCGGAGTTATCGCAAATCCGCCTAAATCGGTAGAGTGGATCGTTAAGCGTTCGATACGATTTTCGATATTTCTTAATTGAATATCGGGCATAACAGTATCTTGTCTTCTCGCACTTCCTGTAGCAAGACGGTGGCGTTCGTTATACAAAGCAACGTCTTCTCTGCTCATTCTAAATCTGTCGAGAGCTTCTTGTGTCAGAAAAACTCCAAACACGTCTCTTTGCGAACCCCACGATGCATGCGAGCGCATTCCGAAACGATCGCTTGAAAATAAAATCACATTACCGTGCATCGCAAATCTTGGAGCGCTTTGCATATATCCACTATTCGTAAGATTGGTGATGGGACCGCCTTGTGCCGAAACCAAACCAATGTCGAGGAAAGGATGACGAGGAGCGGTTCCCATAAACGTTAATACAATCCATCTGCTATCCGGCGACCATGCAAAGGTTTGGCTGCCATCGCTCGCCGAAAAATTCTGACTTCCATCTGTAACCTGACGAATTCGTCCTGTTGGTATATCAATAACGTGTATCTGTGTACGATTTCTCAAAAATGCAACCTCTCTTCCGTTTGGAGCAAATACCGGTTGAAAATCTTGGAAATTATCGTCATTAACAAGATGCTCTACAACGATATTGTTCGAACTGAAAAAATAAGGTTCGTTTTCTGCTGCATTTCGTGCGATTTTTACAGTCCAATTTCCTTGTTGTTCGCTTGCAAACACGAGACTTCTTCCGTCCGGAGCCCAACTCACCCATCGTTCTGTTCCCGGTGTGTTTGTGATGCGTACCGTAGTTTCAAATTCTACAGAAGTAACGTAAACATCACCACGAACAACTATTGCAACTTCTCTTCCATTTGGAGAAAAAACTGCTTCCGTTGCACCAGTTGTTACAAATTGAGTTCTAACTGTTTCGCTGTCGCGGAAAACATCAATTTGAATTTGTCTTGGTTGTCCGTTTGGAGGCAAAACATGAACAAAACCATTGAACGTATAGCAAAGTGTTCCGTTGTTGCTCATCGAAACAAAACGAACAGGATGGTTCTCATGATTAGTTACTTGAACTGCGGCAGATGGGTTGTTAATCGGAGCTCTCCAAATGTTGAAACTTCCTGCACGTTCGCTCATAAAATAAACTGTTTGTCCGTCTTGGCTCAAAACAGGATTTCTATTATCGAAAGGATAATCGGTAAGTTGAGTAAATTCTCTTGTCGTGAAATTGTACTTCCAAAGATCGCGAGAAACTGCTGATGTTTGGTGCTTTCGCCATTCATTTTCACCTCCAACAATATGTTCATATACCAAGAAACTTCCATCGCTGCTGATGTCTACTCTGTTCATTGCGTTTGGTAGAACCATGAACGGGCGTCCTCCTTCGACAGAAACTCTGAATAATTGTACTGCCCAACCAGCAGGAAAATGTGTAAAAGACGCCGGATGTTGAATGTTGGCAGTGAAGTAAACATATCTGCCATCCGGAGAAAAAGTTTGTAATCTTTCATTTCCGGAGTGCGTTGTTAATCTCCGTGGATTACCGCCCTCGGAAGGCATTATAAACACATCTTGACTTCCATAACGATTAGAATTAAATGCAATCCATTGTCCATCCGGCGACCATCTTGGATTGAAATTATAAGCCGGATTAGATGTTAGTTGTACGGCACGACCGCCGTCAATTCCAACCTTAAAAATGTCGCCTTTGTACATAAAAGCAATTTGTGTTCCGTCAGGGGAGATGCTCGGATAACGAATCCAAGACACGTTAGTTTGGGCAAATCCCAAATACGAAAGGGCAAACAGTGAGAGAATGAGGATTTTTTTCATGGCATGATTTTATTTTGTATGCAAAGTTACGAAAAAAAATCGAATTTGCCAAATTTCGCTTTTGCCGTGCCGGAGGGATTTCGACCTTAAAGAAAATAAATTTGCAAAATTGAAAAAAATATCGTAACTTTGTACCATAGAAAGCAGAGTCAAATGGGCTAATCATTACGGAAGTAGTGGCGGTGATCACACCGAACTCACCATTTGTTTCTGTTTTTTGCTTTTACGGTTTCGGCTTCATTTTTTCGTATATAAACCAGTCGATAACTTCCATGCAATCAGCATAAACTTGTGATACTGGACTAACCGTAGCAACGGCATTGTATTCTTTTTTGTTAATCTGATCTTTGAAGCTTTTTAGAAATCTATATGTGGGATTTCTTCCAAATTCTATTTCGTCTGCTTGGTACAACGCTTGCTTCAAAACTCTTTTTGCTCTTTGAGGTTTTAAGCCTTTGTGTTCTACCAACTCTCGATGCCTGCTTCTGTTCCGTTTCAATACCGTGCCGCTTATCACTAAGTATTTTGTGGGCAGACAATTCATCATCTCAACAACTTGTTGTGGTAAAGTCGGCAAACTCAACCCCTCCGTTGTTCTTGACGGATTTGTAAAATGTTTGTCCTCAATATCCAATATGTCTAAATAGTGAGGCAAGTTTGAAGGGTCTTTTAACTCCCTGTTTGTTCGTTTTTGCGATTCTTTTTCCATAGTTTTTACGTTTTTCAGAAAAAAAAATGTTTTTGTTTCCGCAAAGTTATGCAAAAAACAAACACAAATCGCAAAAAAATCCTTAAAAAGTGTTAAACCTTAAAAAAATTTAAGGTTTCGCACAAAAAACCCTGTCTTGATGCTATATTGGTACGGGTTTCACGTTTACCGTTAGGGCAGCCGCATCAAAATAATTGATAAAAATACACATTTCTAATTGTAGGGGCGGGTAGACCTACGTTTGATATTTCGAAAAAATTTCGTATCTTTGCAAATCTTTATGTGTAACCCAATGTTAAATGTGTTAAAAAATACTCAAAACTTTTGCCGAAAAAACTTGCTTTTCTCGGATATTTGTGTAAACACACACACACACACACCTCCTAAACTCCCACCCACCCGCATTATTTAGTTTTAGAAAAAACCAAATTGCAAAGATAGATTTTTTTTGCAATATGATAAATTCCGCACATCGGACGTTGAGCCTGTCGAAACGCCCGATGTGTTTTTTTGTGCGAATAACCCAATAAGCAAACAAACAAATAAACATACAATCATTATGAAAAAACCACTTTTATCCCTCGCCCTAATCCTCGCAACAAGCCTTGCAGGTTTCGCACAAACCTCCGGCACTTCCGGAGACCTAACTTGGACTATCGCTGACGACACACTCCGAATTAGAGTAACTCACGCAACCAACACTGCAACAATGGTTAATTTTAGTAGCCCAGGTGGAGTTACTGACGCACCGTGGGGAACAGTCGAAAATCGAGATTTGTTCTCTGCTGTAGTTATAGAGGAACGAGTAACTTCAATCGGAATTCGAGCGTTTGTGGGATTAACCGGGCTAACTTCCGTAACCATTGGCACAAACGTAACAACAATCAGAGATAATGTGTTTTGGAACACAGGCTTAACCTCAATAATTATTCCTGACAATGTAACTTCAATTGGAGGTGGGGCGTTTGGAGGTAATGGAGCGTTAACTTCTGCAACCATTGGCACAGGCGTAACAAGAATTGAAAATTCTGCGTTTATCAGCACAGGCTTAACCTCAATAATTATTCCTGACAATGTAACTTCAATTGGGCAAATGGCGTTTGCACGTAATCCAGCGTTAACTTCTGTAACCCTTGGCACAGGCGTAACAACAATCGAAAACGGTGCGTTTCAAAACACAGGCTTAACCTCAATAATTATTCCTGACAATGTAACTTCAATTGGACAGGTGGCGTTTGCAGATAATCCAGCGTTAACCTCTGTAACCATTGGCACAGGCGTAACAACAATCGGACAGGTGGCGTTTGCAAATAATATTAATCTATCGTCAATAACGGTACATCGCACTATACCGCCGACGATAGATGGTAATGCTTTTTCAGGTTTACCGGCTACGGCTTGTTTGCATGTGCCCGAAGCCTCGATTTCGGCTTATAGAACTGCTGATGGTTGGCAAGTTTTTTCGTGCGTTGAGGCAATATTTGTCGCAGTAGCCAATATCACAAACGTGCCAACAACCGCAACAGCAGGCACACCACTCACACTAACCGGCACCGTAAATCCGAGCGATGCAATAAATCAAACCATCGTGTGGAGCGTTCAAGATGCAGGCACAACAGGTGCAACAATCAACGGCAATACGCTCAACACAACATCGGCGGGAACAGTTACCGTTCGTGCTACAATTGCAAACGGAGCAACAGCAACAACGGATTTTACGCAGGATTTTAACATTACAGTTACGGCAGACCCTACATCAATCGTCGATGTAGGGGCAAATAATTATTTACCCCTACAGGTACACCCCAATCCATTCACAGACCAAATCCACATCACCAACGCCGAAATCGGTGCGATGCTATATGTGCTAAACGCAAACGGAAGTTTCGTTCACACGCAACAAATAACAAGCACAACCCAAACAATTTGGTTAGGGCATTTGCCAAATGGTGTGTATATTCTGCGTATCGGCGAACAGTCGATAAGGATTGTGAAGCAGTAAAAAAAATGACCTGAAATTTATTGTAGGGGCGTTGTGTGCAACGCCCTTATTTTTGCAAAAAAACCTTGCCCGTAGGGCAACAATATCAATAGAAAACAATGTGTCACCAAACCCTAAAACACCGTAGGTGTTTCACATCAAAAAAATGTCAAATACAATATCTGCACTCATTATGCTTTTGCTGTTGAAAATTGAATAGATGTGAAAGCCCTACGGGCTACACGTGATGTTGGATAACGGTTTTCTATTGATATATATGCCCGATGGGCAATAAAACAATAGGACAATTTTGATGCGGTTGCCCTATTTACCGTAACACTTCGCGCAGAATAACATGAGATTTTATCGGCAAAAAATTCGGTACGTGTTGCCCGTAGTACTCTAAGATAGAATGCAGGTTGCCTAGCGATTGGTTTTCTATCGGGCGAATGCCCAAATAGTTCGTCAGATCATTCAAAAAAATCAAATGAAAATTATTGCAAGGTTCCCTTATGTTGTCGAGCGAGATGAGCGAGTTGTAAACAAATTCAAACAATTCATCCTCGGCTTGCGAAAAACACAAAATTTTACTCAAAACTTCCGAAAGAAATACAAAAATACTGTGTTTTTCAATCGTATTTGAGATGCTTGAATAGTGATACAACGCACGTGCATCTTTGAAATTCAGAAGTTCGGATTTGCTGTGCTCGGGCAAATCTATTTCGATTAAAGATAGCGGTTGAAAAAGCGAGATTTTTCCTTTATTTTTAGACGAGCGAAATCCTTTTATGATGAACGATTGCAAGCCGGAATGTTCAGTAAAAACACGAACAATAAGACTTGTTTCGCCGTATTTCAAATGGCTCAGAACTATTCCGCGTGTTCGAATATACATGATTTATCTGCTAAAGAAAATCCTACCGACAGAGCCGACAGAACCATCATCGTTGGTTGCAAACACTAAATAAACACCGGGTCTTACACGCTGACCGTTCCGGGTCTTACCATTCCAAGTTGCCATTCCGCCTCTTGCTGTAGTCTCAAAAACCAAAACGCCACTCACATCCGTAATGCGAACATGTGCATTTTCAACCAAACCCTGAATCGAGATTTCCCCTGTGAAATCAGCACGAACAGGATTTGGTATAACCACAATGTTTTGCTCGGTCCTATTTCCAACAGTTGCATCTCCACCGTACGACATCAAACCTCTGTCGGTTCCAATGTACACGGTTCCTGTTCTTGGATTTATCGCCAAAGCCGTGATTGTGTTGGAATTTAGCGGACTGTTCTGTGCGGTGTAATGTCTAAGCATTTCTCTTCCATCGGCAGACATTAGAAACACGCCACTCGACGATGTTCCAAACCATTTTCGATCCGCTCCGTCAACTGCAATTGCCGTTACATTCTCATTTTCGAGCAATGGACGCCCCGCATAATTGACGGTTCTAAACTCTACGGTTGACTCCAAACCGACAGGATTATTAAACAATTGCCTTGATGTGTAATTAACCAAAATTCCTCTGTCAGTACCCAGCCAAACATAACCTCTTCGGTCTTCTACTAAAGTATTGATAACCGTGATTTGCTGGTCGTTTCCACGAGTTAAGTTTGCTCGCAACGCCTGAAAACCTGCACTGTTATTATACTCTCTGAAAAACACCAACCCGCCCCATCGGGTTCGAATCCAAAGTTGATTGTGATAATCAACAATAAACTCTTTTGCATCTGACGTAGGATTTGCCGGGATAAGATGCCCCAGATCAAAGGCTGTCCATTCTCCTGAAACTGCCCGCCTGTGCAAATGATGTTCACCTCTTGTCATAGTTGCCCAAAGTTGATTTCTTCTGTCAAAATTTACATCTCCGATACGAGTGATGTACTGCCAACCGTCCCAAAAAGGTTTTAAAGTGCTATTTGTACTGTCGAAAATTGTAACGCTTCTGTCTGCATTACGCTGCACTACACCTGCATGCCACGATGCAACAACAAAAACATTGGGATTGCTCGGATTTTCTGCAACAGCAACCGCATCTGCAACCCACCCACCCGGAAGATGACGACTTTCCAAGAGTTCCCAATTTCCATTTCTAAAAAAATCCACCGCAAAAGTTCGCCAACCCGGCGACCAATCACCTGCATTGACGTTACCATTTGCAGAATATAATGTCGTCAAACTGTGAGTCAATGAATAAACATTGTTACTCGCCGGTCCTCGTGGCAAAATATCACCAACAAACATCCAATTTGGAGTAAGCCGTGTTAATCCATTAAAACCTGTTGAAAGCCACAAATTATTTTCTACATCCACTTCAAAATCCACTAATCCCCACAAATCCGGTTCCTGCGAATTACTGCCAAACCTGCGTAAAATTTGAAAATCGGAATTAAATTCACGAATTTCACGAAGATAGTCCACATCTGGTTTTCTTCGAAGTTGAAACAGGCGATTATTGCTGACTTTGATCTTACTTGTGGAAATTGTATCCAATATATGCCATTCGTTTTCGGAGTCACGCCGCCAAATAGTGTCGTAAGCTTGATCGTTTCGAGTTGAGCGTTGATGAACAATCAAATTATCATTCCAAGTAGACACACTTTCTATCGGTCGCTCAATCTGTGAATTAACGAGAACTTGCTCCCATTCTCGAAAATTACTCAATCGCCGAGAACGCCGATATGCTCTCTTCAAACCGTTTTCCGTTGCAGCAAAAATCGAATCGTTACTAAATGCAATATCTCTGACTTGCAAATGCGAATTATTTTCTCCGATAAAATATGTTTCTGAAATTTCTCGCCTGTTCAAGTTCACTACAACAATGCCGAAATCAGTGCAAAGAAAGACTCTTTGGCTATTTTCGATAACGATTTTATTGATTCTTTTGCTTCCCGGCGTCTGCCAGCGTTGCAAGTCAGGGATATTGACAACTCTACCATTTTGAAGAACCAAATCAATGTTGCCGTCTTCATAACCTACTATTTGAATCCGCGTTGAAGGGTCATAGGCAGAGGCCGTAATTCCAACGCCACTCAGCCCTTGTACTGTAGTTTTCCGCCGAATGCTGTTTTCTCTTGGGTTGAAAAAAAATAAACCGTTTTCAGTTACACCGCTAATTTCATTTCGCAAAACGACAATAGACAAAACATTATTGTAGGAATAATGATCTTGCCACCGTCCTACCCCGCTTCGTTGAGAGAAAACGAGCAGAGGACAAAGCCAGAGAACAAACCAAAAGATATTTTTCAAACCATTCATTGCGATTCGCAAAGATACGAAAAAATTATGAAAATATAGCTATCATTTGCTCCCTCTGCTCTTTCAATTCACTCAGCAAATGACATTTTTTTGTCAAACGCCTGCAATATCTGAACTTTCCAACTGTGCGTTTGTAATGTTCAACATAAAATAACATCATTCGTTCGGCAAACCAAATCAATGCAAGCATCAATCCAAGCATTGCGAAATTAGGAGCAACAAAACATGCAATGATTATCAGGATTAAATTCTGCAAGCTCCGAACCATCATGGATACAACATATTTTGTCGAACTCAAAAACTGCTGATCTTTGATCAGTTTTTCATATTTTCTCATCAATCTCAACGGTAAAAATCCAAGAATTGCACCGATTACAGCAATCGGAAATCCAAGCAATAAAATAGCCCAATCTTTCAGAAATTCATACCAAGCAACTTTCTTTTTTCGCAACAACCACGAACGAATTTTCAGTTTGTCCAAACCCTCTTTATACTTGGGAAATGTTTGTTCTAAGGTCTGTATTTTCGGATCATTTTTTTCGGAAAATTCATCTAATTTTCTCACTAAATTTTGTTCAGCTTCCAAGCGTTCTTTCGGATTATTCGGATTGCGACTGGTTGCTTTTGTGTATTCATAACCAAATGTTTCGCGAATGTTTTCGATGGTTTTGTAGTGCGTTTCACTACGAATATCGATCATCAATTTGCTAATTTCCGCAGATAGTTTTTCCTGCATTTTCAAGTAGGCTTTCGCAGGACTTTCTTGATAAAGCGGAAAAAACTCCGCAACCGGAATCGGTTTTCCGTAAACGATTGTTACATCTTTAAAAAATTCTTTTCGGTCTTGCCAACTGATTCCGATCGGAACAATTTTTATGCCTCCCTCTGTTCCGAAAAACTCTTGTGCTTTCAGGGCTATTCGAAAAATTCCTTTTTGGAGCGGAGCCAAACGTTTATACGGATTGAATCGTCCTTCGGGCATAATGCCATGAACCCTTCCTGCACGAAGAATATGATCAACAATTTCAAATGTTTCTTGATTGTTGTCATAATTGTCTTGGTTTTTCCCGCCGTCAAGTTTGCGATAAATCGGCAAAATTCGCATAAAATGCAAGATCTTTATGATGAACGGTTTTCTGAAAATATCGGCACGCGCAACGAAAATAGTCTGATGCTTTTGAGTGGTCACAATCGCCATAGCGTCCATAAGTGCATTTTGATGATTTGCCGCGTAAATCAACGGTCCTTCCGAAGGGATGTTTTCCTTGCCAATGACATGGGTATGCCGATAATATCGTTTGTGATTCGGGGTTGTCAAGAATAAACGACTCAAAGTGTATTTCCAGTCGTTTTTGCACAATTTTTCGGTTAATGTTTTTGCCATATCAAAAGAGGTCAGTTTTTTTTGCAAAATTACGAAAAAAATTGTAACTTTGCAAAAACTATTCTCATTATTGCAATGCGAAAACTCAAATTATATCTTGATACGTCTGTTATCAGCCATCTGGATGCTCCTGACACGCCCGAGAAAATGGCGGAAACATTGGCATTTTGGGATATTTTGAAAACCGGAAAGTACGATGTAGTTATTTCAAATGTTGTTATTGACGAGATAGAGCGTTGTCAGGAGCCGAAACGAACATTTATGAATAGCAAAGTAGCCGAAATAGATCCTTTAGTTTTAGAACAAGACGAAGAGGCCGAAAGTTTAGCCGATGAATACATAGATAGAAGCGTTCTGTCGCAGAAAAACTTTAATGATTGCTTGCATATTGCATTATCGGTTATTCACAATTGTGACTACTTAATTTCTTGGAATTTTCGGGATCTAGTCAATGTTCGAACAATTGAGGGAGTGAAAATAGTTAACGCAATAAACAACTATCAAGAAATAATGATTGTTCCACCCAATATGTTTTTAGAAAAGGAGGTTTTATGAAAGATGTAAAATTAGATATCGGTCCAAACTTCACATTAGAGGATATTCGCAAAGTTCGCGATTATGACTATGAAATGACTAAGGATATGACTCGTGAAGCACGTAGTGCATATTACAAAGAACGCGGAGAAAAAGCGTTGAAACGTTACTACAAAGTGTTAGCAGAGGTTCAAGCAGAGCAAAAAACTTATTCCTTTGAAGTAGAACAAAGTATCGCTGCTGAATCGGAATTTGAATACAGAAGTGCTAAAAACAGTAACCTTAATGATTAGCAGTTAACAAAAAATGGGCGAAAGAAAAATCTTCCGACCGCTTTTGAAATTAATACCCGCCATCACAAATACGCTTGAGGTATTCCAAATAATTTTTGTCATTGCACTGTGCTTTACTTGGCTCATCACTCAATTTCGCAACAGGTTTATCGCCATTTGCTGTTTCCATTTTTACAACACAATGTGTAGGATTGATAGGATTTGTCAAATAAGAGCCAATGCCGGCAATAACGTTTACTGACTTCTTCAATTCGCTCAAATTATTCGCTGTTTCGGCATTGATACTATCACTAAAAATTAAAGTTTTCGATTCAGGATTTATATCATAAATACGGTACATATTCAGCATTTTATCTGCCCATTTGTGCGGGTCGCCACTATCATGTCGCAACCCCGTAAACGTAAGAGCATCCAAATATGTAAAGTCTTTCAGAAACTTATCTGTACCTAAAGTATCCGTGAGGGCATACCCATTATCGCCTTTAAACGTATTTTGCCAAATCTCAAACGCTTTTTTTTGGCTCATTCCCACAGGAACATCATCTAAAGCCTGATGAAACATAATCCACGAATGTGCCATTGTTCCCATGGCTTTGATGCCATACTTCATGGCAAGATACACATTGCTGGTACCCACAAGATTAATATTGTTGTTTTCGACCAAATTTCCCAAAAGAATATCTTGATAAAGCTTGCTGAACCTGCGTCTTGTGCCAAATTCCATGAAAGGGATTTGTATATTTTTAATCGTTGGAACTCGCTCTTTTATGCTTTTTCGCAGGACGTTTTCATCCATATTTGGATACATTTCTCGACTATATAGTTCATTCACTATAGCCAACGTAAAAATCTCAAAAAATTGAGTTGTGATTACGCAGTCCTCTTTGATCTTTATATCAATACAAGGCTCTCCATCGGCACATTTATGTATTTTGCATTCTATCAACTCTCGCCGTAGTCTGAAATTACGCAAAAATTCTTTGTAGCCCCTCATATTTTTCAAATATCTGAGGTCGAAAATAAAGTGTAATTCTTCTTTTGTAAATTGCAGTTCGCACAAATAGTCTAACTGTTCATTTATTTTCTGAACAAATTCTTCTGTCACAGGCAATTGTTTTTTTCTATCCAAAAAACGAAAAGATGCTGTTCCATTCGGATAATTGTGAAACCATGCCGCCCCCATAGTTATGAAATATAAATCAAGGTCGGCCAAACTGGTAATTATCGGAATGTTTTTCATTTTGCAAAGATACGCATTTTATTCTAATCTTGAACCATAAGCAATCTATGCCAATATGGTGTCTACACCTTTTTCTTTAAACTCAGCAATCGTATGCTCGTGCCCCTCTTTCGTGACACCAACACAGCAATTTTCGATAATTCGGACTTTGCTATTTAGACCCAAATCCAAAATATCATTCACCGTAAATCTAACGCAAACATCAGTAGCAATACCGCAAACATCAGTACAGCAATCTTCGCAATCTAATTCTTTTAAGACTCCGGAAAGTCCCGTTGGATTTCTAAAAATCACTTCATTTTTTGTCATTGCATTATCGTAAAGACCGCTATAACTATCAATCAGAGGGTTTGAACCTTTACGTACAATTATATTAAATTTGTGAGAGTCCAAATCTTTTGGGAACTCCGCACCAAACGTGTTTTGTAGACAATGTTTAGGCCAAAGCGTTTGTTCGCATTTGCCTTCTTCATTCTCTAACGAAACAGTTGTGAATAGCTCCTCTTTGGATTTGACAAAACTCATGTGGTCGTCCGAATGCCAGTCTTGGGTTGCAATGACATAGTCGTAATTATCTAAAATAGAATTGATACGAGGGATTATAGCCTTACCACCCTCGCAAGCCAATGCACCGCCTTCAAGAAAATCATTCTGCACATCAACCACGATTAGAATTCTTTTTGACATTTTCAAGTGTTTTTGTTGCTAAACTTTGCAAAATTACGAAAAAAATTGTATCTTTGCAAAAAAAATGTGTATATGCTGTGAACTTTACTTTCAATGATTTTGCTTTTGTGAAGCAGGCTACTAAAGTTAGATAATGGCTCAAAAACCCTCCATACCCAAAGGAACTCGAGATTTCGCCCCTCAAGAAATGATGAAGCGAAATCATATTTTTGAAACAGTTCGACGAATTTTCGAACATTACGCCTACCTGCCGATTGAAACTCCGGCAATGGAGAATTTATCTTCCCTACTTGGAAAATACGGCGAAGAAGGCGATAAATTGCTGTTCAAAATTCTCAACTCCGGCGATTTTTCGAATGGGGTAGATTTTGCTCAAGACTCAAAAAAACTCAGCACGATTATTAGTGAAAAAGGATTGCGCTACGATTTGACTGTGCCATTTGCGAGATTTGTCGTTCAACATCAAAATGAATTGACATTTCCATTCAAGCGCTACCAAATACAGCCTGTTTGGCGTGCCGATCGTCCTCAAAAAGGGCGCTATCGTGAGTTTTTTCAGTGCGACGTAGATGTCATCGGAAGCACATCGCTACTGAATGAAGCCGAATTACTGAATATCATTGACGATGTTTACAAGGCACTTAACATTCGGGTTGTAACCAAAATCAACAACCGAAAAATTTTAGCCGGAATCGCTGAAACTATCGGATTTCCTGAAAAAATCGTTGATATTACCATAGCAATTGACAAAATCGACAAAATTGGATTGGAAAAAGTAAACGAAGAGTTAAGCACAAAAATTTCAGCAGAAGCGATTACTAAATTACAGCCGATTCTACTAATGAAAGGCAGTTTTGAAGAAAAAATCGAAACGTTAAAAACAATGTTGAACAATTCGGAAATCGGCATGAGTGGAATTGCTGAAATGGCTGAATTGTTTGAATATGTCGCCGATTTGAAATTATATATGCCGTGTGAATTAGATTTGACTTTAGCACGAGGATTGAATTATTACACGGGCTCCATTTTTGAAGTAAAAGCTTTAGATGCGGTTATGGGAAGCATTTGCGGAGGTGGTCGCTATGATGACTTGGCAGGAATTTTCGGATTGAAAAATATGTCGGGAGTTGGTGTTTCGTTCGGAGCAGATAGAATCTATGATGTGATGACCGAATTAAATTTGTTCCCGGAAAGTTCGGGTGTTGGATCGCAAATTCTGTTTGTCAATTTCGGACGTGCCGAAACTCGTGTTATTCTTCCTATTTTGAAGCTTTTGAGAGAAAAAAATATTGCTTGCGAATTGTATCCTGATACGGCAAAAATGCAAAAGCAATTCAATTATGCCAATAGTAATCGCATTCCATACGTTGCGATTATCGGCGAAGACGAAATAAAAAACAACACAATCACAATAAAAACCATGCAAAACGGTCAACAAGAAAAAATGTCCGTTGAGCAATTAACCAAATTGTTATCAAAATTATGAAAAAATTTCAAATTCTGTCGGAGCCGCTGACTGTAGAGTTGATAAACGAAATCATTTCTTCAAAGGCTACCTTGGAATTATCAGAAAAAGCTATCGAAAATATCGAACGTTGCCGCAACTACTTAGATAAAAAGATGGAAGTACAAAAAGAGCCTATTTATGGGATAAACACAGGATTTGGCTCTCTTTGCAATCATACAATTTCGCACGAAGAATTAGCACAATTGCAACGCAATTTAGTTGTTTCACACGCTTGTGGAACCGGCGATGAGATTTCGCTATCGATTGTAAGAATTATGCTTTTACTAAAAGTTCAATCGTTGTCGTACGGACATTCGGGTGTTCAGTTAGTAACAGTTCAACGCTTGATAGACATGTTCAATAGCAATGTTTTGCCTGTGGTTTATCAACAAGGCTCTTTAGGTGCATCGGGTGATTTGTCGCCTTTGGCACACCTTTGTCTGCCATTGCTCGGACTTGGTGAAGTCTATTACAATAATTCTCGTTTGAACTCTGCACAGGTTTTAGATGCCTTGTCTTGGAAGCCGATTGAACTGAAAAGCAAAGAAGGTTTAGCACTTCTAAACGGCACACAATTCATGAGTGCTTATGCAGTACGTTCTTTAATCCATTGCATGCGGTTATCCAAACAAGCAGATTTCATTTCTGCTATTTCGTTAGACGCGTTCGATGGGCGTATCAGTCCGTTTCACGAACTCATTCAGAGCATTCGTCATCACAAAGGGCAAATTGAAACGGCAAAAAATATCAGACATCTTTTAGAAGGAAGCGAGTTAATCAATCGTCCGAAAGAACATGTTCAAGACCCCTACTCATTTCGCTGTATCCCGCAAGTACACGGAGCTACAAAAGATACAATCAGTTACGTTAAGGAAGTTGTGACCAATGAAATCAATGCCGTTACAGATAATCCGACCATATTTGTTGACGAAGATTTGATCATTTCGGCAGGTAATTTTCACGGACAACCTTTAGCTTTGGCTATGGATTTTCTCGCCATCGCTATGGCTGAATTGGGCAATATTTCCGAACGTAGAGTTTACCAATTGATTAGTGGAAAGCGAGGCTTACCTAACTTTTTGGTTGCAGAACCCGGAATAAACAGTGGCTTTATGATTCCGCAATACACAGCCGCATCCATTGTCAGTCAAAACAAACAACTTTGTACGCCGGCTTCCGTGGACTCCATAGAGTCATCTCAAAGTCAAGAAGATCATGTTAGTATGGGAGCAAATGCAGCGACCAAACTATACAAAGTTATAAAAAACACCGAATCTGTTTTAGCCATAGAACTTTTCAATGCCGCACAAGCGTTGAAATTCAGACATCCCCAAAAATCTTCTCCGAAAATTGAAGCCCTCATTTCAGAGTATCGAAAGGTGATTCCATTCATTGAAACCGATGAATTGATGTATCCTCATATCCATGAGACCACTGACTTTCTCTACTACAACAGGCATCTTTTCGATTTTAATGAAAATACCTAAAGTCACGACTTTGAAGTTAAAAAGAATCGTCATATTATCTATCGCCATGTGCTCATGGTTAGGTGCTTTTGCACAACAATCTAGAATCGCAGAGCTTTTTCCACAACGAACAGCACGCTCTCCTATTCCTAATTGGACGCATCACACATTGAGACCCCATCATTTTGGCTTTATACTTGGTGCTAATCACATGGATTTTAGTGTTAGAATGCAAGATAATTTTGCAAACGATACTCTCTTCGGTGTTCAACCTGCCGGCACTATTGGATTTACAGTTGGGGCACTTTTCAATAAAAGCCTCCACTATTTTTTGGACCTTCGCACCGGTGCAACTATTTCTCTTGGTTCTCGGCATCTGGACTATACGTTGAGGCTTCAAAATCAGATCACACCAATGAGAAAAACTATACATTCTACAACGTTGGATATTCCTTTGGAATTGAAGTGGAGCGGTATGCGTGACAGAAGCCTGCGTCCTTACGTAATTGCAGGTTTCAGATACAGTTTAGATATGCTTTCAGCTCGTAGACAAAGACAAGAACAAACCAACGATATCAGGGATGCTGAGATAAGATTAGAGCGAGACGATTTTTTGTTTACAGTCGGAGCCGGATTTGATTTTTATTTTCGTTTCGGAAACAGAGTGGGTATAGAAATCAAAATGGCTTTTGGCCTAAGAGATATGCTTATTCGCGAGAACAATGTTTTCACTAACGGTATCGATCGATTGACATCCAGAAATCTTTTAATAGCGATAAATCTCGAATAATGATCAAGAGTCTTGAAATTGCTGTTAGCCCTGAAATTGCTGCTAATCCGGAACAATTCAAACGACTGGTTTCTCAAAAAACCGGCATTAAACTTTCCGAAATCAATCATATCAATATTCTCAAACGATCTATCGACGGGCGATCTAAGCACGTGCTGATTAGGCTTCGTGTGGAAGTTTTTTCGAAAGATTCTAAATTTGAAAAAGAAGTTATCCGATTTGATTACAAAAAAGTTGATGAAAAATCGCGAGAAATTTTGATTATTGGTGCAGGTCCTGCCGGGTTATTTGCTGCGTTGAAATGTTTGGAACACGGCTTAAAACCTGTTATTTTGGAGCGTGGGAAATCCGTAAGCGAACGAAAAAAAGACATCGCGGCATTGTCGGCAAAAGGAATTTTGAACGAAAACTCCAACTATTGTTTTGGCGAAGGCGGTGCCGGCACATTTTCGGATGGCAAACTTTTCACACGCTCGACCAAACGTGGCGACGTTTCCGGAGCACTGAAAACACTGATATTTCACGGAGCAGATGAAAATATCTTGGTAGATGCACATCCACATATCGGCTCAGATAAATTACCAAAAATCATTCAGAATATTCGCGAAACAATTCTTTCGTATGGTGGCGAAATCCGCTTTAATACACAGGTCTGCGATTTTGTTGTTAAAAACAGGAAAATTGTTGCCGTTGTTGATCAAAATGGTAGTTCGACGCCTTGCGAAACTGTTCTTTTGTGCACCGGGCATTCGGCGAATGATATTTACGAATGGTTTCACAAAAACAATTATGCAATCGAAGCAAAGCCTTTTGCGATGGGCGTTCGTGTAGAGCATCCGCAAGCGTTGATTGATAAGATTCAATACCATTCTTCACCTCGCAGTCCGTATTTGGAAGCAGCAACTTACAGCCTTACCGCGCAAGTCAATGGGCGAGGGGTGTTTTCATTTTGTATGTGTCCGGGTGGTGTGATTATTCCGGCATCTACAACGGAAAGAACCTTGGTTGTGAATGGAATGTCAAATTCTCAACGAAATTCGCCGTTTGCAAATTCGGGGATTGTTGTTACAGTAGATGTTGATGATTTTGCTGGTGCGGATGTGGCTTCGACAAGCTCAGCCACCGGTCACAAGTTCCCTGAGCTTGTCGAAGGGAACAATCCCTTGTCCGGCTTACGTTTCAGAGAGTCTGTAGAAAAACGTTTTTTTGAAGCCGGGGGTGAAAACTACCAAGCACCGGCACAAAAATTATACGACTTCGTCAAAGGAAAGATATCCAAAACATTGAACGAAAGTACGTATCATCGAGGGCTGGTATCTGTAGATTTCAACACGATATTACCGGATTTTATCACCTCTGCGTTGCGAAGTGCGTTCTTGGAGTTTGATAAAAAAAAGCGTGGCTTTTTGACCAACGACGCCATGTTGATCGGCCTAGAATCCCGCACCTCATCGCCCGTTAGAATTTCTCGAAATGAAGAACGTAGACACCCCAACCTTGAAAACCTTTATCCTTGCGGAGAAGGTGCGGGTTATGCCGGAGGCATCACATCTTCTGCAATAGACGGTGTTGCAAGTATTTTAGCGATTGTGAGTGAACAAAAAAGCAGATAATCAAAAAAAATTTGGTTTTTTCAAAAAAAAGTCGTATCTTTGCAGTCCGATTTTGAGAAAATTAAATCGGGAAATGTTCAAAAACCCTATGCCCCGTTCGTCTAGAGGCCTAGGACATCAGGTTTTCATCCTGAAGATCAGGGGTTCGAATCCCCTACGGGGTACATAACAGTGAAAAGTGGAAAAGTTAAAAAGTGAAAAGAGGTTTCATCTGACTATTAGCCACTAACCATTAACCGCTAACTAAAAAATTATGGCAAACCATAAATCAGCAAAAAAACGCATTCGTAGCAATGCAAGAAAAAGACTTTCCAATCGTTTACACGCAAAAACTATGCGTAACTCGTTGAGAGATTTTCGTGCGTTGACAGAAAAATCTGCAATGGTTGAGACAATGCCTTCGGTCATTGAAAAAATCGACAAATTGGCGAAAAAAGGTGTTATTCACAAAAACAAAGCTTCTAACTTGAAGTCGAAGTTGATGAAAAAAGCCAATGCTGCTGCATAAATTTTGGTGCATGATATAAAAAACGGAACGCAAAGCGTTCCGTTTTTTTTGTGCGTTTGTTGTGGAATAGGGGCAAATAATTATTTGCCCCTACACACACACCATGCCACATTATTTTTCCTGCATAAATGGATACGTGAAATCCACAGGCGGAACAAGGGTTTCCTTGATGGTTCGCGGACTCGTCCAACGAATCAAGTTGAGGTAAGACCCTGCTTTGTCGTTGGTTCCCGAAGCACGTGCACCTCCGAAAGGCTGTTGCCCTACTACAGCACCAGTACACTTATCATTGATATAGTAGTTTCCGGCGGCATAGCGAAGTTTTTCGTCTGCGATTAAAATTGCTTCACGACTTTGTGCAAAAATTGATCCGGTTAAAGCATACGGAGAAGTTGCATCACACAAATCTAACGTCTTTTTGTAGTCGGCGTTTTTGTAAACATAAATCGTCAAAATTGGTCCGAAAATTTCTTCTTCCATAGATTTGTATTTCGGATTAGTCGTCAAAATCACGGTAGGTTCAACAAAATAACCTTTTTTCTTGTCGCCTTTTCCACCGATAATGATTTGTGCGTCTTTCGCTTTTTTCGCATGTTCGATATATCTCATGCAATTATCGAATGAAGCTTCATCAATTACGGCATTCACGAGATTTGAAAAATCAGAAACATCGCCCATTTTTACGGTTTTTACCATTTTTTCCAAGCGAATTTTCACTTCTTTCCAAAGACTTTCAGGAATGTATGCACGTGAAGCCGCTGAACATTTCTGACCTTGGTATTCGAATGCACCACGCAATAATGCTACGCAAAGCGCCTCCACATCAGCAGACTCGTGAACAAAGATAAAATCTTTTCCACCGGTTTCGCCAACAATTTTTGGATAAGATTTATATTTTGGCAAATTTTTTCCGATTTTTTCCCAAACACTATTGAAAACAGTGTTTCCACCCGTGAAGTGGAAGCCTCCAAAATCTTTATGTTCGGTACAAACCGTACCAATTAAATTTCCGGAACCCGGTATAAAATTGATTACACCGGCAGGCAATCCGGCTTCCTCAAAAATTTTCATCAAAATATAGTTCGAGTAAAGCGAGGTCGTTGAGGGCTTCCAAATACAAACGTTGCCCATCAAAGCCGGAGCAAGGTTGAGATTTCCTGCAATAGCCGTGAAGTTGAACGGAGTAACCGACAAAATAAATCCTTCCAACGGACGATATTCTAAACGATTCAACATCAAGTTATCGTGAATAGGCTGATTGCGGTAAATTTCCTGTGCAAAATGCACATTGAAACGCAAAAAGTCGATCAATTCACAAGGCGTATCAATCTCGGCTTGATACGGATTCTTGCTTTGTCCGAGCATCGTCGCAGCATTGACAACATAGCGGTATTTCGTTGCCAGCAAATCTGCGATTTTCAACATGATCGAAGCACGATCAACAAATGGCATTTCGCCCCATGTTTTTTTTGCTTTCATGGCGGCGTCAATTGCCATTTTCACTTCTTTTTCGGTACATTGGTGATAGGTTGCCAACACGTGTTTGTGATTGTGCGGCATGACCACTTTTCCTATTTTGCCGGTGCGGATTTCTTTTCCGCCGATAATCATCGGAATTTCGATTTGTTTTGAAGATAACTCTTTAAGTGCATCTTTCAAAGCCCTTCGTTCGGGGGTGCCCGGAGCATACGATTTAATCGGCTCATTTTGGGGCAACGGATAGTTAAAAATTGCGTTGTTCATACGTTTATGGTTTTAGTTTTTAATTAACTTTGAAAGTCGTATCGCCGGTTGCAAAAAACTTGCAAATCTGGCTGGCTGCTGCCAAACCTGCATTCATATTGGCTTCAACGGTTTCGGCACCCATCTTTTTCGGAGTGGCGTATACACGAACTCCAATTTTTTCGTTGAGTTCGGCTTGGTTGTCAGCTGCAACATCAGTAGCGTATTTCAAATCTTCACGCTCAGTCATAACTTTTAGCAATTCCTCCTCGTTGATGACTTCCTTACGGGCAGTGTTCACCAAACACCCACCTTTCGGCATCTTGCTAAGCAAATTGTAGCCGATGGATTTTTTGGTCTCTGCATTTGCAGGTATGTGTAGCGAAATGTAGTTACACGTGCTGTACAACTCCTCAATGGTATTCACCACTTTTACGCCGTCAGCTTGAATCGCCTCAGCTTTTACGAATGGATCGAAAGCATACACTTCCATTCCAAAACCCTTGCCAAGTGCGGCAACTAAACGTCCAATGTACCCGTAAGCATGGATTCCCATCTTTTTTCCACTGAGTTCTGTACCCGATCCTGCGAAGCGAGCCATGTACAGCATCATGCTCAATGCCAATTCTGCAACAGCATTGGAGTTTTGGCCCGGTGTGTTCATACACACGATGCCTTTTGCAGAACATGCAGCAAGGTCAAGATTGTCGAATCCTGCACCTGCACGTACAACTATTTTCAGATTTTTTGCAGCATTCACAACATCTGCTGTAACTTTGTCGGAGCGCACAATAAGTGCTTCAACATCTTCTACAGCCTTGTGAAATTCAGAAACGTCTGTGTATTTTTCACACAAGACTAATTCATGACCAGCTTGTTCAACGATGGCTCTGATGCCATCAACCGCTGCTTTTGCAAACGGTTTTTCGGTAGCGACTAATATTTTCATTGTTGTTTAAGTGTTTAATTGTTTAAGTGTTTAATTGTTGGTCGTGTTGTGTCTTTTGAGTTGGCTGTTTTTTAGAGCGTTGATTTTGTTTGAAAGTTCAGAAATTTTTGGCTTGTAAGATTCAAGGTCTTCTTCTGTGATGTAGCCCAAATCTTTAGACAAAGCTAACGCACAGTAAACTTCCATCAACGAGCTGTATGCTATCTCTGAAAACCGAGCCTGCTCTTTAAAAGACGAACGACCGCTTCCCTCTGCAATGTTTAATGATGTTGATATGGTTGCTCGCTGAATTTGATCTCTGAGATTGAAATTTTCAGATCTTGGGAATTTTTGGAGTAGCGTGTATATTTCTTTCACAAACACTCGGGATAATTTCCAAACATCCAACCTTTCAAAAGCAAATTTATACTCCACCTCAAGTCAATTCAACGATTAAACAATTCAACAATTAAACATGTAGCTTCTCAAATTCTTGCATGCAAGCCACAAGTGCTTTCACGCTTTCAATCGGGCAAGCATTGTAAATTGAAGCACGGAAACCGCCCACAGAACGGTGTCCTTTGATTCCGACCATACCACGCTCTTTCGCCAATGTCATAAATGCGTCCTCTTTGTCTTCGTGACCTTTGTTCATCACAAAACAAACATTCATCAACGAACGATCTTCTTTTTCCGCAGTGCCTATAAACATTGGATTGCGATCAATCTCGTCATACAACAAAGCTGCTTTTTCAACATTACGTTTGTACATGCCTTCAAGACCACCGTTGGCTTTTACCCACTTCAAAGTTTCATACATGGTGTAAATCGGAAGTACGGGAGGTGTATTGAACATCGAATTATTGTTCGGAGCTTCTTTGTCGAAATGCGTGCGATAATCAATCATTGTCGGCAACGAACCTTTTTCTTTTTTGAGAATATCTTCACGAACAATCACAAACGTAACGCCTGCCGGACCTACGTTTTTCTGAGCTCCGCCGTAAATCAATGCATACTTCGAAACATCAACCGGACGGCTCATGATATCCGACGACATATCTGCTACCAAATTAATCGGAGAGTCTATGTCTGTATGGATTTCAGTACCGTAAATCGTGTTGTTTGTCGTAATGTGGAAATAGTCCGCATCCGTAGGAATATTGTATCCCTTCGGAATGTAGTTGAAATTTTTGTCTTTCGAAGAAGCTACTACTTCAACAGTACCGAGGTTAGTGAGTTTTTGAGCTTCCTCAGCGGCTTTCTTTGCCCAAACGCCCGTTACTAAGTAAGCGGATTTTTTGCTCATCAAGTTCATCGGAACACTGTAGAATTGAGTACTTGCACCTCCACCCAAGAAGAGTACGCGATAGTTGTCCGGAATGTTCAAAAGGTCTCGCCAAAGTTGCTCGACTTCTGCCATAACTTTTTCCCAGCCCGGTGTGCGATGAGAAATTTCCAAAAGACCAATGCCTGTTCCGGCAAAGTCGCGAATTGCGTTGATTGTTGCTTCGATCGCCTCTTTCGGCAATACAACAGGTCCTGCGTTGAAATTGTGTTTCATGTTTTTGTGTATTTTTTATTGTTAAGTTAAATTCTTGGATTTTGCAAAGTTAAGCAAAGTTTTTGACTTTGCCAAATATTTTTTGAGAAATATTTTTTGTTTAAGATTTACACCACCACATTCACGATTTTCTTTGGAACGACAATCACCTTTTTTGGAGCATTTCCTGCTAACCATTTTTGTGTGTCGGCGTGTGCCAAAACTGATTTTTCGATTTCTGAGTTCGGCATATCTATTGGCAGTTCGAGCATAAAACGTGTTTTTCCGTTGAACGAAATCGGGTAAGTAAACGTGTTTTCAAGCACATATTTTTCTTCAAATTTTGGGTATTGTTCCATTGAAATCGTCCCCGTAGGGGCAGGGTTTACCTGCCCGGGCGGGCAAACCCCGCCCCTACATTTATTCCACAATTCCTCGGCAATATGCGGTGCGTATGGCGACAACAAAATCGCAAACGGCTCCAAAATCGCACGTTTGTTACACTTCCAATCCGACAAGTCATTTACAGCAATCATAAACGCAGAAACGGCGGTATTAAAGGAAAAGCGTTCGGTGTCATCCTCAATTTTACGAATAGTTTTATGCAAAACTTTCAAGCCTCTTTCTGTCGGCTCTTCGTCCGAAAGAAAAAATTCGCCATCGTTTTGGTGATACATACGCCATACTTTTTTCAAAAAACGAAAAACGCCTTCGATGCCTTGCGTGTCCCAAGGTTTGGACTGCTCCAACGGACCTAAAAACATCTCGTACATTCGCAACGTATCTGCTCCGTATTTTTCAACCAAATCGTCCGGATTTTGTACATTGTGAAACGATTTTGACATTTTTTCGACCTCGTGTCCGCACACATACTTTCCGTCTTCTAAAATAAACTCAGCATTAGCAAAATCGGGCATCCATTGTTTAAATTTTTCAATATCTAAAATATCATTTTCCACGATACTGATATCTACATGAAGCGGTTGAATCTCATAGTTAGTGCGAAGATTGTAAGATACAAATTTATTTGTGCCGACAATGCGATACACAAAATTAGAGCGTCCTTGAATCATGCCTTGATTGATGAGTTTTTGGAAAGGCTCGTCAGTTTTGGCAATTCCGATGTCGAACAAAAATTTATTCCAAAAACGTGAATAAATCAAGTGACCTGTAGCGTGCTCCGTTCCGCCGATGTACAAATCCACGGTTTGCCAATAATCCACGGCTTCCTGACCGACCAAACCCGTAGAATTATGCGGATCCATATAGCGCAAATAATACGCCGAAGAGCCTGCAAAGCCCGGCATTGTTGATGTTTCAAGCGGATAACCATCTTTGGTTGTCCAATTTTTCGCACGTGCTAATGGCGGTTCACCGGTTTCCGTTGGCAGATATTTATTTACTTCGGGAAGCAACAACGGCAAATCTTTTTCGTCAAGAGCATAAGGCATTCCATCTTTGTAATAAATCGGAAAAGGCTCGCCCCAGTAACGTTGGCGACTGAAAGTTGCATCACGCAAACGGTAATTTATTTTACCTTTTCCAATACCCAATTCTTCTGTTTTTTTCACAACGGCGTCAATCGCATTTTTCACATTCATACCGTTAATAAAGTCGGAATTTATCATGGTACCGTCTTTGGCTTCGAACGCTTCTTCAGAAATATCGCCACCCTCCACCACTTGAATAATAGGCAAATTGAAATGTTTTGCAAACTTGTAATCCCGACTATCGTGTGCCGGAACAGCCATAATTGCACCGGTTCCGTAGCCTGCCAACACATAATCTGCAATCCAAATCGGAATTTTTTGATTGTTAAATGGGTTAATCGCATAGCAGCCTGTGAACACACCTGTAATTTTATTTACTTCGGTCTGACGTTCGCGCTCCGAGCGGTTTTTAGCCCATTTCACATAATCATCAACGGCTTGTTTTTGCTCGGGTGTTGTAATGGTTTCGACCAGTTCGTGTTCGGGGCAAAGCACCATAAACGTGGAACCGAAAATGGTATCCGGGCGGGTTGTGAATATCTGTAGGGGCGGGGTTTGCCCGCCCTGTTCATTGGGGTAGGTGGATTGTTCATTGGGGCAGGTGGACCCTGCCCCTACAGCAGGGGCAATATCAAAATTTATTTCGCAACCTAATGATTTCCCAATCCAATTCCGTTGCATATCTTTCAACGAATCCGTCCAATCGATGGTTTCCAATCCTTGCAAAAGCCTTTCAGCGTATGCCGATACACGAAGTGCCCATTGCAGCATCGGTTTGCGTTCCACAGGATATCCACCACGCTCCGAAAGTCCGTTAACCACTTCATCATTTGCCAAAACCGTACCTAATTTCGGACACCAATTCACGGTAGTTACCGACAAATAAGCCAATCGGTAGTTCATCAAAATTTCTTGTTGTTCTTTTTCGGATTTAGCTTTCCATTCTTCTGCCGTAAAAATCGGTGTTTCAGTGCATTCGGCTTTAACTTTGCGATTGCCTTGCTCGTTAAAAATATCTATCAACAGCGAGATTGGGCGTGCCGCGTTTGCACGAATGCAGTACCAATGCTCGAAAAGTTGTATAAATGTCCATTGTGTCCAATGATAGTAATTTGGCTCCGATGTTATGATTTCACGTTCCAAATCAAAGGAAAACCCTAATTTACCTAACTGTTCACGGTATCGTGCTATGTTTTTTTCGGTTGTAATTGCCGGATGTTGTCCGGTTTGGATGGCGTATTGCTCGGCAGGCAAACCATAGGCATCATAGCCCATAGGATGCAACACATTAAAACCTTTCAAACGCTTGTATCTCGAATAAATATCACTCGCAATATAGCCAAGCGGATGCCCTACATGCAAGCCTGCTCCCGAAGGGTAGGGAAACATATCCAGCACATAATATTTCGGTTTTTCATGGTCAATTTCCGCTTTGAACGTTTTGTGTTCTTTCCAGTATTTTTGCCATTTGGCTTCGATTTCTTTGAAATTATAGTCCATTGTTTTAGGGTTTCGAATTCAAGTGCAAAGATACAAAAAAAAAGGATAAATAGCAAACAGATTCCTCGACTTCGCACACTACGTGTGCTCGCTCGGAATGACGAGAATAGGGCAAATGGGTGGGAGGAGGAAAGCGGAGTCGAGACATCCCCTTGCCATATGGCTACAAATTATCTCCGACACCTCAACTAAAAAGTCAGCATTACAACGCAACTTTTGCTACCGGACTAAACCGAAACTTTGCTCCGTCAGAAAGTCGAATACAGGTATAATTTTTTCGCAAACGTTCACCTTTTTCAAAAAAATCGCCATTATATTTGAAACGTGCTCTTGGCGGAAGTTGCTCCACAGTGATTTCATTTTCGGGACGTTTTCTTGTGTTGTAACGCTCTAAAACACGCATCAATCGAGGGTCTGTAGCCGTTGATGCGGGAGTTTTTATCATGTAGTTTTGTAGCGCCAAACCAATATCTTCCGGAAAAATTTCTAATTGTATGAGGCGTCGAAGCAGTTGGCGAAATGCGGATTTCCACTCATTTCCGTGCGATTGTGCACGAGGACCGTGCTCTACAAACACCAATAAATGTGCGTATTCATGCAAAAGCGTAATCAAAAATGCGTACTTATTCAAATCGCCATTGACGGTTATCTTATGAAATTCACCGTTTCTTTGCGGTGCACGATAGTCGCCAAACACACGGCTTCTCGGAGCCATCAAACCCAAATGAATCGGATATTTTTGAAGCAAAATAACCACTTCGTCAAGCGATTTTTCGGGAATAAACGGCATTAAATTTGCACGCAAATCATAAAGTTTTTTCATTGCTATCTTCTGTTACGCCTGTTATTGCGGTGAACATTGCTTATTGGATTTCCATGTCGATCGAATCTGGGACAATCGCAATCCATCGCTCTCCTATTGTTTTGCATAGTCGGATGCTGCCCTCTTTGTGGCGTGTTTCTCTGCGAAGCGCATGACGTTGTCGTAATGAAAAATAACGACAAAACAAGCAGAGTCAGCAGGTATTTTAAGAGACGGCGCATTGCGATTTTAGATTTTAGATTTTTGAGTTTTGATTACCTTTTCTGCAAAAAGTCGTGTTTCTTTATCGGTTTCGGTTAGTATTTCCAGAGTGATGTTTTTCTCGAAAGGTATTGTTTTTAGGCAGGTTTCGATGATGTCGGACATTTGCAAAAAACCGATTTTATCTTGCAAAAATGCTTCAACAGCGATTTCGTTGGCAGCGTTCAAAATGCAAGGGGCGTTCCCGCCCATACGTCCGGAATCGTAGGCTAATTGCAGGTTTCGGAATGTTATCATATCCGGTTTTTCAAATGTTAACTGTCCCATTTCGGTAAAATCAAATCTCGGATAATCCGTTGGAAGCCGCTCGGGATAAGCCATTGCGTACTGTATGGGTAACTTCATATCAGGCAATCCCAACTGTGCTTTTATCGAACCATCGGCAAATTGAACAGCAGAATGTATAATGGATTGCGGATGAACCACCACTTCGATTTGGTCAAAATCCACATCAAACAACCACTTGGCTTCAATTACCTCAAGTCCTTTGTTCATCAGTGTTGCAGAGTCGATTGTAATTTTCTGTCCCATCGTCCACGTTGGATGTTTCAAGGCTTCACGCTTGGTAATATGCTGCAGTTCCGAAGTGTTTTTTCCTCGAAACGGGCCACCGGAACTTGTCAAAATAAGTTTTTCAATCGAATTGTCATACTCGCCGCACAAGCATTGAAAAATCGCCGAATGCTCGGAATCCACAGGCAATACGAGAACTTTATGTTCAAGTGTTAACGCTGAAATCAACTCACCGGCAACAACCAAAGTTTCTTTGTTTGCCAAAGCAATCGGCTTTTTTGCCTTGATGGCATGAATCGTCGGCAATAAGCCAGCAGAGCCGACTATAGCCGTTAGCACCATATCTACCGTATGCATTTCAACTACTTCGCTCATGGCTTTTGCCCCTGCAAAAACTTTGATGTCGTGAGGGTCTAACGCATTTTTCACATCTTTGTAATGCGTTTCATTACCGATAACTACAGCATTCGGCGTGTATTGAATGGCTTGCTTTACCAACAACTCCCACTGGTTTTGTGCAGTCAAAACTTCCACTTCAAAACGTTCCGATTGCTCGGAAGTCACTTCCAAAGCCTGTGTTCCGATTGAGCCGGTAGAACCTAATATGGCGATGCGTTTTTTGTTCATAGGGTAACTAGGGCATATCCGCCCAATTTGCAAAGTTACGAAAAATTATGAAAGATACAAACTTTTCGCAAAATTAGTATTGATGCAAACCCTGCCAAGATTCAGGAAAGAGACCTACGCCAAACCAGCACAGTTGCAAAAGAAGATAAGCTACAATTACCAATATCGCTAAGGTTTTGTGGCGATCTTTGTAAAAATATCTGAAATGCAGTGTACCCAAAAATGCAACCCATGCGATTGCCGCCAAATTTTCCTTTAGGCTAAACGCCCAAAAGCCTCCCCAAGCCTCTTTTGCCCACAATGATCCGAAAAGCAAGCCAATTCCCATCAACATTGTGCCTATGGCTAGTGTGAAATTGATTGAGGAGTGAATACATTTTTGATTTTTGGTTTTTGATTTTTGACTGTTTGTGGAGAGGATGTAAATACTTAATAAACAAGCAATCGACAGTGCTGCATAGCTGAACATATATACTACAATATGCGGCACAAACCACCAGCTTCGTAAGGCAGGAATTAAATTTTTTCCATCAAACAAATATCCCCAAAGCGGTATGAAGCAGAATCCTATTCCTGCAACCAATACAATCCACGCAATAGTAGAATTTTCAGCAAATTTTAGTCTCCAAATGTACAAAAATAATCCTATCAAAAGCATGATAATTGCAACATATTTGGCATAACCCCAAGGGTCGTAAATGACCAATAGAATCACGTACTCCGGAGTTGGATTTCTTTGATCATAACTCGACAAATAGATGTCGTACCCCATAAATCGTGCAGGGTGATTCACTCGAATCGCAGTTCGCTCCTGCGTATCGTCGCTGATCAAAACAACATCCGCTTTGTAAGATTTAGACTGACCATTTTCATGAAATTCAGCTTCAAAATTTTTGAATAAAATTCGAAATGGCAGGTGATAAAACTCTCGATTATCGCTTATAGCGATGTGTTCCGGTAGTCCTGTAAATGCTCGAACATTGAGTCTTTGGTGTTCAAAAGTCCCCAGACCTGCGAATAGCAAAGTCAAAAAAAGTCCTACGTGAGTGAGCCAAAATGCTACACTTTTACGTAAAATCAATGTTATCATTTTTTTCATCACTTCAAAGATACGAAAAAATTTGGTTTTTTCAAAAAATTGTTGTAACTTTGCAGAACAGAGCATAGGGTATTCGTTTTGGACGTTAGAGCGGAGGAGGTAGAAATATCGGCAACTGTTCGTTCCCTAACTAAAGGAAAGGTTTTCAGCCTTTCCTTTTTCTTTTCCACATAGAGGAAAAAGCGAGTTCCTTTCTGCCTGTTCTTACTTCCTCTACATAATACGTTGTTCCATCGTGAAATGTTTTCTCGTATTGAATTAAATCGTTTCCGTTGTACGTTTTTGCAGGATCGCCTTTTTGATTTAGCGGTCGTCTAACACCATCGTAACCGATAATTATTTCGGGAATTTTAAGTATATCATCATCGGTTAATCGCATCTGCCCTCTCAATGTTTCTTTATCACTCCCATGGTGATTAAATGCATGATTTATTCCGCTTTTATCAACAACATGCTTGTACTCTGTTGTTATCTTTAATCCTGTGGCAACACTCAATTCTTTAGCATCATTTTCTAAAACCGGAAAAATCACCTCTTTTGCCGGTCGTTTTGATGTGTTTTTGTCGGCGGTTAGGACGTTCTTAATTTTTTGTTTTGCTTCAAGGATTTTTTGCTCTTGGTTTTCCATAATTTTGCGTTTTTATAGTTCCTACCCTATATAACGCAAAAATCCCGATTTTCGTATAAATTTGTTAGTAAATTGGCGGTTTTGTTGATAACTAAAAAAAGGGGCAGCCAAACCCTGCCCCAACCTAAAATTTTAATTGCGGACGCAGCGGACGGCCATGGCGTTAGTTTTACCGTGTCCTTCCTGAGGGTTCACGCTGTTCACATTAAAGTGCAGGTGGAAAGCATTGTTCAATACTCCGGTGCTTCCGATGGTCTCTGTAGAAGACCAGTAGCGCGAATTCTGAGCCCCGAGTTGACCACCGAGGCCGGTAAAGCGAGCACCGCCCCAACGGCTTTGCGGAGAGTTAGCAGCAGTACTACTGAAATAACCCAAAGTAATAGCTCCGGTAGCAGTGCCTTCTGCAACATTACGATTTGCACCTGTTCCACCTAAATTCAAATCTAAATCAATAAAGTCTTCCCGCGAAGGAACACGCCAAGGAGCAGGACAAAGCTCATCAGCAAAGCGCATCACAGCACACCAACTGAAGTAATGACCGGTAAAGTTATTATTATTTACGCTGTTGCGACAATCAGCATTGACATTAAATTGACCACCAGTGGCAAGCATCGTTCTGTTCGCACAAGCAGTAGCAACTACAGCATCAGACCAAATTTGCGTAGGTCTTCCATCGGTACCCAGAATTGTCCACTCATTGGTAGAAGCAAATGTTGCTCCCAAAGGAATATTGCCCCAGCCCGGTTGAAGGTCATTACAAAACGTCATAGGAAGCGGCGGATTTACTGTGATAGTTCCGGTAATGGTGTCTGGCTCGCAAGCATCACTTCCAATAGTTGTAATGGTAAAAGTGAAAGTACCAACCTGAGTTGGTGTACCATCAATGGTAATTGAGCCTGTTTCCAGGCCTGAAACCGTGATTCCGGGAGGTGGAGTGAGTGAATCCGCTGTGCCCGTCCAGGTCACTGTTACCAAATTGGCTGCACTAACAGTGGAATTTGGGAAATAAACAAGCTTGCTTGCAAAAAGTAAGAACAGTAAAGTAAGATTTTTTTTCATCGTAGTTAATAGTTTAATAATTAGTAAAAAAATATTTTTCACACACAAGGGTACTGCAATATCATTTTGTACACTTGAGTTGCAAAGACAATACATTTTGCTTTAATTTCCAAATCAAGATGACATTATTTTTCAACAAAAGTTTTAATTATTTACAAATCAATTAACTATCTTTAGAGCATGAAAACAATCTTAGAAAAAATCAAAGACATTAGAACGCAAAAAGGCGTTAGTCAGGACTTTATTGCTGAAAAACTTAAAATTGAACAACCCAGCTATGGTCTGATTGAGAACGGAAAGCGAAAACTAAAGTACAGCACATTAGAGCAAATTGCTTTAGCGCTTGATATGCATGTCATTGACATTATTACGTACCCAGATGTGTACGTTAAACGTTCACAAAGTCAACACGAAATAAACGCTACATTAACGATTCAGCTGAACGAAAAAAAACGTGAGGAAGTTCTAAAAATTGTTTTGGGCGATGAAAATTACAAAGTATTGCAGCATGGTTAAGCTCATTGCTTTTTTGATTGTCCACAATTAGAAGACCGCAAGGATACGAAAAAAAATGGCATTTTGGAAAAAATCTCTATGTCTCATTTTTCAATTCTCAATTTTCAATTAAATTTCGTATCTTTGCAAAAAAAAATTGCGATTATTCGCATAACTCAGAAATAAAAAACATGAATAAAACAATATTGTGCATCATCGACGGTTTAGGCATCAACCCTGACCAATACGGCAACGCAACCCTGGATATGCCGAATCTTTGGAATGCTATGAAAAATTTCCCAAGCACGCAAATAACTGCGAGTGGATTTGAGGTGGGTCTTGCCGATGAAAAAGATGCCGGAAACAGTGAAGTTGGTCATAACGCTATTGGTGCGGGTCAGCATATTAAACAAGGGCTGGCACTACTTAATGAACAGTTTGAAAGTGGTCAAATTTTTGAGAGCGATACGTGGAAAAAATTAAGCAACAACGCCAAAAACACAAAACTCAATATTTTTACACTTATTAGCGACGGCAGACTTCATAGTGATATATACAACCACCTTTTTCCGATGTTGAAAAAGTGCGCCAAAGAAGGCATAAAGGTTTCGATACACGGGCTTTTGGATGGTCGTGATGTGGCGACACAAAGCGCGATGAAATACATAAACGACATCCGTGATTTTATTGCAGAACACAATATTGATGCAAAAATAGCCACTGTCGCCGGTCGAAGCGTTTTGGTGATGGACAGGTACGAAACGGATACAAAACTTCTGACCAACACCGTAGAAATTTGTGTTAAGGGCAATGGAACAGTCGTGGATAACATCCAAACGGCGATTGAAAAAGAATATGCAAGTCGTCCTGAAATGACGGATGAGACGATGCCTGCGTTTATCTTGGAAAAAGATTGGTTAGTCAAAAATGGCGATAGCGTTCTTTTGCTGAATTACCGAGGAGATCGTGCGGTTGAAACGTGCCAAATGTTTGAAAACGGCAAGTATTTAACTGCGGAACAATACAAAGAGATCGACAACTGTGTTTTCGCCGGCGTTTTGCAATACGATGCGGAGTTGGAAATCCCCAAAACATATCTTTGTCCGCCACCAAGTATTAAAAACACACTGTCTGAATGGCTTGTTTCCAAAGGCGTGCGACAATATTCTGTTACCGAAACCGTAAAATTTGGACATTTAACCTATTTTTTCAATGGTAATCGTGCCAAACCTTTTAATGAAAAATTAGAGATTTGGAAGGAGTTTCCATCGGATGTTTGTGCCAATATGTATAACACTGCACCAAAAATGCAAACAGAAAAAATTGTGGACGATGCAATTGCCAATATCAATAACTTTGATTTTATAAAATTAAATCTCCCCGGACCGGATATGGTAGGACATACCGGCGATTTTGACGCTACTGTAACTGCCTGCAAAACTGTGGATATTATGCTTGGAAAACTGATCGAACAAGCCGAAAAACACAATGTAAATCTTATTATAACATCCGATCACGGCAACGCAGAATTTATGAAATACGAAAATGGCGATCCACGCAGTGCACATACAAATAGCCCTGTTCCGTTTATTATTCTGCCTTTTGCGACACCAAATCTAAAAATCAAAGACGGCAAATGGGGGCTGACCAATATTGCTTCGACTGTCTGCGAATTGCTGGGCGTGGAGGTTTCCTCACATTTCAATGAGAGTACGATAAAAATTTAAGGGCAATGCTCCGTTTCGCTTTGCCATAAAGAACTTCATTCTTTCAATTAAACCCATGTGCTTTCAGTGCATGGTCGTTTAGTTTGTCTCTATATTGGGCTTTCACAATACCACTCTTTCGCTTCTTTCGAAAGATAAAATGTGGGTTGTTTTTCGGCAACTGAAAATGGCACCTCGATTGTTTTCAACGGAATTTTGAAAACATTTCCGTCAAGGATTTCTTCGTGCTTTTCTGTAGATGGGAGCACTTCGCCTTCTTGAAAAATACCGTCAATTAATGGATTTACGGAATTGTGTAATAAATTTGATACACGAAGTATTTCGGATTTTTTCGGCAATGCGTCTGCCAAAACAAGCAGATTATGTTTCGGACGAGTCAATGCCACATACAGTAAATTCAGGTTATCCACCCAAAGTTTCAAGGTTTCGTTCTGAAAATCGGTGAAAAAATGTGAATTTTTGAGTGTTTTTCCGTAATTCAATGGAATTAGCGGCATTTGCTCAAATATGTCACAATGTAGGGGCGGGGTTTGCCCGCCCTTATCACAACAGTTGTTGGCAGGGCGAGGAAACCCCGCCCCTACAGATTCATGCCAAACCAGCTGTTCAAAAGCGATTTCATCCATATTCCATTCGCAAAAAGGCACGACAACCGTGTGAAATTCCAAGCCTTTCGACTTATGAATGGTCAAAATCCGAACGCCCGAAACTTGTGCGTTAATTGTAATGGTTTTGTTTTGCAACTCATCTGTCCAATATTCGAGGAAGTCTTCGATATTACTGCCATCTTGAGCGACGAATGTGCTTAAGAGGTCCAGAAAACCATACAAAAAAGCATGCTGATTTTTTTGTTCTGACAAGTTGAAAATTGCAATGATCTTTTCGGCTAATTCGTACAACGGAAGTTTTTGAAGTGTGGTATAGTCTTCAAAAAATTGTTTAGGCAGATAATCTTGAAAAGGTAGATCAAAACCAATTTTGTGTGACATGAAGAAATCTGTAATACTTTCTTTGAAATTTGATTGTATTTGCTCTTGGTACGTGTAGGCTAATTGAGCGAAAGCAATCGAATCTTCGTTTTTCGACAATGCACGCAATGCGTCTATAATTAGACAAACTGCCGACGATGACGACAATCGAAATGCTTCGTCCGATACCAACTTGAAATAGTTTTTTGTATCTTCATCTATGCTCGGATTTTTGGAAAGATGTGCTTCAAACGCTTCGGAAATTTTTGTGATGCTGTTTTTACTTCTTACCAAAATCATAATATCTTCCGGTTTGATTTTTGCCTCTTGCAATCTCAACATTGTTTCAACAATGGCTTGTGGTTGCTGAGATTTTCGTCCGTCTTTTTCTACAAATCGAACTTCCACAAATCCCTTTGCTTCCGTGCGATTTGGCGTTTGACAAACATCTCTATACGCTTTGTCCAAAGTTTCGATTAAATCCTGACGATTGCCCCCAATTTCTGCTTCAAATCGCTGCTTTAAAGATGCTATCGTCTTTTGGAAAAATGAGTTGTTGAAATTTACAATTCGGCTATCGGTGCGATAATTCGTATTCAGCGTGTTCACGTTTACCGCATGTTTTGAATATTCTTCAAATTGATTTTCGATAGAATTTAGCGTTTCCCAATTACTGTTCCGCCAACGATAAATCGCTTGCTTAACATCACCAACGATCAGATTTGAATAGCCTTTTGAAAGGTTTTCCAAAAATAGAGGTTTGAAATTTTTCCACTGCAAATCCGACGTGTCTTGAAACTCATCAATCAAAATATGGTGTAAATTTGCACCGATTTTCTCGTATAAAAACGATGCGTCGTTATCCCCAATCAACCTACCGAGCAGGGCAGATGTATCTGCTAACAAAAATCTGTTCTGTTCATGATTTAACATTGCCAAATGTCGAGAAATATCGCTCAGCAACCCCATATTTCGCAGGTGCTTCAGCACCAAATCACAAGAGTTAATCTCGATTTCGTTTTCGTCGTCATGTCGAGCGAAGTCGAGACATCCTCCTACTTCAAGGGGATTCCTTGGCTTCGCTCGGAATGACGGTCGTTTTGCAATTGCTGAATTTCTGCGTGCATACAGGGCTTTCACGTATTCATCAACCTGTCTTTTATCTTGAAAAAATGTTTCGATTTCTACTTGATGACGCTTAAAAACCTCTTCAAAAATTTGTTTTCCGGTTGCAATCAAATCTTTTTCGATGGATTTGCTGTATTTCTCATTCGCAGCATCGTCTTCGATGATTTTACAAATCCATTGCAGTGATTTCGTATCGTTCGACAAACTCAGAATTAGCGAACGTATGGCCTCTTTCAAAGCTTTTTGACTATCCAATTCGATGTTGAAATAAGCTCCCAGACCTAATTCTTTTGCCATATTTCTGAGCACACGCTGATAAAAACTATCAATGGTTTCAACGTTAAAAAAGCCGTAATCGTGTATAATCTCATTCAAGGCTTTGGCGGATTTCTGACGAATGGCATCTTCTGAAAGCCCTGTTTCTTCCGACAGAATCTGAAGATAGATATCCGACTTTTCGCAACCGTTTGCCATGCCGTAAAGTTCGCCCAAGATGCGTTGTTTCATTTCGCCGGTGGCTTTATTAGTAAACGAAACCGCCAAGATATTCCGATGTGCGTTGGATTTTGAAAGCAGAAGTTTTAGGTATTCCAATGCCAAACGGAAGGTTTTTCCGGATCCGGCAGAGGCTTTATAGACTTGAATTTGTTGCATTGAGGTGCAAAGATATAAAAAAAATGTGAAAAAAAATTGTAATTTCATTTTTTTTTATTAACTTTGCACTCCGAAAATGAATAACAAGTTTTCATATCAACTCCGATGCCGACGCCCGTAGGGGCGGATATTTAATGTGTGGCTATGTGCCGCACGCTTGTGGATGCAGGCAAAACAATTATTTTTTTCTTACTTTTTTACCCATTAAATTATGGCTCTAAGAATTGTAGTTGCAGATGCAACTCACATGCAATATACACAATCTGTTTGTGATTTAATCCGAATTACATCTCAGCAAAAAGGATCAGGTATTGTCAATCGTTCGCTTGAATATATTGCCGAGAAAATAAAATCAGGCAAGTCGGTTATTGCGTTGGACAACGATCGAGCAGTAGGGTTTTCCTACATCGAAACATGGAGCCACGGTATGTTTGTGGCGAATTCCGGATTAGTCGTGGATCTGGATTATCGTTACTCCGGACTTGCACGCAGAATTAAGAAAAACATTTTTATGCTTTCACGAAAATTATATCCGAAAGCCAAGATATTCAGCATTACCACAGGTTTGGCAGTGATGAAAATCAATTCGGACTTGGGTTTTGTGCCGGTAACTTTTTCGGAACTTACTCGTGATATTGAATTTTGGAAAGGGTGTGAGGGTTGTAAAAATTTTGATATTCTACAACGTAATGATTACAAAATATGTTTGTGCACGGGGCTAATGTTTGATCCCGAAAAACCAAGAAGACCTAAGATGAATAGAATTCTTATTATACCCCAAAAACTTCCTTGGCGATTTATTTTTGAAAGACCAATCATTTTTGTAAAACACCTGCTTCGTCGTCAACGTTTATTACGTAAGCGGAACGCTTTACGCAAGCAAATCGAACAAAATAATAATAATTTAACACCATAGACATCATGAACAATAAAGTTTTATTAGCATTCAGCGGAGGGTTAGACACTTCGTTTTGCGTAAAATATCTAAAAAATGAAAAACAACTGGAAGTGCATACAGCACTTGTAAACACTGGTGGTTTCACAAAAGACGAACTTGCCGAAATGGAAAAAAAAGCCATTGCATTAGGAAGTGAAGGCCACGTTACTCTCGAAGAGACGGAAAATTTTTACAACAAAGGAATCAAATATCTTATTTTCGGAAACATTTTGAAAAACTCCACCTACCCTCTGTCAGTGAGTGCTGAAAGGGCTTTTCAGGCTATTGCATTGATTGAGTATGCAAAAAAGATAGGTGCAAAATATATTGCTCACGGCAGTACAGGTGCGGGAAACGACCAAGTGCGTTTTGATTTGATATTTCAAGTGCTGGCACCGAGTATTGAAATCATTACACCCATTCGTGATCTTAAAATTTCACGACAAGAGGAAATAGACTATCTCAAAAAGCATGGCTATGACTTTCCTTGGAGTAAAGCCAAATATTCCATCAATCAAGGGTTGTGGGGTACCAGTGTAGGTGGCGTGGAAACGCTGACTGCCAAAGGCGAATTGCCCGAAGAGGCTTATCCGACTCCTTGTTCCAAACAAGGTAGCGAAAAGTTATCTATTCTTTTCGAAAAAGGAGAACCGATTGGTATTAACGGGAAAAAGATGAGTCCTGTGGAGGCTATACGCATGTTGAATTCGCTGGCAAGTCCTTATGGTATTGGTCGTGATGTGCATGTTGGCGATACCATTACAGGACTTAAAGGTCGTGTGGGTTTTGAAGCTGCAGCACCGCTTATTCTTATCAAAGCACATCATTTGCTCGAAAAGCATGTTCTCACAAAATGGCAGCAGTACTGGAAAGAAATGCTTGCGAATTGGTACGGCATGTTGCTGCACGAAGCCCAATATCTCGATCCTGTTATGCGAAATATAGAAACGTTTATGGAAAGCACACAAACCTACGTCAGTGGAAGCGTTGATGTGAAATTACAACCCTATCATTTTTCGCTCACAGGTTGCGAAAGTGAATACGACTTGATGAATTCAAAATTTGGCAATTATGGAGAAATGAACAGTGCATTTACAGGAGAAGATGTGAAAGGCTTTACAACTATTTTAGCCAGTCAAATGAATATGTATTTTACCACTCACAAAAAACAAAACTGAGAATTTACAAGATGATGACCGAAGCCATTACTATACTGAAACGACTCATTTCTACGCCTTCGTTTTCTTATGAAGAAGAAAAAACGGCAGAGATTATTTTTGATTTTTTGTCGGTAAAAGGTGTTTCTCCGCAACGGATAAAAAACAACGTATATGCTCGAAATTTGTATTTTGATGAGAACAAGCCCACTTTGTTGCTGAACTCACATCACGATACGGTCAAGCCCACTGCTACCTATACTTTAGACCCTTTTACACCTCTCGAAAAAGACGGAAAATTGTTTGGTTTGGGCAGTAATGATGCCGGTGCTTCGGTGGTGGCGTTGATACAGGCTTTTTGCCATTACTACGATAAGAAAATGAGCTATAATCTCATTTTGGCAATCACGGCAGAGGAGGAGGTAACGGGCGATAACGGCATTGCGTTGCTGTTAAAACATCTTCCGAAAATTGACTGTGCTATTGTGGGCGAACCTACGCAAATGAAAGCAGCTATTGCCGAACGAGGGTTATTGGTTCTCGATTGCATGGCACACGGGGTATCCGGTCACGCTGCACGCAACGAAGGCGACAATGCTTTATATCACGCTATTGACGACATCAACTGGTTTCGCGAGTTTTGTTTTCCAAAAATATCGTCGCTGATGGGTGAAGTAAAGATGAGTGTTACGCAAATCAGTGCCGGCACGCAACACAATGTTGTTCCAAGCGAATGTCGCTTTGTTGTTGATATTCGTTCTACCGATGTGTATGATAATACAGAGATAGTTGACATTATCCGACAGCATGTGAAATGCGACGTAGTACCACGTTCGACCAAACACATTGCTTCTTGTATCAATGAAAACCACCGCTTGGTGCAAACAGCGATTGCACTCGGCATTGAGCGTTTTGTTTCGCCAACAACTTCCGATATGGTAAATATGCCGTTTCCTGCAATCAAGATGGGAGTAGGCGATTCTGCACGCTCACATCAAGCCGATGAATTTGTTTATATCAAAGAAATTGAGGACGGTGTTTTGCGGTATATCGAATTTTTAAAAGCATTTAATCATGAATAAACTTTGGAGCAAAGGCAGCGAGCCACATCAATTCGTAGAGCAATTTACTGTAGGTAACGACCGAGAACTTGATTTGCAATTAGCAAAACATGATGTGCGTGGCTCGTTAGCTCATGTACAAATGTTGCAAAGTATAGGGCTACTCAGTAAAGACGAAGCCGAACAGTTGCTTGTCGCCTTGCAAGAAATTTTAAAAATAGCGGAAAACGGTGATTTTACTATTGAAGACGGTGTCGAAGATGTGCATTCACAAGTGGAATTGATGCTTACCCGAAAATTAGGCGAAACAGGAAAAAAGATTCATTCGGGACGTTCTCGAAACGACCAGGTGTTGGTGGATCTCAAACTTTTTATGCGTGAAGAAATGCAACAGATTTCGCAATTGGTGTTGCAACTATTTCAACGATTGCAATCTCTCAGCGAAAAACATAAGGACGTTTTAATGCCGGGCTATACACATTTTCAAATAGCCATGCCTTCATCGTTTGGATTGTGGTTTGGTGCGTATGCTGAGGCTTTCGCCGATGATATGCAGCTTTTTTCAGGTGCTTATAAAATTGTGAATCAAAATCCGCTTGGTTCGGCAGCCGGTTATGGAAGTTCGTTTCCCCTAAATCGAACAACCACCACAGAACTGCTCGGTTTTGATACTATGCATTACAATGTAATTGCTGCACAAATGAGTCGTGGAAAAGCCGAATATGCCATGGCTTGTGGCATGTCGGCGATTGCTTCAACACTCAATAAATTAGCATCTGATTGCTGTATTTTTAGTAATCAGAACTATGGGTTTATCAGTTTTCCCGAGGAATTGACAACCGGTTCGAGCATTATGCCTCACAAAAAAAATCCCGATGTATTTGAGCTTGTTCGTGGCAAAAGTAACCGTTTACAAAACCTTCCAACTGAACTTTCAATGATAACGACCAATTTGCCACATGGGTATCATCGCGACTATCAGTTAATGAAAGATTGCCTGTTTCCCGCTATCAATACACTGAAAGAGTGCTTGTCTATTGCAGAATTCATGTTGCAACACATAGAAATCAACCTGCATATTCTCGATGACCCTAAATATAAATACTTGTTTACTGTGGAAGAAGTCAACCGCCTCACGTTGGAAGGTATGCCTTTTCGCGATGCTTATCAAAAAGTAGGACAACAAGTTGCTGATGGAACTTTTAGTGCTACAAAAGAAGTGCACTACACCCATGAGGGCAGTATTGGAAATCTGTGTACATTTGCGATAGCAGAAAAAATGCAGGCAGTTATGCAGGTGTTTGAAAGCTGAGCATACAAAAAAAACACGCATATTCGAAAATGATTTATTCAGAAAATCAGACAACTATATTTTTTCGCAAAATTATTTTCGCAAAAACTTGCATAATTGAAAAAAAAGTTGTAACTTTGCAGTCCCAATTTCGAAAAAGGTATAATTTTGCCTGAATGTAGAATAGGGGTTATTCTTAGACATTATGTAAACCAAGCAATAGCGATATAATCGCAAAACAAGTACGTTAGTTAGTTGTGAATAGTGAATAGTGAGTGGGATTTTCCGCTAACTATTAACTACTAACTATTAACTAACATTGTACAAGGAAAATTATGTAGAACAAGTTTATTTAATGGCATACGGCAGACGGTGCATGGCAAACGGTGGTAAATTAACCGCCTTTCGCCCTTCTCCTTTCGCCTTTCGCCAAAAAGAAATGCAGTTCTTGTTAATTCCAATTGGTAGAGACGCAACGCATTGCGTCTTTAC
>WQWI01000004.1 GCA_009785425.1 Bacteroidales bacterium | reverse complement strand
CGAGTCGCTTCCGCACGGAGCTTGGGTTTCAGACATTACCTACATTCCAACCAAAAACGGCTTTTTATATCAAACGGTTATTATTGATTTGGAAGATAGAAAGGTTATCGGATGGTCGCACAGCGAAGAGTTAAGTGCGGAACAGACAACACTTTCAGCGTTGAGGATGGCTGTCAAAAATCGACCGCCAGCAAAAGATCTGATTTTTCATTCGGATCAAGGTGTTCAATACACTTGCAGTAGGTTTGTGAATTTACTGGCCAGTTACGGGATAACACAAAGTATGTGTCGAAGAGGAAACTGTTGGGATAACGCTGTTGCAGAGTCGTTTTTCAAAACGTTGAAGTCAGAATTAATTTATGGAAACAAACTCGTATCTAAAGAACAAATGAAATCGCTTTTGTTTGAATACGTGGAAATCTACTACAATCAAAATCGAAGACATTCGGCATTGGGGAATCTTACAATTAAAGAATTTGCAGAACTAAAACTAAAAAATGTTGCTTAAATCAAAAAAAACTATTATCTTTGTGTACAGAATTTGTTAGAAAGACCAGTAAATAACCTTCAACAAAAGAAAGACGAAGCACAATGTACTTCGTCTTTCTTGTTAGGGCAAAGGCAATAAGCCTTTTCAAATAAATTTTGGCAGGATACTATTTACCATGCTTAATCGCCGCCTGAGCAGCAGCCAAACGTGCAATTGGCACACGATACGGTGAACAACTTACGTAGTTCAGCCCGTTTAAGTAGCAAAACTCTACCGATTTCGGATCACCGCCTTGTTCGCCACAAATACCTACCTTTAGGTTCGGACGTCCTTTGCGACCACGCTCGCAAGCCATCGTAATCAACTCGCCAACGCCTTTTGGATCGATGGTTTGGAATGGGTCTTTGTCCAAAATTCCTTTGTCAACGTATTCCGGCAAAAACACACTTGCATCGTCACGGCTGAAACCGTAAGTCATCTGCGTCAAATCGTTTGTTCCGAAAGAGAAAAATTCCGCTTCTTTTGCCATGCTTTCTGCCAAGAAACACGCACGTGGAATTTCAATCATCGTACCGTACAGATACTCGATTTTTACACCAAATTTCTTGCAAACTTCTTCATGAATTTTATCTACAGAGACTTTGGTTATTCTTAATTCGCGTCCACCGATTGTAACAGGAACCATGATTTCCGGCTTTGGAGATTTGCCGTCTTTCATCAATTCTGCGGTTGCTTCAAACAACGCACGTACTTGCATTTCCGTGATAGCAGGGTAGGTGATACCTAAACGCACACCACGGTGTCCCATCATCGGGTTGATTTCGTGCAAATCCTGTACGCGGTTAACAACGTCTTCAACAGTAATACCTAACGCATCGGCGAGTTGCTTTTGATTTTCGGCGGTTTGCGGAGCGAACTCGTGCAACGGCGGGTCAAGCAAACGGAATGTAACCGGAAGTCCGTCCATCGCAATCAACGTTTCTTTCATATCTTTCTTCACAAACGGCTCAAGTTCGTCAATCGCTTTTTGACGCTCTTCATCGCTTCCTGCCAAAATCATTTTACGTAAAACGAACAAAGGTGCCTCTGCTCCTTTTCCATAGAACATGTGTTCTGTGCGGAACAAGCCGATACCCTCTGCACCAAAACTTTTTGCCAAAAGTGCGTCCTCTGCAGTTTCCGCATTGGTGCGAACACCCATTGTACGGTACTTATCTACAATTTTCATGAACTCTTGGAACTGTGGGTTTTCAGAAGATTCCATCAATTTCAAAGCACCTTCGTAAGCGTGTCCTTTGGTTCCGTTCAAGGTCAAGATATCGCCTTCCTTAATCACGATACCCGTACCTTTTACATAAGCCACTTTTTTGTCTTCTTGAACATCCAAAACGCCTGCACCAACGATGCAGCACTTGCCCCAACCACGAGCTACGAGAGCTGCATGAGAAGTCATCCCACCTAAAGAAGTCAAAATTCCATCTGCAACACGCATACCGTCAACATCTTCCGGATTAGTTTCTTTACGAACCAAAAGCACTTTTTCGCCACGACGTGTCCACTCAACAGCATCCTCTGACGAAAACACAACTTTTCCAACAGCGGCACCCGGGCCTGCAGGCAAACCTTTGCAAAGCAATTTTGCAGTTGCTTCGATTTTTGGATCGCAAATCGGGTGGAGTAATTCGTCTAATTGCTCAGGTTTTACACGCGTTACGGCGGTTTTTTCGTCAATTAATTTTTCATTCATCATGTCCATCGCCATTTTCAAAGCAGCAGTTCCTGTGCTCTTACCAACGCGACATTGTAACATATAAAGTTTACCCTCTTGGATGGTAAATTCAATGTCTAACATATCTTTATACTCAGTCTCCAAACGCATGCAAGTATCATCGAGTTCTTTGTAAAGGTTCGGCCACAATTCTTGCAACGAAGGCAAGTGTTTGTTTTGCTCATTCTTTGTGTCGGAGTTGAGCGGGTTTGGTGTACGAATTCCGGCAACCACGTCTTCGCCTTGAGCATTTGGCAACCATTCGCCGTAGAAAACTTTAGTTCCAACGGCCGGGTCACGAGTAAATCCAACACCGGTAGCTGATGTGTCACCCATATTTCCGAATACCATTGCTTGAATGTTTACGGCTGTTCCCCAATCATCCGGAATATTTTCGATTCTGCGGTAAGAAACGGCTTTTTTTCCGTTCCAACTTTTGAAAACCGCTTTAATCGCACCTTCCAACTGAACTTTTGGATCATCCGGAAAGTCAGTACCCATCACTTCTTTCACTTTCGCTTTGAATTTTTCTGCTAACGTTTTCATGTCGTCAGCAGTCAATTCGATATCGCCTTCATAACCTTTTTCTTCTTTGTAATGCTCAAGCATATCGTCCAATTGACGGCGAATGCCTTTATCCAAACCTTCGGCTTTATCCATGACCACATCTGCGTACATCATAATCAAACGACGATACGAGTCGTAAACGAAACGTGGATTGTCAGTTTTTTTGATAATTCCGGGCAAAGTTGCCGAACATAAACCAATGTTCAAAACGGTGTCCATCATGCCCGGCATAGAACCACGAGAGCCCGAACGAGCCGACATCAACAACGGATTTTCAGCATCGCCGTATTTCATTCCCATATCCTTTTCAACAAATTCCATGCCTTTCCAAACCTCGTCCATCAAACCTTTTGGAAGCTGGCAGTCGTTAGCATAGTAATCTGTACAACATTCTGTTGTAATTGTTAAACCTGCAGGAACAGGCAAGCCCATCAGGCACATTTCGGCAAGGTTTGCACCTTTTCCACCGAGTAATTCTTTCATGTCCGCTTTTCCTTCAGCGTTTTTTGCGCCGAAACTGTAAACATACTTTTTTGACATCGTGTTAATTGTTTTTTGATTTATATTTGTGTTAGTTATAAATTTCCCTATATTGTGCAGCCTATAATCTGCGTTGCAAAGTTACAAAAAAAAAATGAATTTGTCAAGTCGAGAAAAAAATAGCCGTAAAAATTTGGAAAATCCACAAAAAAGTCGTATCTTTGCAGTCAAATTTTTAAAACCAAAATTATGCCGGTAAGAATCAGACTACAAAGACAAGGTAAAAAAGGGCAACCTTTTTATCACATTGTCGTAGCGGATGGTCGTGCACCACGAGACGGAAAATTTATTGAAAAGCTCGGCACGTACAACCCTATGACCAATCCTGCAACAATTACTGTTGATGTGGATAAAGCTGTTAAATGGATGCGAAATGGTGCACAACCATCAGACACAGCAAAAACATTGCTTTCGCATAAAGGTGCGATGCTTAAACACCACTTGTTGAAAGGTGTTGACAAAGGTGCGTTGACACTCGAACAAGCCGAAACCAAATTTCAAACGTGGATTGCGGAAAAAGAGACAAAAAACAATGCAGCTGCACTTGAAAACAAAAACGAAGCTCGCAATGTGGCAAAAAAACGTTTAGAAGCTGAAACCAAAGTAAACGAAGCTAAAGCAAAAGCCGTTGAAGCGAAAAAGGTTGCTGCTGAAAAAGCTGCCTCCAAATCGGTTGCGGAAGAAATATCTACAGAAGAAGTTGCCGTTGAGGAAACTACAACTGCTGAGGATGCTCCTACTGTGGAAGAAACGCCCGCAGTTGAAGAAGCTCCTGTTACTGAAGAACCTGCAACAGAGGTTGCTACCGAAGAAACACCTACTGCTGAGGAGGCTCCAGCCACTGAAGAGGAAAAACCTGTGGAATAAATTTCAGTGAAAGAAATTATAGGGCAATGCATTGCGTTGCCCTATTTTTTTTGCATCAATTCAAATAGAAATCAATCAATCCCTCAGGTGCTTGTGTAGTAATAGTGCGGTTTTCACGGTTTACCTCTACAATAAAATCATCTAAAATCGGAATTAAAATTTCTTTTCCCGATGTGTGTTTGATTTGAAAAATCGGCTGAGGTCCGTTATCCATCACGCTTTCCAACGTTCCGATTTCGCCGTGTTCTACATCTTTCATTGAAAAGCCAAGTACCTCGTGAAAGTAAAACTTATTACCCTCTAATTTTGGTAACGCACTCAAAGGCAAATAAAGTTTTGCTCCAATTATGGGCTGCACGTTGTCGGTATGCACATCTTGAAATTTCACGACAGCGTGATTATTTTTTAGTCGAATATTTTCCACAAAATAGGGGATCAGTTGTCCCTTTAACTCTACAAAAACGGCATCTAATTTGGCGTAGTTTTTGGGTTCGTCCACATCCAAATAGATATCTACTTCGCCTTTATAGCCGAAGGGTTTTGTTATGTTTCCGAGATAAAAACAGTCTGTAATGTTCATTGTTTTTGTTTTTTGTTGCAAAGGGATTCCCGCCTTCGCGGGAATGACGACACTACATTCTTTCGGGTGCAGTAATACCGAGCAATCCAAGTGCATTTTTTAAAACGTCTGCGGTAAATTTTGATAGTACTAGTCTGAATTCACGAAGATTTTGATTTTCTTCTTTCAGAACCGGAATGTCTTGATAAAATCCGTTAAATTCTTTCGCCAAATCGAAAGCATAATTCGCAATTAGTGCAGGGCTGAGATTATCGCCGGCTTGCTTTACAACACCCGGAAAGTCATGCAGAAGAATTAAAATCTGTTTTTCTTTGTCGAGAATGTTCACATTGGCAAATGTTTTTTCGTCTAAATTTTCCAATCCGGAACGTTTGATGAGCGAGCGAATACGTGCGTGTGTGTATTGAATGAAAGGTCCTGTGTTTCCGTTAAAATCAATAGATTCGTTAGGATTGAACAACATGTTTTTGACCGGATCAACTTTCAAGATAAAATATTTTAATGCACCCAAAGCAATTGTTTTATACAGCGCATTTGCTTCTTCGCTATCAAAATTATCAATTTTTCCGAGTTCTTCGGTCGTTTTTTTTGCTGTTTCAATCATGCTTTCGATCAAATCATCGGCATCAACAACCGTTCCTTCGCGGGATTTCATTTTGCCTTCGGGCAGTTCAACCATACCATACGACAAATGCGAAATACTGTCTGCCCAGGCGTATCCCAATTTTTTTAAGACAATTTTCAGTACATCGAAGTGATAATTTTGCTCGTTACCAACAACATAAATCATTTTTTCGGCGTTGAATTCATCGTGTCGAAGTTTGGCAGTTCCGAGGTCTTGTGTCATATAAACTGAAGTCCCGTCTTTGCGAAGCAAGAGTTTTTCATCCAATCCGTTTTCGTGCAAATCTGCCCAAATCGAACTATCTTCACGTTGTACAAGATAGCCGTCTGTCAAGCCTTTTAGGGCAATTTCTTTACCCAAAAGATAGGTTTCCGACTCGTAATAAATTTTGTCGAAATCAACACCCATTTTTTTGTAGGTTTTGTCGAAACCAGCATAAACCCAGCTGTTCATCATTTTCCACAACTTGCAAACATCTTCGTCGCCGGCTTCCCATTTTCGCAACATTTCTTGTGCTTCAAGCAGGATGGGGGCTGTTTTTTCGGCAACGTCTTTTTCTATGCCGTTTTCCACCATTTCTGCAACTTGTGATTTTAAAATTTGGTCAAATTTCACATAGTATTTTCCAACTAGATGATCGCCTTTAATGCCTGTGTTCTCAGGTGTTTCGCCATTTGCATAACGTTGCCAAGCAAGCATAGATTTGCAAATATGAATCCCTCTATCGTTGACCAAATTCACTTTTTTCATATCATAACCGTTGGCTTTCAGAATTTCGGCAACTGACCAGCCCAAAAGATTGTTTCGGATGTGTCCCAAATGCAAGGGTTTGTTGGTGTTTGGTGAGGAGTATTCCAAAACGATGGGTTTTGACGTGGGCGTTTCGACTCCGCTCAACGACCACGTTTTGGCAAACCCGAAACGCTCGTCTGTTTTATTTTTCTCCAAAAAATCCAAATAATAATTCGCATCAATTTCCAAATTCAAAAAACCTTTAACCACGTTGAACTTCGAGATTTCCTTGCAGGTTTCCAGCAGTTTTTCGCCGATAAACTGTGCCGTTTGTTCGGGCGATTTTTTGGCTGCTTTGACAAAAGGAAAAACTACAACTGTAATGTTTCCTTCAAAATCTTTGGAGGTTTTTTGAATTTGCACCTGTGTCGACTCTAAGGTTAAGCCGAAAGCTTCGTTAACGATTTTTGCAGTTTGACTTGCTATAATTTGGTCTATCATTGCTGTTAATTATTTTGTTGTCGTAAAATTTCGTAAAGCAGTACCCCGCAAGCCACAGAAACATTAAGGGATTGAATATTGCCTTGTAGCGGAATGGCTAATTGCTGATCGCATAATTTCAGATATTCGCCGGAAACGCCGTCTTCTTCCGAGCCCATGATAATTGCGGTTGGTTTGGTGAAATCAGCATCGGTATATTTAATTTTCGCTTTCTCAGTTGCGGCAACCACCTGTAAGCCGCTGGCTTTGAGAAAGTGAATGGTTGTTTTGAGGTTTTCCTCGCGACAGATATTCATCGTGTGAAGTGCACCGGCAGAAGTTTTGATCGCATCTTCGTTGATTTGTGCCGCACCTTTGCTTGGAATAACCACCGCATCAACACCTACACATTCGGCAGTTCTCACAATCGCACCAAAATTTCGCACATCGGTAATTCGATCCAAAACCAAAACCAATGGTGCACGTCCACTCTCAAACGCAGACATAATCACGTTTTCCAACGATTGGTACGATACACTCGACAAGAAACCAACAACACCTTGATTGTTATTTGGTGCTAATTTATTGATTTTCTCAATCGGAACATATTGCATAGGAATGCGATTTTCGCGAATCAGTTCATTCAATTCTCTGTATAAATCGCCTTTCAAACCTATTTGGATAAATAGTTTGTCGATTTCTTTGCCTGCCTTGATTGCCTCTACAATTGGGCGAATTCCGTAGATTAAGTTTGTTTTTTTCACAAGGTTATTTTGTTAAATTATCAACCATAAACTGAAAGGCGTCCAAAAAGATAACTTCTTGCAAATCAGAAGTTGATGATGTGATATTATGATCATAATTGGGGTGAATATCAAGTCTTACAGCTTGAGCTCCTTTAGATTTTAATTTTTCTGCTAAACGCTTGCTCTGCCCTACTTCCACGATAATATCTGCTGTTCCGTGAATAAGAAATGTTGCTGGCAGATTATCGGGGGAAATGTGATTGATCGGCGAAATTTCATACAAAAACTGTGGATCCAAATACGCAAAATATCGGATGCGTTCCGGATCAGTTGCACGTATTGTAATTCGTGAAGTTTGTAAATCGTAAATTCCTACTGTCCCTATCAAAACGCTTGTTCCCGGGGTTTTGAGTGCAGCCATAGCGGCTAAATGTGCTCCGGCAGAATTTCCATAAAATCCAAAAAGGTTCGGATTCACATTCAACTTTTCAGCATGTTCTTGCACCCATTTCAACGCATCTAAGACATCTTGAATGGAATGTTTTGCATTAGAATTTTCTCGCCCTGAGAGTGTGTAAGAAATTCTAACTCCTGTAATTCCGCCCTTTGCCGCAGTATATCGCGAAAGCGACCTATTGGCATTTTTTGTACCACGTTGCCAACCTCCACCGTGAAGGTAAATCATAAAAGGCGTGGGAACATCGCTTTCTGCAAAGTCTACAGCTAACGTCAATTCATAATATCCGTCTGTTTTGAAAACGAATTCTTGCGTTCGAATATGTCTGTAATCATTGCCCGAAATCTTGGTTCGCTGATGTACGTAAGGAACCAACAAGTCCGGTATTGCATCTAAATCAACCAATGCCGCTAAACGTGCTCTGTCACGTAATTCAAAACTTCCATCCTCATTTTCTATGAGCCTCATCGCAAAGCGATTAGAAAGCACTTGTTGTGCAAAGATTGTAGTCGCAAAACATAAAAACAGAGCAAAAAATGTGAACTTTCTCATAACTTTTTTGATTAAATTTCAACTCGATTGATAATACTTCGTCCCAAAGTTACTTCGTCGGTGTATTCTAATTCATCGCCAATGGCAACACCTTTTGCAATTGTAGTGAGTTTGATCCCCATTGGCGAAATATGCTTGTGAATGTAAAACTGCGTGGTTTCGCCGTCCATAGTGCTTGGAAGTGCTAATAAAACTTCTTGAATAGGTTCATTTTTCAGGCGATTGAACAAATTCTCCAAATTTAAATCTCGTGGAGAAACACCTTCAATCGGTGATATTACACCACCTAAAACATGATAGTAACCTTTGAAAAATGCTGTATTTTCAATTGCCATCACATCTCTAACATCGCAAACAACGCACAGCAGCGAGGAATCCCGCGAGGGGCTTTCGCAGATATTACAAACCGGTTTGTCCGACAAGTTATGACAACGTTCACAATACTGCATTTCGGTGCGCATTGCCAGCACATTCTTTGCAAAATCAATCGTAATTTGCTCATCCTGTTTCAGCAACCACAACGCTAAACGCAAGGCAGTACGCTTGCCGATACCGGGCAGTTTCGAGAGTTGCTCTACACCGTTTTCTAAGAGTTGTGAAGGGTAGGAATGCATTGTGTTTTTTTGATTTTAAGTCCTCATTGCGAGCATAGCGAAGCAATCTATTTACTCTGGATTGCTTCACTGCTTTGCAGTTCGCAATGACGTGAACCTTTTACCTTATTTCCTTTCAATGTTATAGCACTACAATCGGTGATTTTGACGTGAATATAATCGCCGATTTTTTCGTTGGTATGATCAAAAACGACGACTTTATTTTGCGAATTTCGACCAAAATACTGTTTGTCGGACTTTTTAGAAACACCTTCAACTAAAATTTCGAACGTTTTGCCGATGTCTGCCTGATTACTTTTCAAAGAAAGTTCTTGTTGTTTGTTGATAATTTCCGTCAATCGGCGAGATTTCACATCATCGGGAACATCGTCAGGATAATTTTCCGCAGCAAATGTATTCGGACGCTCCGAGTATTTGAACATAAATGCAGACGAATAACCGACTGTTTCCATTAGTTTTAGCGTGTTTTGATGATCATCTTCGGTTTCTCCGCAAAATCCGGCGATAATGTCTGTCGAAATAGTGCAATCCGGCATATAACGGCGAATTGCAAAGATTCTATCCAAGTACCAAGCCGTATCGTATTTGCGTTTCATTTTTTTGAGGACGGCATCACTGCCTGCCTGAATCGGCAAATGAATTGCTTTGCAAATGTTTGGATATTTGCTCATGGTTTCCAACAATTCATCGCTCAAATCTTTAGGGTGCGATGTTGCAAAACGCAGGCGGAGTAGGGGATTGACCTCTGCAATACGAGCCAAAAGTTGTGCAAAGTTCATATCATTATATTGATACGAATTTACATTTTGCCCCAACAACGTGATTTCACGATAACCTTGTTCAAACAATTTTTTGGCTTCTTCAATAATCGTCTCAAAATCTCTGCTACGCTCTTTTCCGCGTACGTAAGGAACTACGCAATAAGCACAAAAATTTTCGCAACCACGCATAATTGCAATAAACGCCGAAACCTGATTGTCGCCAACACGAACAGGCTCGATTTCTGCATAAGTTTCTTCTTCGGAAAGTAGTACACTGACTGCTTTTTCGCCGGTTTCAACCGTATTCAGCAAACTTGGCAAATCGCGATAAGCATCAGGTCCTACCACCAAATCCACAGATTGCTGTAGTTGTATCAATTCTTCCTTCAAACGTTCAGCCATACAGCCCAATATACCGATTTTTAGGTGCGTTTTTTTCTTTTTTAGAAAACTGAATTCTTGCAAACGATTGAGCACGCGTTGTTCGGCATTATCACGGATTGAGCATGTGTTTACGAGAATGATATCTGCTTCTTTGTAATGTTCAGTTGCCGAATAACCCGCAGAAACCAAGACAGAGTGTACAATTTCGCTGTCGGAAAAATTCATTTGACAGCCGTAAGTTTCGATAAAAAACGTTTTATTCATTTTGCAAAGATACGAAAAATTGTTGTAAAACATAACACCTAATTTCTATTTTTTTCGTATCTTTGCAGAAAATTTATATATGGAAACAACAAATACCCCAAACACCACACAAGTACAGAATCACCATTTCCAGTTTTTGGGAAAAGGTTCAGAGTATTTCGCAATTTTGATTGTAAATTGGCTACTGACATTAGTCACTCTTGGATTTTATCATCCATGGGCAAGGGCAAAACAACTTAGATATACTTTCGGGCATACTGCTCTAAACAGTGAACGTTTCAGCTTTTCAGGAACAGGAAAGGAAATGTTTCGCGGGTTTATTAAAGTGATTCTGTTCTACATTATTGTGTTTGTAATTTTTTATCTGCTTTGGATCAAAGTCAATATATTTATAGGAATTCTATTTTTTTACTTGGCCCTTCTTTCTATTGTTCCACTTGCTATTCATGGCTCATTTCGTTACCGAATGTCACGTACATCGTATCGCGGAATACGTTTTGGTTATCGTGGCGACAAAAAATGGCTTATCAAAAATTATATAAAATGGACACTGCTTACAATCATAACGCTCGGTATTTATGGTTCGTGGATGAATATGAATATACGTCGCTATACACATAAAAATGTGCGTTATGGTGATGTAGAATTTAATAACGACTGCCATGGTAGCGACTGGTTTTTAATCAACTTTCTCGGCCTGCTTCTCACGTTGCTTACGCTCGGTATTTACAGCTTTTGGTGGGAAAAGAATAGGTTTGATTACTACATAGACAGGATGAGTATGCAAAAAGGAGAACAAAAAATTTGGTGTAAATCTACTGTAACAGGATTAGGTTTTTTGAAACTACGTGTTGTGAATTTTTTCATCATCGTTTTTACGCTTGGTTTTGGAACGGCATGGGCAGCAATGCGCAGTGAACGTTATATTTGGAGTAATATCAAAATGGCAGGTAATATTAATCTTGATGAAATTCACCAAACCGAAGAAGAATATACCAATACTTTCGGTGATGGTGCAGCGGAATTTTTTGACATAGACTTGACTTAAAAATGTATCGCGTAGAAGCAAGATATTTTGATGGGCAATCATCTCGACCTCAAGCAATAGTTGTTTTTACAGACGAGAGATTTGACGAACTCCGTTTGCAATGTGCAGACGGAGATTCGTTTTTTTGGAATGTTGACGATTTGATTTTTGAACAATACGAAGACTGTTTGGAATTACGAAATAAACAGTTTTCGGGAGCACTCTTACAAATCAAAGACGAGCATTTTTCAAAATCGTTTTTAGAGGCAATGAAGTTCAAAAACAAATTTGATGTACATCGTCGTATTTTGAACATTGGTTTTCCGAAGATAGTTGGTCTTGCAGTAGGAATGCTTGCCCTGATAGTTGCGGCGTATTTTTGGCTTCTGCCCCCAATAGCCGAAAGGTTCGTAGCAGTTGTCCCTCAATCTGCTGACATAGCATTGGGGAATATGTTTATGAATACGTTTCTCAATGAAAACAGAATTGACTCCACAAGAACGGCGTATTTGGAGCAGTTTGCCGCTCAAATAGACTTCAAAAACACAATACCGCTACACTTTACCGTAGTGGAATCCGGTCAGATAAATGCTTTTGCATTACCCAACGGGCAAATTGTGGTCTATACCGGACTTTTAGACAGATTACAACATTCAAGTGAATTGGCGGCTTTGCTCGCACACGAGGCGGCACACGTAAACTACCGGCATTCTATGAAAATGCTATTTCGAAATCTTGCAGGATACTTGCTTATTTCGCTTTTGCTTACTGATGTCAGTGGAATTATGGCTGTTTTAGCAGATAATGCACATCGGCTTCATAATCTTTCATATTCACGAAAATTTGAACGAGAAGCCGATGAACAAGGGCTAAAAATTCTAATGAACAACCACATTGATCCGAATGGAATGGTACAACTGTTTGTTTTGCTCGAAAATATATCGAGAGTGACCATTCCGCAAATCATCAGTACACACCCACTTACAGCTGAACGTAAGGAAAATATGCAAAAAATAATTAAAAAGTCAGAGTATAGTTTATTTCAAAACGATTATTTAGATTCCCTTTTTGTGCGAATGCAGCAGGCAGCAAACTAGAAAGGAAAATTAAAGCAAGTTGTGCAAATAAAAAACAAAAAGATGAAAAAAAATCGAAAACTATAATTACCTTATCAGTCGCGAATTATCCAACAAAGCCTGTCGAACCATGGCACTCAGGTCTTGTGCAGCAACAATAAGCATTTGTTCGTCGGTGGGAAGAGGTATAAAAGGTGCCCGAATCCGTCTTCGAGTTTCGTCTGATAGTGCTCGTAGATCCCCACTTGTGTTGAACGAAACACTCTCTGCTGAAAAAGTTCGGCTTAAAGCAATGCTCCGAACGATTCGCTGATTCTCTACATCAAAATAGGTCAAACGACCTTCCAATCGAACGCGTTTGGTTTGCGTGATTTCGGTGACGGTGCATCTTAACGTTATGCGTTTTGGAATTCGAATTGCATTTCCGGCACTATCCAAAACCGGATTTCCTCTGTTATCTAATTTGAATTCCGTACCTTCCGTGATGGTGCGTGTTTCTGTAAATCGGCGAGTATTCACGGTTATCGGAAAAATAATTCTGCGCTCAAGTGCAAACGTAACTTCAAAATGATAGTGTGAACGACGAGGTTCCGTTTCATACTGTATCCAACGCCTGTTCAAATGTTGCGGATAGATGTTGGTCAAATGCCAAACGGCTTCAGGTGGCAAAAAGCCCGGAGTTCGATTGATTGCTTGAAACAACACAAATATAGTTCCGAGTTCCTGAGCACGATCTCGAAGTCGTCGTACATCTCTAAAATCCGGTCCGGAAAGTGCAACTACCTGTTCAAAGTGCCCAAAAGCTTCTCGTGCTGCCATTCTTGTGCCGGACTCTAAAAACTGGATACCGGCTGCATAATGATATTCCGTAGCCCGTTGTCTCGCATGCGCCAACTCTTGACTATGGGATTCAAAAACAAAGCCAATCTCACTGATGACAGAAGAGGGGAGTGCGTTTATTCTTCGATTACGAGCAATCATACGCTCATAAATCGTTACGACATCACCCCAAATATCCGGTTGCCCGGTTTCTTGCAATGCCAAAATCCGCTCTCTATCGTTTGCATCGGCTACACGATAAGCATCTCTGAGAATATCCAAATGAAGTTCATTTGACGGCTCTCTTTGAAGAATAGTTATACTACGATTGATGGCATCATCAAAATGCCCCCGGCTGAAAGACCTTGATGCACTTGCACAACCCAACAATACAAGTGCTAAAAGTAGCAGTATGCCGAGATTGCGTAACTTCATGATTTTTCTTAAAATTTTTCACAAAAGTACAAAAAAAAAATGAAAAAACCAATTTTTTTTTGTAACTTTGTACTGTCAGTGCGATTTACCGCGAATAATATAGGCTAATTTTCGGATAATGTTTAGAGTAATTTTTATAGGTTGTTTGTTGATATTGAGGTTTACATCAATGGCATGCCCGGATGCAGATAATGTGCAAATAAAGGCACTTAGCGTAGATCCTATAACCAATTATATTTTAGTCTCTTGGACATCTAACTTGTCGCCCTACGCTCACGGGTACGAATTTTTTGAAACACCGGGAGCCACAAACGCAGATACAGTTTTTGGTGCGGGGCAAAATAATTTTATACTAGAAAGACAGGCGGACACAAATCTGCTAATTCGACTTAGAGCTATTAACCAATGTGGTGGTACAATTACACGTGGACAATTGAGCGATGCAAAACATGTGTTTATGTGCAAAATAGAGCAACAGCGTTGTGGAAGAGAAATACACGTATCATGGAGCAATGCATCACGAAGTATCATTGATATCGCTCATTTTGAAATTTGGGTTTCGATAGATGGCGGAAGTTTTAATAGTGTCGCTACGGTTGATGCTTCGCAAAATTCTGCAATTATCGAGGTTTCCGAACACCTGAAACTACACAGAATTTTCGTTCGTGCCGTAAGTTCGACGAACACAATTTTCGCAAACTCAATCGCAGATACTTTGACACTGGCTGTAGCTCCTGAACCGGATTTTGCATATATAAGAACAGTTAGCGTAATCAACGATGAAACAGTAGAAATAATCAGCCATGTGGATACCTCCCTTGTTTGGCAAGATCTTACTTTCTTCATTGATGATTTGCCTGTGAAGACCGTAACTTACAACGAATTTTTACAGAGAGCCGGTCACTTTTTATTGCCGAGAGAACTCGGATTTTACCATTTTAAAATCCGTGATACGTGTGAAATAATTGTGACTCACTCAGATAGTGCAAAGCCTATTCTTTTGGTGGGCGATTTGCTTGGAGCGGTCGTAAATCTTACATTTTATGAGTATTATGGTTGGGATAACACGAGTGCTATCCGTTACTACCTTTTTGAAATCCGAGATGGGGATACTATTCCTTTAGGAGAACATTTGCCAAATCAACTTTACTCGATTCTTTTTTTGGATTCGGATCTTGCACAAATTATGAATTTGAGCTATTTTGTCATAGGCTACAGGCTTTCGCTTACTAACGATATAATAGACTCAACGCGATCAAATGTTATTAATGTTCTTTCGAGAGCCAGGCTGGTGGAGTTTGCAACGGCTTTCGTTCCGAATAGTCACATTCCGGAAAATCGAACGTTTCGCCCACTCTTTGTTCCGTTGCCAAACGACAGAATACGCTTCAAAATTTACAATAGATTCGGGCAAATTGTTTTTTCGACTACTGACCCAAACCATGAGGGTTGGAACGGAACATTCAACAACACAGATGTGCAACCCGGTGTTTACATGTACCAATTCGAACTAATACGGAACAATAATACGATTCGAGAACAGGGTGTAGTTACGTTGATTCGGTAAAAAAAAACTGTAGAGGCGAGGCATGCCTCGATTCATTGAACACAGAAGATTACAACGCGTTATTCCACTTCCTCTTCGTCATCATCATTTTCTTCTTCATCGTACTCTTCTTCTTCGGGATGCAATTGCAACAAATCCACAATGTTCAAAACATCACGAACGACATGGGCTTGTGGATAAAGCCGCCTCAAATTTTCCACAACTGCCTCAGCTTGGAGCCGTGTACGAAAATTTCCAACGTTAACTCTAAAATAAGGCTCTTCGAAACTAACATAACTTTTCATTTCCGGAAACTGTTCCGAAAAAGCAGTTTGAGCCGCCAGTGCATTGCTTCGTGATAGATTACCCGATTGAAAAAAGATGTTGATCCTAAAACCTTCAAGAGTAACAGCCCTGTTAGATTCGATACTTCTGTGGAGTAATACATCCACACGAGGATCCTGCAAAAAAACTACAGATGACTCACTGCTCAAACCGAGTATGGGCAGAAAATACAAAAACAACAGCAATATTTTACGCATAAATCAACAAAATTTTTCACAAAGATACGACTTTTTTTGGAATTATCAACTTTTTTTTGTACTTTTGTACGACTTTATGAATGAAAATTTAGATCCGACAGATGCCCGATTTTCCGGTGTGGAAAAAGAGGTTGAACGTGCTTTACGACCACTGAATTTCTCTGATTTCAGAGGTCAAGCGCAGATTTTGGATAATCTGCAGGTGTTCGTATTAGCGGCAAAACAGCGAAACGAAGCCTTAGACCATGTTCTACTTCATGGACCTCCGGGGTTGGGAAAAACAACGTTGTCACATATTATCACAAACGAACTTGGGGTTGGCATCAAAACTACATCCGGACCTGTTTTGGACAAACCCGGCGAATTGGCAGGTTTGCTCACGAGTTTGGAAGTGAACGATGTGCTGTTTATTGATGAAATTCACAGATTAAGCCCGATTGTAGAAGAATATCTGTATTCGGCGATGGAGGACTACAAAATTGATATTTTGATTGAGTCCGGTCCCAATGCACGAAGTGTACAAATTTCGCTCAATCCGTTTACGTTGATTGGTGCAACAACGCGCTCGGGACTACTCACGGCACCACTGCGTTCAAGATTCGGAATCAACGCAAGATTGGAGTACTATGATGCAAAAACATTGATGCAAATCATCAAGCGTTCAGCAAAACTATTGAACGTTTCGATTGACGATCTTGCAGCAAATGAAATTGCTCGGAGAAGTCGAGGAACACCGAGGATTGCCAATTTGCTCCTGCGACGTGTACGTGATTTTGCACAAATTCGAGGAAACGGAAGTATTGATGTCGAAATTTCACAAATAGCTCTTTCCGCACTAAATGTGGACAAAAACGGATTAGACGAAATGGATAACCGCATTTTAACAACGATTATAGACAAATTCAAAGGCGGTCCGGTTGGATTGACTACAATCGCTACAGCCGTCAGCGAAGAAGCCGGAACAATCGAAGAAGTTTATGAGCCGTTTCTGATCCAAGAAGGTTATCTTATGCGTACGCCACGCGGACGCGAAGCAACGCAAAAATCTTATGAACATTTGGGGAAAATCAAGCAGGTTTCCAAACAGGATGTCTTGTTTTAGGAGTAAATTTGGTTATCTCGCAAAAAAACTGTAATTTTGCAAAAAAAATAACGCTATGAAGTACACGTTAGTCATAAAGCAAGGAGAAGACGGTTTTCTCATTGGGCAGTTGAAGGAATTGCCGGAGGTATTTACGCAAGGGTTAACCGTAGACGAGTTAAAGGAGAACATTGCTGACGTTCTTGAAATGTATTTTGAGGATATGCGTGAAAACTATGTGCCACATGGCGTGATGTTGGAAGAGGAAGAACTTGTTTTTGCTTAATTGAAATGAAGCGAACAAAATTCATAAAACATCTGAATGCTAACGGATGTGGATTTATCAAGCACGGTGCAAAGCATGATAAATACGCCAACCATATTACGGGTGAACGTACATTTATACCTCGTCACGCTGATATAGACAAAGATTTATGTGTGCTTATATGTAAGCAGTTGAACATACCCAAACCCGAGCATTCGTGATAGTTAAATCTTTGCAAAATGAATCTCGAATGGACTTCTCACATCAAAAATTGCGCCAAAAGTCTCGGCTTTTTTGCGTGCGGAGTAGCGAAAGCAGAAATTTTGTCGGAAGATAAAATCCATTACGAAAACTATTTGAAACGTGGCGATTTCGGCGAAATGGACTACCTTGCCCGCAATCCGGAAAAACGTCTGAATCCGGCACTAATCCTCGAAAATGCAAAGTCTGTAATTGTAGTTTTATGGGATTATTCAAACTATGAAACAAGTATCTCCCCCGCCGGCGGGGGGCAGGGGGGTGGAAAAATCGCAAAATATGCTTGCGGAGAGGATTATCACGAGGTAATAAAACCGAAACTTACTCAATTGGAAGATGAAATTCGCAAACTTTTTCCGAAATGCAATATGCGCTCATTCGTTGATGCATCGCCGATTTTGGAAAAGGCATGGGCAGTCAAAGCAGGCTTGGGGTTTCGAGGAAAAAATACGTTGTTGATCAATCCGGAAATAGGCTCATATTGCAATACCGGCGTGATTTTGCTCGACCAAGAACTTACCTACGACACACCACTCGAAATCACATGCAACGAATGCTCACTTTGCTTGGAAAATTGCCCGACCGGTGCTTTGGAAAATTCATACCAATTGAACGCTCGAAAGTGTATTTCATATCACAACAAAGGCAAAGAACGCACGACAACCGTCGATTTTCACGGCTGGGCGTATGGATGTGATGAATGCCAAATTTGTTGTCCGTATAACCGTAGGGGCGTATCACATACGCTCTCAATAGAATTGAACACAATTGCCAACAAAGGGCGTGTCTCAAAAATTTACGACAACGTCATTGCGAACGTAGTGAAGCAATCTAAATCAATGGATTGCTTCGGCACTCTGTGCCTCGCAATGACGTTGTTGTTGGCTTTTGAGACAGTCCCCCTACATGAATCCCGAAAATGAAAATTATTATCGTAAATTCTGAACAACTATTTCGATTAGTTCCCGATTCCGCCCTGCTGTTAAAACATCGTCCGTTTTTTCTGCCTGATTACGTTCAGACTTTGCATGCAAAAACAGCATTAGTTGTGAAAATAAATCGCTTGGGCAAGTATATTCAAGAAAAATTTGCACACACGTATTATGAAGAGATTGGTTTTGCCATCAATTTTTACGATAAGAACTGTTTAGATTTGCTTGTTGAAAAAAGTTTGCCGTGGGAACGTGCAACCTGTTTGGACGGGAGTTTTGCTATGTCGGAATTTATGGCTTCGACGGAGTTTATCTTGAGCGGGGTCGAAGGGTTCAGCCACCAGAGTGCGGTCGTTGAGCGAAGTCGAAACGACACACCTGTTGAAAAGCAGATTTTTTCTTTTGATTTAGCGCAAATACCGAAAATTATTTCCGAATTATCAGCGTATATGACTTTGAAAATAGGGGATTACATCGCCATTGAATTAGGAGAGGTAGATTCTGCACCCTTTGCAATCAATGATGTTTTGCGCTTGTCGCTAAACGAGAAAGATGTTGTTAGAGTTGTCGTAAAGTAAGAAATCGACCAACTAACTTCGTTGAATGCTTGCGCCGTTCAGAAAAAAATCGTAACTTTGCAAGATAATTTTTGAAAAAATGAAATTAACCGCAAAAACCATGAAAGGATTAGAGCCCGTTTTGGCTAAAGAATTAGCCGATTTGGGTGCTACCAATATCGAAATAGGAACCCGTGCCGTGATGTTCGAGGGCGATCAAAGAGTAATGTATCGTGCTAATTATGAATGCCGAACGGCTTTGGCTATCCTGAAACCTTTGGTGGATTTTCAAATCAAAACACAGGAAGATTTGTACAACAAAGTCGTGAATATGGCTTGGGAAAAACAATTTTGTGTGGACACTAAAATGATGGTGGAAGCATTTTGTATGGATTCCGTTTTTATGCATACAAAATATGTTTCGCAATTTGTGAAAGACGCTATTTGCGACCACTTTAGGAGATTATTTCACAAGCGTCCGTATGTGGATTTGGAAACTCCCGATGTCAGAATTGATGTGTATTTGTATAGAAATCGCTGCATAATTTCGCTGAACAGTTCGGGAGATTCGCTGTACCGTCGCAACTACCGAATTCAAGCCAATCAAGCTCCTATGAACGAAGTTTTGGCTGCCGGGTTGATAGCATTGAGCGACTGGGACACAAAAACAGATTTTTACGATCCGATGTGCGGTTCGGGAACACTGTTGATAGAAGCAGCGATGAAAGCATGCAACATGCCCGCTCAATTTTATCGAAAAAAATTCGCCTTTCAGCACTGGAACGATTTTGATACATTGCTTTGGAAACAAGTTAAGGCGGAAGCAGCAGACAATATAGGTGACCCGGAATGTGAAATTTTTGGCTCGGATATTTGCGAAGAAAGTTTGTATATCGCCGAACAAAACATCAAGCAATCTCGTTTGCACAAAGACATTAGTTTACATTTGGGTGATTTTTTGAAATTAGACCCTCCGACCGAAAAAGGAATCATTGTTACTAATCCGCCGTATGGTGTGCGTTTGGAAGTGGAGGATTTAATTGAAATGTACAAAAAAGTCGGCGATAAACTCAAAAAAGACTACAAAAACTGGACAGCATGGTTTATCAGTTCGGATGCAGATGCTATGAAAAATTTCGGTCTGCACCCATCGAAAAAAATGGAACTTTACAACGGCCCATTGCTCTGCAAATTTCAGAAATTTGAACTATACGAGGGTTCTCGGAAAAAATCGAAAGCCTAACAAAAACGGCGTTGCTAAACTATTTTTCCGTCTTTCATTAAAATTTTTCGATCGGATAGATTTGCCAGATGTTCGTTGTGCGTGACGATTACGATGGTTTGACCAAATTCGTTTCGCAGTTTTAGAAACAAATGATGCAACTGTTCGGCATTGTTAGAGTCGAGATTTCCGGAAGGTTCGTCGGCAAGTAAAACTTCCGGGTTATTGATTAGTGCACGTGCCACCGCCACACGCTGTTGTTCGCCTCCCGAAAGTTCGTGAGGTTTGTGAGTAGCACGCTCCACAAGTCCGAAAAAGTCGAGCCATTTCATTGCTTCCGAATGGGCTTCGGAACTTGTTTTTTTTCCAATCAGAGCAGGCAGCATTACATTTTCAACCGCAGAAAATTCGGGCAGTAAATGATGAAATTGAAACACAAATCCTAATTTTTGGTTACGAAAATTCGACAATTTTTTATTTGACAAAATAAAAGGGTCTTCTCCGCAAATCCGTATTTGTCCTTTTGTTGGCGTGTCGAGCGTTCCGGCAATTTGCAGCAACGTTGTTTTTCCGGCTCCTGACGGTCCCACGATTGAAACGACTTCTCTTTGCGAAATCTGTAAACTTACGTCCGACAATACCGTTAGTTCTCCGAATGTTTTGGTTAAATGTTCAACTTCAATCATACTTATGAGTTGTTTTTGATGCAAAGATACAATTTTTTTTCAAATTTCAATTCTTTTTTCGTATCTTTGCAAAGTGAAAAAGGACTTGTTTTAGTTCAGTCGGCGATTGCACAGACTACGAAAATAACTGTTGCATGAATCAAATGACTACCAAAACGTAGAAAGTTGGTACAAAGGAATGAACGGATCTTTTGCTCTTAAACAAGTCCTTTTTCTTTTTTCCAAAGCAACTCTCTGTCTTCCAAATATTTTTTTCGTACAATAGTTGCGGCTATTACCTCGTAAAATTCTTTTTCTAATGCAAGGTTAAGTTCAATCACTGTAACTTTCGGCTTGCAGTTCCAAAGCACCAAAAGCAGTGCCTCGTTTTTTCCTTTATAGACTCGATTAAAACCATTTAGTACCAAATCAATAAACATTTGTGGAGTCAACCCTATATTTTCCATTTCGTCTTTATGTCGAATAAAAATGTGTTTAAAATGGTTTTCGGAAATGTAAATATCAGCGGGCTTTCTACCGATATGGTTGGCGATTGACTTTTTTAGTTTGCCGATTTTTTTGTAGTGCCTTTGATCCTCAATTAGAGGATGGCTTGCTGTTTTATTTTTCACTGTTTTTCGCGTTTTGATTGATAAATTTGTTTATGAACGAATGCCGTTCACACATATAAACGCAAAAAACTCGTTTTTCGTATAAAAAATTCCTTAAAAAATGTTAAAATGTTGATAACTTCCGGAAATTGTTAATAACGTCCAATAACACGCCGTGCAGTCAAATAGCGAGCGTTCCAATGAGGTTGCTCAATACTATCTATCCTCACACCTGCACGTGTAGTAACGTGAATAAAACTAAACTGTCCGTCTCTATTAACTTCGGTTACAATGCCTACGTGTCCTACGTTTCGAGAGTTTTTGTTGCTCCCTGTAAAAAAAACCAAATCCCCAGGCTGCAAATTGTTTCGTCTGACTTTTTTGCCCACTGTGGCTTGTTGCCGTGTGGTGCGTGGCAATGAGTAACCTATTTTTCGATAAACATACTGCACAAAACCCGAACAATCGAAACCTCTTTCGGGCGAAGTTCCGCCGAAGACATAGCGAACACCGATATACCTGTTTGCTATTTGCAGTAACTCTTGAACATCTCTTTCAGCGTTTCGAGTGAGGTTTCTACCGCTTGAACATCCTGTTAAAACGAGCAAGAAAAGAAGGGTGTAAATGAGTTGCTTCATTATACTTTTAATGCAAAACGGTCATGCGGACAAGCATCTTTTTATTTTGTCGCTGTCCAAAAACACCTTTTGGGAGAAGTGATTGCACCCGATTTTTGAAGGACTTTCATCGCTTTTTCCACTTCTTTTTTGTCAATACCCGATAATTCGGCTACTTTTCCTGCGTTCAAAGGCTCGCTTGAAGCCTTAAATACGTCCAATACTTTTGTTGTTGTGTCCATAGTTGTAGTTTTTACCGTTTCCAATCGCAAAGGTACGATTTTTTTTGGTTTTTAGCAATTTTTTTGTATCTTTGCATCACAATTTTAATCGAAAAAATATGTAAAAAAACGAAAAGTAACATAGCGATTGCTGATTCTCACCTTAAAAATTCGACACTTTTAGGCATATCAAGAATAAGTAGATGTTCGCAGTAATGCGGACTTACTTGTCTGATATGCGGGTTGTCGAATACCTTAAGGTGGATTTGAAAGTCCGCTTTTTTTATTGCCCAAAATGAAACACAATTAACAAAAAATATCAATTAAAAGTTGCGCCCGACACGTATTAGGGAATGAAAAATGATGTATAACAATAAAACTGTTTTAGAAACAGTAGTAGGCAGTAATGGCGAAATGGAATCAGATGCTTTTTCGAAAGAACGAATGAATCAGAAAAATCTAACAAGTAGGAAAAATTTCTTGTGGAAAATGTGTGGAATTATGTTGCTCCTTTTATTTCAGTGTTGTTTCGTCTATGGACAAGCTGTACAGGTTGCACAAGTGGCTACAACAGGAGGTTCAACAGCAAGTCCACTCCGAATAGCAGGAATCTGTGTAACCGAAGATATTGGGGGTGTTGAAGTTGTACGAGCAAGAACTTGTGCTTCTTGTCGAAGTGCACCAGAGCACCAAAGAGATCTTAGAGAGCAACACTGTATTCCTAGCTCTACTACCACCGGTGTGCAGTATCGCTCTACAGGTAGGGCGGCTATGTGTTCGGATTTTTTCTTAATATTCGAAAACTTTAATGATTTTACGGTTAGTGTAGTATTTCAATATACAAACCTTTGCTGGAGAGATGGAAGGACTGGTACAGGAAGAATTGTTTTGAGACCAAATGAAAGAAGAGAGACGGCGGATACCTTTACGTGTCCTGGTAGTTTTATTTTAATAGCAACAAGACTAAGTAACTAAAAACATCAATTATGTATAAAATTTTAACTGTCATAGCAACAATTTTGTTGTTTAGCATTACTCTTTATGGACAGAATAATACAGTCCAAACAAGACAAAGTAACGTGATTGTTTCGCCTGCACCTGCTAATTCTAATGCAGGCCCGACGAGACAAGAAACTGAAAGATGGCTGTCCGAACAACTCCGTCTTTATGGAAGGCCGGAAATAGGGACTATTTTCAGCCTAAATGTTAGGGACTGTTCAATCATTGTAAGTTATGGAAATCGTGAGCGTACAGTAACAGAAACGATACCGATTAGTGCATTTCGTTCTGATGGATCTTTCAGCGGTAGAGTTACTATAAGTACAACTTTTAGTGATTTTACTCGTACCCCCAGGAGCGAAACAGGGACTACGCGATTTAGAATTAGTACAAGTGAAGATATGTTGGCTCGTATAAGGAGGGCAATAGAGCACTATCAAAGTTCTTTTTGTAATGACCCTTTTTGATCTTGCTGATCCGAGAGATCCCTCACTACGTTCGGGATGACAAGCGTTACAAGAGGGCAGGGAGAGAAAATGGGCGTGACTTTGTCACGCCCATTTTCTCTCTTTCTTGTCCCCCTGCAATCGTTGTCATTCCGAAGGAGTGAAACGACTGAGGAATCCGCCTGCTATTACGACCCCAAAGTAGCCACCATAACAGCCTTAATCGTGTGCATACGGTTCTCCGATTCGTCAAATACGATGGACATTGGCGACTCGAATACGTCTTCGGTAACTTCCATAGCATCGAGTTTGAATTTCTTGTAAATATCGCGACCTACTTCAGTTTCGAGGTTGTGGAATGCCGGCAAACAGTGCATAAACTTCACTTTCGGATTGCCTGTTGCCTTCACAACTTTCATATTCACTTGATACGGCTTGAGCAATTTAATGCGATCTGCCCAAACAGCTTCTGGCTCGCCCATAGATACCCAAACATCGGTATAAAGGAAATCCACGCCTTTTACACCTTCTTCAACTTTTTCGGTAAACGTGATTTTCGCACCGGTTTCTTTGGCGATTTTTTTGCATTCTTTTACCAACCACTCTTCGGGCCAGCATTTTTTCGGTGCAACAGCACGGAAATCCATACCCATTTTAGCAGCACCAACCATAAGTGAATTTCCCATATTATTACGTGCATCGCCCAAATAAGCGAATTTCACTTGATGTAGAGGCTTGTCTGAATGCTCCTGCATCGTCAAAAAATCAGCCAAAATCTGAGTAGGGTGGAACTCGTTCGTCAAGCCGTTCCAAACAGGTACACCGGCGTATTGCCCCAGTGTTTCCACAATATCTTGTCCGTAGCCACGATATTCAATACCATCGTACATGCGTCCGAGTACGCGAGCAGTGTCTTTCATTGATTCTTTTTTACCCATTTGCGAGCCGGAAGGCCCTAAATAAGTTACGTGTGCACCTTGATCTAAAGCAGCCACTTCAAATGCACAGCGTGTGCGTGTAGAATCTTTTTCGAAAAGCAATACGATGTTTTTGCCCTTAAGGCGTTGTTGTTCGGTTCCGGCGTATTTGGCTTTTTTCAAATCTGCGGAAAGGTCAAGTAAAAATCTGATTTCTTGCGGTGTAAAGTCCAGTAATTTGAGGAAGTTACGGTTTTTTAGGTTGAATGCCATAATTTGTATAGTTTTTTGTTCTTATATTTCGGTGCAAAGTTACGAAAAAAAAATGAAAAAGTAATAAAAAAAAATTTGCAAGTTACATATATTTTTCGTAACTTTGCAGACCTTGTTTGTGAAAAACAGCAAGTGTTAGTTTACAATTATTTAGAACGAGAAGAATGTTAGAAAACGAAAAAATCATTAACGTTAGTATTGAAGACCAAATGAAATCGGCATACATAGACTATTCTATGTCTGTGATTGTATCGCGTGCACTTCCTGATGTGAGAGATGGTTTAAAGCCTGTGCATCGCCGTATTTTATTTGCAATGAATGAAATGGGCATTGGGTCGAGTAGTGGGCATAAAAAATCAGCAAGAATAGTAGGAGAGGTGTTGGGTAAGTATCACCCACACGGAGATTCGTCGGTGTACGATGCTATGGTGCGTATGGCACAAGATTGGTCGCTCAGATATCCATTTGTTGACGGACAGGGGAATTTTGGCTCTATGGACCAAGACTCGCCCGCTGCTATGCGTTATACGGAAGCACGCATGAAAAAAATCGCCGAGGCGATGCTGGAAGATATTGACAAGGAAACGGTGGATTTCCAGTTGAACTTCGATGATAGTTTGCAAGAGCCAACAGTTTTACCTGCAAAAGTTCCGGGGCTTTTGATTAACGGAAGTGCGGGAATCGCTGTGGGTATGGCAACCAATATGGCTCCACATAACTTAACAGAAGTCCTCGATGGCATCATTTCATATATTGATAATAAAGACATTACAGTAGATGAGTTAATGCAATACGTTAAGGCACCGGATTTCCCAACGGGTGGTATTATCTATGGTTATGAAGGTGTGAAAGAAGCCTATCACACAGGCAGAGGACGTGTTGTGATGCGTGCTGAGGCGACTATTGAAGTGGATGAAAAAGGTAATCACGACCAAATTATCATAACTTCAATACCTTACCAAGTTAATAAAGCCACTTTACAGGAAAAAATCGCCGAATTGGTAGAGGAAAAAGTCATTGAAGGCATTTCGGAAGTCCGCGATGAGTCTACAAAAGACGTGCGTGTTGTCATTGACCTAAAGCGAGACGCTGTAGCTAATGTGGTTTTGAATAAATTATATCAATACACACAGCTTCAAACTTCGTTCAGCATCAACAATATCGCTTTAGTTAAAGGGCGACCAATGTTGTTGAACTTGAGAGACTTGATTAAATACTTTGTGGAGCATCGTCACGAGGTTGTTGTTCGTCGAACGCAGTATGAACTTAGAAAAGCCGAAGAACGTGCACATATTTTGGAAGGGTTACTGAAGGCATTAGACATAATTGATGAAGTTATTGCCTTGATTCGTGCTTCGGAGACCGTTCAGGATGCTGTTCAGGGTCTGATTTCCAAGTGGGATTTCACCGAAATACAAGCAAAGGCTATTGTCGAAATGCGTTTACGTCAGTTGGCAGGTTTAGAACGCAAAAGACTTCAAGCGGAATATGACGAATTGATGGAATTTATTGCTCGTTGCAAAGAAATATTGGCTAATGAAAGCATTCGTATGCAAATCATTAAGGACGAAATGTTGGATATGAAAGCCAGATTCGGAGATGAACGCCGCTGTAGAATTGAGTACTCCGCATCTGATTTCCGTATTGAAGATATGATTGCCGATGAAGATGTGGTGATCACCATTTCTCACATGGGCTATATCAAACGTACGTTACTGTCTGAATATCAAGTTCAAAATAGGGGAGGAAAAGGTGCAAAAGGTAGCGATGTTCGCGATAAAGACTTTGTAGAACATTTATTTGTGGCATCTATGCACAACTATATGCTTCTTTTCACGGAAAAAGGTAAGTGTTTTTGGATGCGTGTATTCGATATTCCGGAAGGTACACGCCAGTCGAAAGGTCGTGCAATTCAGAACATGATTAACATTGAACCTGACGATAAAGTTCGTGCGTATCTCAATGTAAAAGACCTTAAAAACGAAGATTATCTCAAGGAGAACTTCATTATCCTTTGCACACGCAACGGTATCATCAAAAAGACATCTTTGGAGGCTTATTCACGTCCGCGTCAAAATGGTATTATTGCATTGAATATTCGCGAAGGCGATCAACTACTCGAAGCCAAACTAACCAATGGCACAAATGAAGTCATGTTGGCTCTACGTTGTGGTAAGGCGATCCGCTTCAACGAAGCGAAAGTTCGTCCGATGGGCAGGGGAGCATCCGGTGTGAAAGGTATTACACTTCAAGGCGAAAAAGATGAAGTGATTGGAATGGTTTGTGTAGATAGTAAGGATTATGACATATTAGTTGTATCGGAGAAGGGATATGGAAAACGCTCCGATTTGGACGATTATCGCGAAACAAATAGGGGAGGAAAAGGCGTAAAAACCATAAGTATAACCGAAAAAACAGGTGATTTGATTGCTATAAAAAATGTAAAAGATACAGACGACTTGATGCTTATCAAGAAGTCAGGCGTTATTTTACGAATGGCAGTGAAAGATTTGCGTGTTGTCGGACGAAATACGCAGGGTGTCAGGCTCATTAAACTGAGAGATTCCGATGCTATTGCGTCTGTAACGCAAGTTCCTGCGGAAGATGACGAACAGTTGGATGAAAACAGTGAAATCATCAATGAGACTAATTAAACCTTTTTGCACCAAAACTGTCAAAGTAGGAAAGAAACAACAAATAACAATAAATTAAAAAACACCATCCCATGAAAAAATTACATGTATTTTTAGCATTTCTATTGATGTCAACAATGGTTTTTGCACAAACCAGAGATTTGCGAAATGCTGACCGAGAACTTACTCGTGGCAGACTTGACAGAGCCGTTCCTGCCATCGTAGCAGCTATGACTGAAACCGAGAATCAAACTAATGCAAACGCATGGCTCACTCAGGCAAGAATTTTCACAGCAATTGCGAACAGTCCCGACCCTGAAATTAGAAATTTGGAGCCTAATGCAGTTAATCTTGCCTTTGCATCTTTTCAAAGAGCCTTTGAGTTGGACCAAGGCGATGTGCTCAGAAACTTAAATTTTATGCAAGTCGGAAATTTGGTCTCTGCAGCATATAATAAGGGTGTTGAGCTTTTTTCCGCAAATGATTTTGCAGGTGCAGCAAGTGCTTTCAGAATCAGTGTAGAAGCGAGTGCCCTTATAGATATAGTTGATACCAATGCGATATTCAACGTTGCACTTTGTGCTAACAACGCAGGAGATATTGCTAAAGCAAAAGAATTTTTCCAAAAATTAGTTGATATGAGAGCCGATTTTCCGGCGGCATATACGTCATTAGCTGTAATTTTCAGAGATCAAGGTGATAACGTTAGAGCCGGAAGATATGCAGATTTGGCTGCGGAATTGTTTCCGGACGATTATAGTGCTATGATTAATGCGGCAAGTATCCATCTGATGATTGAGAATTTTGAACGTGCATCGCAGATTTTAGCTGTTATGTCCGAACAATTCTATGATAATGCAATTGTATTCTTCGCAAAAGGAGTAGCATTTGATCAAATTGATATGCCTGCGGAAGCAGAACAGTTTTATTTGAGAGCTATTGAATTACAGCCCGATTTTTTTGATGCTATTTTTAATTTAGCGGCACATTATGTAACACGAGGAGTAGCCATCAGAGCAGAAGCCGATGCATTGCCATTAACTGAGCAAAGAAGATACGACGAGTTGATCGAATTGTCTAATGAAACGTTTAGAAAAGCAATCCCGATGTTAGAGAGAGCATCTGAGATGGATCCCGGAAATATTCCGGTAATGACAACGTTGAGAGATATCTATGTTCATTTACGAATGATGGATAGAGCTGCTGAAATTAATGCAGAGATTGAAAGACTACGGTAGGCTATAGGTAATACTATCACGCATAAAACTCAAAAGGGCAGGTATGAAACTTGCCCTTTTTGTCAATCTTATTATTTAACATAATATAAAATGTATTGCAAAATCTACCACTCCGCAAGGGCTGTAATTCCTCCTTTTACAACTTGATCGTGCTTAACCAAAACCTTTGCATCCAATGGCAAAAACAAATCTACACGCGAACCAAATTTAATGAAACCCAACTCTTGATTCTGTTTCACGGTCTCGCCTTCTTTGGAATAACAAACAATACGACGAGCAAGAAGTCCGGCAATTTGACGAACCAAAACCTCTTTGCCATTGGCATGCTCAAGAACAATAGTCGTACGCTCGTTCAAGGTGGACGATTTTGGATTCCATGCCACTAAATATTTTCCCGGATGGTATTTGTAGAATTTAACCTTTCCGTTTGTCGGATAACGGTTTACGTGCACGTTGAGTGGCGACATAAACACCGAAACTTGTAAACGTTTTCCCTGAAAATACTCAGGCTCTTCAACTTCCTCAATAATCACGATTTTTCCATCACAAGGCGAAATGAGTTGGTTGTCGTTTTCAGTAAATTTCCGTTTTGGCATTCTGAAAAAATACAGAACCAAAAACGTTTCTACAGCAATAAGTCCGGTGATGATGTAAGGAATAAAACTTGCCCATCCAAATCTAAAACTCAGAAAAAATGCTAAAAAAACCAATATTGCCGAAACAATTAACGTAACAGTTATAATCGTGCGGCCTTCTCTGTGAAAATACATAGTTTGTTGTTTTTATTTGCAAAGATACGAAAAAAAAAGGAATTTGAGCATTAAAGTTAAAAATCACCCAAATTCGCAGTAATCGAGATAAAATTTGGTGCACCCGCCAAATGAAATGCCGAACGTGCGTAGTCTATTTGAAACTTATGAATTCTAGTTCCGATTCCCCAAGAAAATCCTACAAATCCGGGACGTGTTTCGGTTCTCAGTTCTTGCCTGCGGTGGTAATTATAACTTAATCGAAATGTGATATTCCGAAACAAGAAAATTTCTCCTCCAAGAATGACGTGTCGCATAACATTATCTGCGAAAGTTGCTAACCTGTTGGGGTATACAACTTCTTGGGTTACAGGATCAACTGTTCCTGCATTCAAATCCACTCCGGAAAGATTCCACCTCTGTAAGTTCGAAAGCACAATGCTGTAGGCGAACGGTGCGTTTCGAGCACGTTGATAGAACGCTAAATCAATTTGAAATGGCACTCTTTCGTAGTTACTGATCATATCTCTTTTCAGCACAGTTCCAATATTTCTGAATGCTAATGACACCGCCAAACGCCTTTCATGATTGATATAAGACCCGCTTACATCAACAGCAATTCCATGTTGCCAAAAATTATCTCCACGAGAAAAAATATACTTAAAATTTGCACCAATACTAAACATTGAATCCACCAACTCCCTACCCCAACCTACATTTAACACAGCATCGTAAAACATATCGGTTCGTCCAAAATAGTTTCCAAACTCATCAAAACCATCGACAGAACCAAAATTTGTGTACTGTATAGAGGCCAAAAAGGTTCCAAGCCTTGGCAATGTCCGTGCGTATGCAGCATTCACATTAGAAAACGCTCTAAAATAATTGGCATAATGTACCATTCCGGCATTGTTCAACGCCGGAGAAATCAATGAAGGATTGGATACTGCGACAGCAATATTTGGATCAAGAAGCGTTGAAAAAGGAGTGCCAAGCGAAGCTAATCGTGCCGAAGGATCAAGCCTCAAAGAAGCAAAAACAGTATTCGGAACGCCCTGTGAATAAAGGCTTCCCGACAAAATGAACATATATATGTAAACGCAAAGTCGTCTCATCATTGTGGTATTATCGAACTGTCGTCTGTTATACTTCGTAGTAACTGGATTACCTCCCCATCTACGTAAACATCATAAGGCGTTGGTATTCTCAATATCAACAACGCTCTTTGCTCTTCTATAGGCACCCTTTCTGTAGTCCTGCGGGCAAAAAACGGATCATTCGTATGATGTGCTTGTGTAGTACTTTCATCGTAATCAGTTTGCACAATCAGCGAGTCAAACAATCTGAACGGTGCAAGGAACTGCGATGTTGCCAAGAAAAAGTTCTCAGTACCAAAAGATCTTACCAATTGTTCAAACGTTTGACTTGGACGGTACAGCGTGCCATCGAGCATTCTAATTTCAACAATTCGTCCGTTGGTATGCATATATCCCACAGAATCGGCATCAATCAAAATATCCTCCCCTCTCACATGGATAGCAATTTGTTTTCTGAGAAGTCGATGATTTTCAAACAGCATGACTCGGTCTAAAAGCCCGGTTTCATGATAAAAAAGCCACGTTCCTTCTCTCAAACCATATTCGTGATGACCTCTAATAAATGGATTTCCATTGGCAAAATGAGCCTCGTAAAGACCATGCGAAAGGTTGTTTCTGTACATTGTCCATTGCTCACCTCGTTCTGTTCTCTGCCACCATCGCCCATTCCGTAGACTCCGATACCACTCTGTACTTTCGATAAGCTCTCCGTTTCTATCGAACAACTCAGACAATCCATGTCGCATGCCGTCGAGAAAATTGACGCGTTCAATCAGTATTCCCGCCGTATCAAAAATTTCCCAAGTGCTGTCACGCAGTCTTTCCAAATAAAATCCGGTTGCACGAATTCTTCCATTCGGATGGAAAAATGTTACTTCGGCTGCATGCCCTTCTCTTGAATAGTCCAAAATAGCAATTGTTCTGTCAAATCTGTCAAAATGTCTAAACCTACCGTAAGGCACACCGTCTATGAATTGCCCCTCAAAAATCACACCCCGCTCATTAGTCTCTCGCCAAGGACCTTGTCGGAGCCCTCTTTCGTCTACATAGTTAGTGTCCGGTACCGACTGTGCGACTTGCGAAAACCCTGCAAAAAAGCAGATTATAGCGATTTTTAGGTAATTTTTCAACATGTCTTTGCGTATTCGAGTAAGGAGTTGAAATTTTGATTGATCAGTTTTGCGTGGCTCGATACAAGCGATTTATCGTTAGAAATAAACACCGTTTTCATACCTAATTTTTTCCCAAATTCCATATCTGATATAGAATCTCCAACCATAATGGAGCGTTTGAAACGAATCTTTGGAAACTGCCGTTTAGCAAGCAATCCCATGCCAACATTCGGTTTTCTGTACAGACTTTTTGAGTCACTCAAATCCGGACAAAAATAAATCGCATCAATACGTCCGTCGGCTTGTTCCACTTGATTTTTCATGTGCTCGTGTATCTCGTGCAATGTTTTTTCACTCATCAACTTCCTCCCGATACCTTGCTGATTCGTTACAACAATAATCCGTTCAAAACACTTCGACAATTTCGCAATAGCCTCTAACGCTCCGTCTTCGAACACGAACTCGTCCGGAGTTTTGACACAATCGTTGATTCGTCTTTGGTTTATTACGCCGTCTCTATCTAAGAATAGGGTCATGAGCAGTTGTGATTATTGGTTAAGCCTGTTGATTTCTTTTTGAATTTCTTCGATTATTTCTTTGTTGGCGATTTCTTTTTTGCCATTTACTTTTTCAGAGAAAATGTAAAACACATTGCCTCCATATTTTTCAGAAAATTTCTTGTGTGTTTCTGCTTGCAAGGTATATTCTTTGTGGATTTCAGGCAATTGTATTCCGGAATTTACAGGTTTTATCTGCAATCCAATATATCTTTCGTCAATTTTTATGAAAAAATCTACGTTAAACAGTCTGTCCCATTCATCGGGTGCTGATTCTATCTTTACATCTAAAATATGTTGTAGTTGCCCGTAGATTGTTTGTATTTCGGTCATATAACCGTCAAATGTTCTATCAATAACAAGTTGTAGCATATAATCTACGCAATCCTGTTCCGTTATTTCTGCTACTTCGCTTTGGATTACTTCGGTAATTTTCACATACAATTTTTTACCCAAATCCTCGATATGTGTTTTGCTTTTTACGTTTGCAAAATAATACTCTCGCCATTCGTCCAGTGTTTTGGGCGAACATTTGCGAATTGACTCGGAAGTTGCTCCAACATTTCGTTTGAAATTTAGTTGAAAGCGATTCATTGCGCTATTTAAGATCCATTCTTTTGCCATAGTTATTGATGTTCAAATAAATCGTCATCTTTTCTTTTTTTTCCACTTTTATCTTTTTCTTTACGATAGTCGCCTTTTTCCAACAATTCTTTGAATGGGTCCATTTTTGCTACTTCAAAATCACTGAGAATGCTGTGAACATTGTGTATCATTCTGTAGTCTGTGAAAAATTTATTATCATCATTTTCCCACTGTCCTCCGTACCCCGACAACCAATTATAATAAAGAAATACTTGTTCAGATGTAGATAATGATGCCCTTAGAATTCGTAAATAATCACGCTTTTCTTCATAAGTTAGTTCTTGGTTATGTACAACAAACTTTACCATTAAAAACAAATGTCTGTAATAATGACCAAAACTATCTTCCCATATGAAACGCTTGTAAATATTTCTAAATCGTTCTTTTTTAACACTCAACTCATCGTTAGAACAAACATAAGTGGCAAAAGGACCATGATATTCAATCTCCGTTTTTTTAATAAGATATGCAAATCCTTCTGCATTATTAATTCCTGTGTTTTTATATCTATCTATAATCATATTTGAGTTCTCTTTGTGCGTTTTTAGCATTTGAAAGAACTGATTTTCAAATTTATTTCTATCAAATTGCTTTTGCATCATTTTATTTGCTTTAAACTGTATGTAAAAAGCAAGAAACATTACAATTATACTAGCCAATCCGATAAAAGGGCTACTTATTCCACCTACCATATCGCCAATTTGCCCCGCCAGAGAAAAATCCACAGTACAGCCCCTTGTGAGAATCAACGGCGAAAAAAAAGCAACAACAGCCAAACAACCAGCCAATATAATTAGCACCCATGAAAGGACATCTATCTCTTTGTTCTTAGCGTTCATATTTCCAAGAATTTACTTTTATACCTAAACTCCATTCCTCTATCTACTTCCACCACTCCCGCTTTCAGCAAGTGGGCATTAACAAACGTCTTATTTTCAAGATATAAATACGCCATTAAATGATTGTTGCTGTCATATTTTACAGTATCATGACGCAAAAACACACGTTTTCCTTTCAATTTTTCTCGCAAAAATCGAACGGCTTGCCCGTTCACTACAGGATTTTCTTTTATCCCTATAAGTCGTATCACTAAATCATTGTTCAGTTTAACAAGTTCGGGACTGATAATTTCTTTTACCGTAAAATAGTCCTCTCGTTCTCCGTTGCTTTCTGCATCTATTTTTGAGCCGTATTGTAGTTTTTTGACATCTATTTTTTTGTCCAATTTGTGCGTATCAACAAACAGATAAGGTAGTTTTTTTATCTTTTCGTCAAAATCAATTTTCGTTTCGGACTGCTTAACAAATTCTGTTTCTATTTGCGAAAAAGTGTCGTTCCCGCCAACTTTTTCCTTGATAATCGGGATAAATTCGGGGTTAATTTCGTAACCAACCGAATTTCTGTTTAGTTTTTTGGCAACGAGTGATGTCGTTCCACTACCAAGAAATGGGTCTAAAACCGTTTCATTCGGAAAAGAAAACATTTTGATCAATCGTGCAGGTAATTCTTCGGGAAACATCGCCAAATGCTTGTCTTGTTTTGCTCCGTTGAAATACCAATGTCCGTTGAAATACGTGTTCCATTCCTCATTTGTCATTACGGAATTTTCTTTTTGCTCTTTTGTTGGTTTTGGAGCGTTTCCTAATTTTTTGAATAGCAAAATATACTCAAAATCCAATTTCACAATACCATTTCGAGGGTGCGGAAAACTACCCATTACAGCACCGCCACCCGAAGTATTCATTGTGGTTTGTTTTTGCCAAATAATTTGCCCCATAAAATCAAACCCAATTGTTTCACAAAATCTGATAATCTCAGAATGAATAGGTATTACCTTGTAACGACCGTAGTAGGTAGAACGTGCAAATTGATCGCCGATATTGATGCACAAACGACAGCCATCGTGCAACACACGAAAACATTCTGCCCAAACAAGATTTAGATTGTTGATATAATTTTCATAACTGTCATTAAATCCGATTTGGTTTTCGTCACCGTAATCTTTCAGTTGCCAATACGGTGGTGAAGTAGCAATCAAATGCACCGAATTGTCTTTCAATTCTCTCATTTGACGACTATCTCCGTTGATTATTTTATGTGTCGTTTTTGTCACGATTTATATAATTTTTTCAATTGAATAATTATTCCGTGTTGGTGAACTTCGTGATACCAATTCCGCAATGTAGCCCGCTAAAAACAACTGCACTCCAATAATCATACACATAATGGCGATGTAAAAAAACACATTGTCTGCAATCAAAGCTGCACCTATCCCACGAGTTAAAAAGAGCCATTTTTGAACACCCAACCAAATCACGGCAATAAAGCCCAAGAAAAAAATCAACGTGCCAAGTCCACCAAAAAAATGCATCGGACGTTTAGCAAATTTTCCGATAAACGAAATAGTCAGCAAATCGAGAAAACCGTTGATAAATCTACTAATTCCGAATTTCGTAACACCATATTTTCGAGCACGGTGCTCCACTTCTTTCTCCGTAATTTTTGTAAATCCTGCGGCTTTTGCGATAACCGGAATATAGCGATGCATTTCACCGTAAACCTCAATATTTTTGATGACTTCCGACTTATAGGCTTTCAGCCCACAATTGAAGTCATGCAAATAAATACCCGACATTTTTCGTGCAGCCCAATTGAAAAGTTTGGTCGGAATGGTTTTTGTGATCGGATCATAGCGTTTTTTCTTCCAACCTGAAACAATATCGAAATTGTCTTTCGCAATCATTCGATACAACTCCGGAATTTCATCGGGGCTATCCTGTAAATCCGCGTCCATTGTGATAACAACATCGCCTTTTGCCATTTCAAATGCCAAATTTAGTGCTGCGGATTTCCCATAATTTCTACGGAATTTCGCACCACGAATGTTTGGATTTTTAGATGCTAATTCTTCGATAACCGCCCACGATTCGTCCGTACTGCCATCATCAATCAAGCATATTTCGTAAGAAAACCGGTGAGTTTCCATGACTTTCTTAATCCAATCACACAATTCGGGCAACGATTCGGCTTCGTTTAGCAAAGGTATAACAACGGATATATTCATTTTTACGGATTTTACATTGTATTGAAAATGCTCTCGCATTTTAACTTACAAAGATACGAAAAAAAAATGAAATATGAAAAAAAATCACAAATCGCAGTATTTTTTGCGTATTTCAAAAAAAATTGCTATCTTTGCAAACAAAAATTAAACTTGTAATTTTGTAAATTTAGAAAATATGCGTCCAAACTTCAAAAACATCCCTTACAATCCGGCTTTTCAGCCGTCCAACTCCCCTACTCCTGCGGGAACTCCATGGTTGACTCCCGAGCAAATTTCGGTTAATCCGGTCTATTCTGCAAAAGATTTGGAAAACATGGAACACTTGAATTATGCGGCAGGACTTCCGCCGTTTTTGCGCGGTCCTTACTCCACCATGTACGTCATGAAACCCTGGACAGTTCGTCAATATGCAGGTTTTTCAACTGCGGAAGAGTCCAATGCATTTTACCGCCGCAATTTGGCGGCAGGGCAAAAAGGTCTGTCGATTGCTTTCGATTTGGCAACACATCGTGGTTACGATTCCGATCATGAACGTGTGGTTGGCGATGTTGGAAAAGCAGGTGTAGCCGTGGATTCCATTTTGGATATGAACATTTTGTTCGACCAGATTCCATTGGATAAAATGTCTGTTTCTATGACAATGAACGGTGCCGTACTGCCGATTTTGGCGTTTTACGTGGTAGCAGCCGAACAACAAGGTGTAAAAATGGAAGAACTAACCGGAACGATTCAAAACGACATTTTGAAAGAGTTCATGGTGCGAAACACCTATATTTATCCACCACTTCCATCAATGAAAATCATTGCGGATATTTTTGAATTTACATCAAAAAACATGCCAAAATTCAACTCTATTTCTATTTCGGGATATCACATGCAAGAAGCAGGTGCAACCGCAGATATTGAGTTAGCATACACACTTGCCGATGGCTTGGAATACATACGTGCAGGCGTAAATGCGGGTATGAGCATTGATGATTTCGCACCGAGATTGTCGTTTTTTTGGGCAATTGGTATGAACCATTTTATGGAAATTGCGAAAATGCGTGCTGCTCGTATGCTTTGGGCAAAAATCGTGAAGCAATTCAATCCAAAAAACCCAAAATCACTGGCGTTGCGCACACACTCGCAAACATCGGGTTGGTCGCTTACCGAGCAAGATCCGTTCAACAATGTAACACGCACTTGCGTGGAGGCAATGGGTGCTGCACTCGGACACACACAGTCGCTACACACCAATGCTCTTGACGAAGCAATTGCTTTGCCAACTGACTTTTCAGCACGTATCGCGAGAAACACGCAACTATACCTACAGGAAGAAACCAACATTTGCAAAGCCGTTGATCCGTGGGCAGGCTCATATTACGTGGAATCTTTGACGAAAGAAATCGCCGACAAAGCGTGGGCATTGATTCAAGAGGTTGAAGAATTGGGCGGAATGGCAAAAGCAATCGAAACAGGCATTCCGAAAATGCGTATCGAAGAGGCTGCTGCTCGCACACAAGCGAGAATTGATTCAAAAACAAGCACGATTGTTGGTGTAAACAAATATCGTTTGGATAAAGAAGACCCAATCGAAACGTTGGAAGTTGATAATACAGCCGTTCGCAAAGCACAAATTGAACGTTTGGCGAAACTGCGTAACAATCGCAACAATGAGGATGTACAAAAAGCCCTCGAAGTTCTTTCGGAAGCCGCAAGAACAGGACAAGGAAACCTTTTGGAACTCTCTATTGATGCAGCTCGCAAGCATGCTTCGTTAGGCGAAATTTCCGATGCATTAGAAAAACATTTTGGCAGATATAAAGCCGTTATCAGAACTATTTCAGGCGTGTATAAATCAGAAAGTGGAACTGACGAGAGTTTCAAAAAAGCAGTTGCAATGGCAGATGCCTTTGCGGAAAAAGAAGGACGCCGTCCTCGCATTATGATTGCAAAAATGGGACAAGATGGGCACGACCGTGGTGCGAAAGTTGTTGCCACCGGTTATGCCGACATCGGTTTCGATGTGGATATGGGGCCGCTGTTCCAAACACCTGCCGAAGCAGCGAAGCAAGCCGTTGAAAACGATGTAAACATTTTAGGTGTTTCGTCGTTGGCAGCAGGTCACAAAACGCTTGTTCCTCAAGTGATTGAAGAGCTGGCAAAGTTCGGTCGCGAGGATATTATCGTAGTTGTGGGTGGTGTAATTCCTCCGCAAGATTACGACTATCTCTACAAATCCGGTGCTGCTGCAGTATTCGGTCCGGGAACTGTGATTGCTGATGCTGCGATTAAGATTTTGGAGATTTTAGAGAAGTAGTGCCTTCATTTTCTTTTGTTGCTACAAGTTCGTAAATAAAGAGAGGTGTCTTGATTCTATGACACCTCTCGTATTTTGGGGTTAGGCAAACATAGGCACGAAACTACAATCCGATTTCCCTTCCGTTGTAAAAATCCAAAACTTTCACATTGAAGATAAATTCGTATTTCGCTTGAATCTGCTCGGATCGGGCACGCTCCAAATTATTTCGAGATTGCTGCATATCGAAAAAAGTTGTACGTCCGGATGCAAACGCCTGCTCAACAAACTCAAACGACCGCTGATTGGCACGAACAGCATTTGCAGCAGCAAAGTAACGGTCTCTTGAAACGTGGGCATTGAGCATCGCACGTTGAATATCATTGTAAATGGCATTTCTCGCCTGCTGCACTTGAAACTCTTGATGTTCAATCTGCATTCTGCTTTGCGAAACATTTGTCCTAACTGAAAAACGATTGAAAATAGGAATGTTTACCGACACCCCCACAAAACTACGCCAATTTTGCTCAATTTGCGAACGAAAAGAAGCATTTGGAAATTCGCCACCAAACATATAAAAATACCCTGTTGATGTCGAAGCTCCGAGCGAAACCGTAGGAAAATGAGCCGACCTCGCAACTTCCAAATTTCGCATTGAACTTTCTAAACGATGTTCCTCCGCCCTCACATTAGGTAAAGTAACGATTGCATTTTCGAAAATCACGACAGGAATTGGCATTTGCGAAATATCTAAATCAAAGTCAGGAGCAGAGATATTGAAATTTTCAACATCTTCCAAATTCAAAAGTTGTGCCAAATCCAGCAACGCAAATTGCAGATTTCGTTCGGCGTTGGTGATGTTAAATGCATCGTTGGCAGATTGTGCTTTGAGTTCGTAGAGTCTTGAAATAGGCTCACTTCCGGCTTGCACGAACACCTCGATGCGATGAAGTAACGTGTCCGTCAAGGATAGTTGTTGTTGTGCGATTTTCAAATGTTCTTTTTGTAGCAACACATTCAGAAAATGCGACACTACCGTCAAACTTACATCATTTCTAACTCGCTCGTGGTCTGCAACGGCAGCCATAAAATCGTGTTGTCGTGCAGCGATTTCGTGGGTTAGGCGTGAGCCTTGAAAAACAGGCACGTTCAGATTTAGTGCCCCATCTGCGAGATTAGAATTTTGATTGATAAAAATATTGTCGGGTCCCAACGTTCGTCCGAAACTAAATCCATCGGAAAGGGTTGCGTTTACGCTTGGCAAACGATTGTGTCGGGCTTGTTGCCATTGCGATTGGGTGCTTTGCGAAACAATGTTTGCCTGCTGAATTTGAATATTGTGCCGTAAAGCATGGTTGATGCAATCTGCCAAAGTCCATTGTTTTTGAGAAATGGCAAGGATAGGGATTGCAAGGAGTACTATGATGATGTGTTTTTTCATTGTTTTATCGTTTTACTGCGCCACGAATGCGGTCGCCTTCGCTGATGCCACTTAAAATTTCAATACGGAGTCCATCGGAAAGTCCTATCTTTACAGGGATTCTTTCAAATTCTTGCTGGGGACGTTCGGCAGTTAGGATATGTACAAATGCACTATCGTTGCTAAACTCGAGGGTGGATTCGGGTATGGTCATCACGCTGTCACGTTGGGCTGTGATTATTTCGGCGTTTGCCGAGTAACCGGCTCTTACAAAAATATCTTCGGGAATCGTTAGTGCAGCCCGAATTTCAAACATAATGGCACCGGCTTCTTCGATACCTCGCGGTGATATGAATTCGAGATTGGCGTGTAATTTTTCATTTTGCAGGGCTCCCAGCGTGATTTCAACATTCGTTCCCTCATTGATTCTTCCAATTTCTGTTTCATCGATTCTACCCAGAAAAATCATGTCGGTCATATCGGCAACCGTAGCAATGGTTGTGCCATCGCTGAAATTGTTGGATTGCACAACGGATGTTCCTACCCTTACCGGCATATCCAAAATCAAACCGCTCACCGTGCTTCGAATCAGTGTGGTGCCATAATTAGCCGTGCGTGAAGATACGCCTGTTCGGATAATTTCCAAATTATCTTGGGCGGCTTGAAGTTCCTCTTTGGCTCGCATGAAATTCATTTCGCCCTGCTCGAATTCTTCACGAGCAATCACGTTGCTTCTGAACAATGTTTGAATGCGTTCGACTTCTCTTTCGGCTTGACTGAAACTGATTTGTGCCATATTCACACGGCTTTCGGCGGCATTGAGCATACCCATCTCTGGAACGACCATCACTCTGGCAATGACCTCATTTCTACGAACATACTGCCCAACTTCTTTGTAAAGATGTGTGATAATGCCGTTAATTTGTGGCTTAATTAAAATTTCGTCACGAGGCACAACAGTACCTGTTGCCACAGTTCGTTGGGTGATCGTGTGTTGCTCCATTTCGATGAGTTCGAAAACGATTTCTTGTGGTCTTGATTTGGAGTAAAGGAAGTAAAACGTATAGATTACTACGAATCCTACGATTGCCAGAAGGGCGTACTTGAAGAACTTTTTCATATTGATTGATTTTTTTGTTGCTTAATTTATTTTTTTATTCGTCTCGAAGTGCATCAATGGCTTTAATCTGCATTGCTCGCCAAGCGGGCAATAATCCTGCGGCAATACTGAGCAAAAGTAACACGACGGCAGCCGAAATTGCTGTCCAAAACTGTATTTGAAATCCTGCCGTTTCGCCTCCTCCTCCACTTATTCCCATGTCGGCGACTTGTAAAACAAGCACTCCAAACGAAATTCCCAACATCCCTGCAATTCCGGTTAATACTGCTGTTTCAGACAAAATCTGCGACAAAATCTGCCAAGGCTTTGCACCAAGTGCTCGTCTTACACCGATTTCCTGCGTGCGTTCTCTCACTGTCACCATCATGATGTTGCTCACGCCTATCACTCCTGCCAAAAGCGTGCCAAGCCCTACAATCCAAATGAGGATATTGATACCCAAAAACAAGTTGGCAAACATCAGATATTCTCTTTCGATATTCATAATGACAACCGCTCTTCTATCGTGCGGAGCGATGCGGTGTTCGCGTTTGAGAATTTGTGAAACCCTTTCCTCTATATCGCTGACGCGATGCCCGCTTCGGGCGGTGAACGCAATGAGGTCTATGCGGTCGCCCGATCGAAACATCAGTTGTTTGGTAGGCAATGGGAGTATCACTGCTTCATTGTCGTTTCCGTCGATGGACATGTTTTCGGAAATCGGTTCGAAAACGCCAACCACTTGAAGCGACACACCGTTCAGCAAAATTCTTTCCCCAATGGGGTCTTCGTCAGGCGAAAACAGCGTTTCGTACACGCGTCTGCCGATGACGACCACTTTTCGTTGTTGTAATACATCTATTTCGTTGATATAGCGTCCTTTCAAGATGTTTGGCTGGATAATTTTGGTAAATAGTGGTGTAACGCCTCGCACATGGGCTTGTGTGGTGTTTTCACCCCTAACTGCGGTTTGTCCCCAACGCGAGTTATATCCAACAATGTGTTCTATTTCAGGAATTTGTGCTCTAATGATGTCTACATCTCGAGTTCTCATCGACCACCATCGTCCTTCGCGAAATCCTTGATAAGGCTCTGCCGTTCGATCTGTCCAAACAAAGGCGGAATTCGTAGCGATGCCTCCGATTTGTTGTCTGAGAAGATGATCCAACCCATTCCCTCCACCAATCAGCACAACGAGCATAAAAACTCCCCAAAACACGCCAAAGGCAGTGAGGAAACTCCGCGTTTTATTACGGGTGATGGTTTGGATGATTTCGTTTAATTTATCGAGGTCGAACATGGTGTGAGTTAGATTTGTTTTTTGTGCCGTAGGGGCGTATTGCAATACGCCCTTACAGGTGTTATTTTGCTGACAGTGCGGTTACAGGTTTTATCATTACAGCATTCCGTGCAGGGAAAAACCCTGCCAACGTGCCGGCAATAATCATGGTTAAAGTTGCTGCGATGGCAATAGAGAGATCCACCGTAGGATTGGTAAACATCTGCGATGCTCCATCCGCACCTTCTTGGGCTTGCATCAAGGTATGAATACCTTCAGTTAGTCCAATGCCTAAAAGCATGCCGATATATCCGAAAACAGTCGTGATGATGATTGATTCCAGCACAACCACTTTCAAAATTGACATCGGCGAAGCCCCAATGGCTTTGCGAATACCAAATTCTTTGGTGCGCTCTTTCACGCTGATTAACATGATGTTACTCACACCCACAACACCCGAAATTAGCATGAATAATCCAATAATCCAAACGGCAATGGTCAACACACGCATAATCGCATTGGTTTGCAAGTAATTTTGGTACATGTTCCACATCCAAACCGCATTTCTATCATCAGGATGGAACTGTTTTCTTTGTGCTAATGCTGCTATAACATCTCGTCTGAAATTTTCGTTGTCTTCCTGCGTGGTGAGATTTTCGAGAACCATCGAAATACTATGAACAAATGGACCTACATTAAACACCTCTCGTGCGGTTGTAAAAGGCACGATAAATCTTTGGTTTCTATCGCCATCACCAAGCGGAGGGTCGTAGACTCCAACCACTAAGAAAAGAATACTGCCAATTCTGACATGTTGTCCCAACGGATCTTGATTGGGAAACAAAATAGCCGCTGTTTGCGGATGAATAACCGCCACTTTGCGACGTTGGTCAATATCGATTTGGTTGATGAATCGCCCGTTGCCCTGCGAAATGGTGAAACCTTGTATTACTGCCATTTCGGGAAGTTCTGCGTTGACATTTACGATGGCGGAATTTGTGCCTGCCGAAACCGTTCTGTTCCAAAGCCGTAGTGATGGAACGATTATGGAAATGTTGTCGGGAAATTGATTTTTGAGAAATTCTAAATCGCCCATTTCAAAACGAATCTGACGATTGACGCGAAAACCTTGATGAGGTATGGACGTGCGACCGGGGTGGAGCCCAGCAACATTAGTCGCTCGCCCATCGAACCATGAAAGCGAAGCATTTATCAGCCCATTTCCAGCACCCAACAGCACAATGAGCATAAAAATTCCCCACGCCACAGCGAAACCCGTAAGGGCAGTTCGCAGTTTGTTTTTGCGAAAAGTGGTCAATATTTCGTATAATGTATCCATTCCTAATTCCTAATTCTCAATTTCAATAATCCCATCCTTGATATTGATAATCCGTTGCGTTTTTTCCGCAACTTCTCTCTCATGCGTAACAATAATCACAGTTTTTCCCATACGATTGACTTCGCTCAAAAGTTCAATAACTTCAGTAGATGTTTTGCTGTCTAATGCTCCTGTGGGTTCGTCTGCCAAAATAATATTCGGGTCTGAAATCAGTGCACGAGCGATTGCAACACGCTGTTTTTGTCCGCCCGACAACTCATTCGGCAAGTGATGCCACCAGTCTTTCAAGCCGACTTTATCTAAAAATTCCAATGCAATATTATTGCGTTTTCGTCGCGAAATGTTGCGATAATACAGTGGAAGTGCAACGTTTTCCATCGCATTTTTGAAGGCAATCAGATTGAACGATTGAAACACAAAGCCTATCATTTCGTTTCTCAACCGTGCTGATTGTGTTTCTGTCAAGTCTTTGATTAGTCTGCCGTTGAGGTGATACGTGCCGGTGTCGTAATTATCCAAAATCCCCAAAATGTTGAGCAGTGTGGATTTTCCCGAGCCTGATGCTCCCATAATGGCGACGTATTCGCCTTCTTTGATGTTTAAGTCTATACCTTTCAGAACGTGCAGGGGCTGTGCACCGAAGTAGGTTTTATTCAAGTCGGAAATTTGTATCATAAAAGGGCGTTTGTTGTTGTTGTTCTCATATGACGAAGTAAGTGGCTACAAAGTTACACTTTTTTTTGTGAAATTAAAACTTTTTTCACTCGATTGTTCTAAAAATTCCACCGAAACCCAACACTCACATTAAAATTCTCGCCCATAAAAAAACTTTCCGGCATGTATCCTTTTGTTTTGTAGTTATAACCCAAAAGGATAGAGAGCCTGCTGTGTCCGCTGAACTGATTTCGAAGGGTTCGATACTCAAATGTTTGTCCAATACGAAAACCATTGAACGCAGAGGTTGTTCTAAAATTAAAATCCTCTGGCTGTTGCCAAAAATCAACAGAGGATGTTACATACATATTGGCAAATAATCTCATATCATAAAGTTTATAACCTATGCCAAAAAAAGTTTGCTCAAAGTTTCGATATTGGCTCAAAAACACGCCGTGCAATTGACTATGATTTTGCATAAACCAAATATTTTGTCGAAACATTTCGCCAAAAGGCACAGGCAAATAATTAATACTAAATGTAAAACTGTGATTTTCGCCTAATGAAAATCTTGGCATAAAAAACATTTGTGGAGATGCCAAATTAAGCCACGACCAGCGAGCCACTCGCCTCAAATATCTTTGCTCTTCGTCTGTTAAATCTGCTTGCTGAATATGCCGTTGAAAGTCCATTTCGGGTCTGAAAAGATATTTTACCCAACTTCTGCCTCGATCCATAATTATTGGCTGTCTGTTTTCCGGTCCATCAAACGTTCGCACTTCTCTTGTTCTAAACGGACTAATGAGGTTTACTACTCGAAGTTGAAGAAGTTCCGTCCAGTATAAAAATAAATAGTTCTGTGCATTCATTCCGTGTCTGAAATCAACTTTGGCGAGTTCTTCTTCTATTAAAAACGCTCTTGCGAAAGCCCCATCGTGCCGGATTGTGTGCAAACGTAGAAAATCAAGATGGCTATTTTTTTTGAAATCGGACAACACTAAATCGTTAATCCCAAACAAATGAGATGCTCCCGATCGGTTAAAAACAGTAGGATTCATTCCTGCTTGCATTCCGTTTTTGTTTAATAACAACCATTCCGATGTAGCATTTTCAAGAGGAGGAGACACAACGTAGATGTAAGCCGTAAGACCCAATATACCGACCAGAGGATTACGAATGCCACGGATTCGATGTAAAGCGTACCTATTTATTGAATTTAAATTGTGATTGAATGATGAAAAATCACTTGCCAAATCCGATGACACCATAAGAGAAAGATTAGGCACATATAATCTTCTTGGTGGCGTTTGAGTTTGTTGGTTCCTTTCGGCAGGAATTACAACATCGCCTGTTCTTAAATCTATCAACCCAAAGGTTGCAACGGCACTGTTTCCTTGAACTTCTGTATGTTTTTCCAAAGTGTCTGCTGTCAAAGCAATAGGCTCAATGGGCGTAATGGTGTCTCTTCTCTGTGCTTCTGCGTACCTTTCCAAGGCCCTTAAAATAGCGGAATCGGGCAAAAGAGCATTGTGCTGTTGCCAAAAAAGTGTATCGTATTCTTGTGTAGCCTGCCAAGCCAAAATATCGTTGCGACGCACATGTGTTCCTTCTATATCGTCTTGCGAAAATGAATGAATTATGGCAGTAGTAATCATACTGGTTTCCACAGGTATAGTCCGGTCACGACGCCTATTGATAGCTGTGGCTGTGGCATGCATCAAATAGTATTTGTCGCCAATTTTTTCATATTGGACGATTAGACTACTGCCCGGCATTCTACCTCCTTCGAAGGTGATTTCAAAACGGACAAACGCCAAATCTTCTGCATCAATATAAACTCTTCCATTGAGACTACCGCTTCTTGTGTCTCTCGGAGAAAATCCCAACACATGCACCGGTCTATTATTGAATGAACTGCTTGGCAAATCTTCAATCTCGTGATTGCGAAAAAATCTTGCATTAAACCAATTAGATACATTGCTTACAACGTCAAAATCTCCTACACCTCTCACACTGTTACGCTCCGAAGTAAATCGGAAATTTCTGTTTCTTGCCAAAAAAAATTGATCCGAAAAAGAAGTGTGATACGACTTCACAATATTTAGTGCCATCTCTTGCATAAAAAGTATGGAGTCTGCCTCTAAAACTTTGTTGCGAACATAACTCCGAACAAGAAACGGTTCTTGCCGAAAGTTATCGGGTATTCTTTCAATGGCTTTTCTTAGCAATTCCTCTGCGGAAAGGGCAGTTACAACTATTTCGCCCAACTGTATCGCAGACGGTCTCAATCGAATATTCAAAAAACCGGTACTTGTGCTCACGTCTATGGTTTGTGTTTCATAGCCCATAAAAGACGCTCTCAAAATATCTGCATTTCTAGAAAAATGCAAAGCAAACGCACCGTCATTGTTAGTTATGGTACCTGTTTGGGATGTGGTAAGAAAAACAGTTACAAATGGCAGAGGCGAGCCGTTTTCGTCTGTTACTGTTCCTCTGATAATGTGCGATTGTGCCGTTAGCAGATTAATGGCACAAAGAGAAAGCAGCATTATTAAGGATGTTTTTTTTGGCATAATTACGACAATTAACGACTGTGCAAAGATACTAATTTCTCTGAACTTATTTTGAACCTACTTAGTGTGCCGTAATTCCGATTTGAAAATTCATATTACGGAGTAATCTTCGAACCCACCACCTATGTCTTATTGGTACGTCTTTCATAGCCTCGGCTATTATTTCTCGCGGAGGAGGAAATTGCTCCCATTCTTCATTTACAAATATCCAACTATAAGACTGACCGGCTCTATCTGTGCCACTGAGTCTAAGACCTCTTCTTTCATCCATGTCTTGAACAATGTTTTCTTTACCAATCGATTCAATTCCCACATAAATTCCTTCCGCAGGAAAGGGAATACGATGTTCTGAAACATCGTGTCGTATATCTTGCTGGGTGAAGTCGGTAATGAAAATGGGACCACTGGGAATGTGAATGTTTTGGAAACCATTTTCCGTTTGTTGATAAAAAAACACTCTTAACTTTTCCACTTCACTCGCACTGACGCCGATGGTTCGGATATTTACACTTTGAATAATTTTTGGGATACTGTCCGTATTTTTTACAAAAACCATCACTCTGAGTGACGGAGACGACACGGAGAAATTCGCTCGCTGTAAATGAAACATACCGTATTCGTTTGACAGGTTGGCGTTTGATGTAATCGTTACTTCCGGTAACGATACGGAGTTTATTAACATCACGACGTTTGTGTCTCCTGCCGACAGTTTTTCTTTAAACACAATAATAGGTATGCTTCTGGTTGTGTATCCGACAGACGAAAAAATTATAGTATCTGTCACTTCCAATAAAAAACTACTCGGCAATCGATATTTTCCTTCAATATCGGAGATAATGCCGATATTTTTATTTTTTAGAAAAATGGAGGCGAAAGGAATCGCATCTCCATTTTCAGAAATTACACGCCCCTCGATGTTTTGTGCCATAACAATCTTGGTTGCCAAAAACAAAGAAACAAGCAGAATAAGTTTGTAGGTAGTCATGGAGTAGGTCAACTAAAGAGTTAAAAAACGAAGTTCAAAATGAGGATAATGTTTTTTTGATATTTTTTTGCAAATATACGAATAAATTTAGATTTGTCAAACATTTCACTCTAATCCTGAACCATAAACAAACCTATGGAGAGGCTACTCACCTCCCCATAGGTTCTGGAACACTCACTTTAACGGCATGCAGGTCCAATCTGAACAACCACACCAAAGACGGTGAATGAAATGCAGGTATTTGCCCAAACCTCCACCGCCATTAATTTCCAGCAATTCTTGCTGAGTCATTTCTACTACGCCATAATCGTCTAAGTCAAAATTTTTCATAATGTTTAATTTTTATGAGTTAATAATTTGTTTGTTTTCGAAAACATTCTACTCGTACGCTGTAAAATATTTCCGACTACAAAGATACAATTCTTCCGTGCAACTAAAAAGCACGGAATAAAAAAGAGACGAATTTAGTTTTGCACCGCCCGAAACCTCAACCAGTTCTTCCGCAGTCATGTCGGTAAGTAATTTTATGTCTATGGTTATATCGACAAATTTCCCGTCTGTGTAACAGAACGTTTGCCGCCTGCGAATGAACTCAATTTTTGCATCGTAAGATTCAAGTATGTCAATCATATTATACACCGTTCTACGACTGACGGAAAGTCGCTCTGCTAATTGATCCGGTGTTCCGGTGCACTCTTGCCGGATTAGTTTTTCTAAAAGGATCAGTTTGTCAAAAAAGGCGAATCGGTTCATAGTTCTTTGGTTTTTTGGTTTTTATTTTTTTGATTTGCGTATTGGTGGCTTCGACTCCGCTCAGCCACCAGCATGGCTCGTTCCCTGAGCGGAGTCGAAGGGAACGTTAATTGAATACCTGCGTTTGTGCCCGCCAATAGCCAGCATACCGCCCGTTGCTTGCAAGCAATTCACCATGCGTGCCTTGCTCTACAAGTTTTCCTTCGTTGAGTACAAAAATGTTGTCGGCTTGCGTGATGGTTGCCAAGCGGTGGGCGATAATGATGATGGTTTTTCCTTCCGCTCGCAGGTTTGCAATCACATCTTTGATATACTTTTCGGATTCGCTGTCGAGAGCCGAAGTGGCTTCGTCTAACGCTAAAATTTCGGGATTGCGATACAACGCTCTTGCAATGGCAACACGCTGTCGCTGTCCGCCACTGAGCTTTGAGCCTTTTTCTCCTACCTGCGTTTGCATACCTTCGGGCAAAGTCTGAATAAATGGCATCAAGCCGATTTGCTCACATAATGCAAATACTTTCGGAATATCCGGTTCAAAATCGCCAAGCGTGATATTTTCCAAAAGTGTGCCACCAAACAAATCTATTTGCTGAGGCACCAAAGCAATAAGGTCTCGTAGGCTTGCGGGGTCAATATGGCGAACATCCAAACCGCCAATGCAAACCTGCCCATTTTGCAGGGGATACAGGTTTTGTAGAATTGCTAAAAGCGAACTTTTCCCAGAACCGCTCTCGCCAACAACGGCATTGATTTTGCCTTTTTCAAACGTAACATTTAGTCCATCGAAAATTATTTCTCGAGAACCGTAGCGGAAGTTCACATCAGAAAACGAAATATCGCCGATTTGTTCTTTTGTAAACGGTAGTTTTTTTGTGGTATCCTCACTTTCCAAATCCATAATTTCAAACAAACGATCGGCTGCAATGCGAGCATCTTGCCAACTGCGATTCATACCGATAAGGTTACTCACAGGTCCAATAAAATACCCGATAAGTGCATAAAATGCAAGCAATTCACCGGGCGTAATTTGGTTGTCAATCACAAACAGCGTTCCTGCCCAAAGCAGAATAATAGTAAACAGTCGGGAAACAAATTCCGACGAGGTATTCGCCCATAAGGCTGTTTTGCTTGATGTATAGATAGATTTCAAAAGTTTCACAAAACGTACTTCTGTGTTGAGCCCGGAGAAATCTTCCAACCCAAAACGTTTTATTGTGCCAATGGTATTGAGTGATTCCACAACATGAGCTTCGAGCTCGGCTCCATCCTCCATCAGTTTACGCTGGATCTTGCGGTTTGCTAAATTATAGAGGTAGTAAATCAGTGCATAGAGCGGAATTACGCAAGCGATAACTAAAGCAAGTTTCCAATAATAGGTAAACATCAAAAGAAACGAAAATACCAAAATCATGATTGATACCAATAAATTAAGCAGCGTTTCGTTGATAAACAGACGAACTTTCATGGCATCGTTGATACGTGAAATGATTTCTCCCGAACGCATATTATCAAAAAACGTTTGAGGCAGTCGAAGCATGTGTTTGTAATAGCCCAAAATGAGCCGCACGTCTATTTTTTGTCCGGTGCGTATCACTATTATGGTTTTGAAAAAGTTGATAAATATCGCCGATAACAAAAGGGCAACCATCACAACACCCAATAAATTCAACAGATTCTGGTTGCCTTCGGGGATTACATTATCCACGATGTTTCGCACATAAATTGCCGATGCCAAACCAATGATCGTATAAACTACAGCACCAAAAATTGCTTGCGATAAATCCTTGATGTTGGGTTTGAACAAATGCCACATACGAGTTACAACCGAGATTTTTTGATTGCCTTTTTTGAATTCGTCCATTCCGAACGGAACGCAGTGAAGTGAGGAATCTGCTTGCTATAGTGTGGCTATGTAACATTTATCGTTGTCCGCCGTGCCACAACAAAGCGTACGGTAAATGTCATGCCTCGCATTAACTCGGCTTGGTAGCCGTTGCGGAGCATCATGTAATCTCTTTCGGGCAAACCAAGCACTCTGAAAAACGGGACTTGCGTGCCTTCAAACATATTGATGTCGTGGGCAATGTCGATAACCTCTGCCTCGAGCATACCCCACTGGTTGAAGTTAAACGCATCAATCTGCAGCATGGCTCGCTGTCCGATTCTAATCAGTCCAATATCTCGCGGACTAACAAAAGCTTCCGCATAAAGATTGCCTTCGGGAGAAACTTCCATTAGGATTTCGCCTTCGGTAATAAAACTACCTACTCTCAAACCTCGCAACTGTTGCACACTTCCGCTTGTCGAGGCAATTACAACCAACTCCTGTTTCTGAATCCTAAGTTGATTGATTCGGGATTGTAATTCTAATTGTTCGTTGAGGTATCTCTGCTTTTCGGTGTGCCACTGGCTCATCTGTTCGTTGTAGAGTGTGGAAAGTGTAGCCATGGCTCGGTCGAATTCGGCTTTGGAGCGTTCCATTTCCTCTTGTGCAACCACACGTTGAGTAAACAACTGCCTATCTCTGTTATAGATTGTTCTTGTTGTAGCAACTAACTGCAAATTGTTTTGATTGCGACGGCGAAAAAGTTCAAAACTTTGTTGATACAAGGCGGTTTTCAGATTGGGAAGTGGGGGGAAATTTCCTTTTGCTCCTCTGTAAGGTATGTTTACTAAAATTGCCAAATCGGCGAGCAGGTCGTTCAATTCCTCCATGCGTTGCTGGGCAGCTTGGAGTTGTTCGCCCCAGGTGTCTCGTCCGATAATGATGAGCGTGTCACCCGCCGTTACGATTGCGTTTTCTCGTAAAGAGGGATTGATATATTTTATGTAGCCCGTGCCGGTTGCTTTTGGAAAGACGCGTTCGCCGGATGTTCGCAAGATGCCTTGTGCTCGAACACTGACATCGACATGAATAAAAAACATTGAAACAAAACCGGCAACAAACAGTATTAGCACACTCCAATAAATTATTTTTGGTGTTCGACTATACTTACGCAGAATGTGTTCTACGGAGATTTCGGTAAAGGTGGAAGGGAGGATTTTTTGGTCAGGCATAGGTTGTTGTGTTTGGGGTTTAAAATGAAAAACGTGAGCAGTTACTCTTGATATTTTCATCTGTTTTATTGAGGTCTTAGACTACCTTTGACAGCAAATGTTTTACGAGTAAAAGCTCACGGTTTCCCGTGAGCGTAACTTTTACTCGCCTTGCTGTCTTTTGAAGTGTCTAAGTTTCAATAAAACAAGACGAAGCTAACGCTTTTTTTTCAAGAAATTTTTTGCGTATTTAACTACGCGATATTTTCGTTTTTTCTCGAACCACGTTATTTTTCGCCACTAATAGCCTTTTCTAATTTCAACGGGGGCGGAAAAGGGGGCGTATTTCAAAAAATCAACTTTCAGATTTTCAGTAGATTGCAAAAGTCTTTTTTTGACAGAATTTTTTTATTCGCAATTTTTTTCGTATCTTTACCCACAGAAATCCGAAAAAATTCGAACAATGTCAAAATTCACACCCATTCGAGGGTCATTAAAAACGGAAAAAACTTCCAAAAAAACAGGAAAAGCACCGATTATTTTTAGGTTTACAATTTCGGGAAACCCCGTAAAAATCCCAACAGGTTTCCACGCTACGAAAGACGAATGGGATTTTATCAAACAAGAGCCTAAAAACCCTCGACTACGAAAAATTATCCAAGATAAAAAATCAGAAATAGAAAACCATCTTTACGCAAAAATCGACGCAAAAATTAAGATTTCCAAACAAACCGTCGATGATTTTCTCAACGGAAAAAATAACGATATTAAACTCGAAAATCAATCTTTCCACGACCACTATTTACAGTACATAGAGAGGGGTAAAGAAAGGGGTTGGAGAGATAAAACGATAAAAACTTACCAAAGTTCCCAAAGAGTTTTTCAAGAATTTCGACATAATGTAAGAATTTTCGACATAAGCCTCAAACTTCTCGAAGACTACGAAACCTATCTACGCAAAAAAGGTCGTAAAGACGGCGGAATAGCAACCGAACAAAAGAGATTAAAATCAGTTGTAGCAGACCTAAAAAGGCACGATTTCCCAATCAGCAATTCCTATCAAAACTACACTATTAGAGTAAAAAAAACCAAAAAAGATTATTTAGAAGAAGACGAGGTTTTCAAGTTAGAAGATTTAGTCGAAACTTTCGAGCGTTCTTCGGGAAAAAGACAAGCGTTACAGATGTTTTTATTCGGGTGCTATACAGGTTTTAGAATTTCCGACATTTTAGAACTACGTTGGTCAGAAGTAGATTTCAAAAAACAAGAAATTAAAAAAAGTCAGGTAAAAACGGACGATTCAGTAGCGGTCATTATGACACCCGCAGCAGCAAAAGTTATCGCAGAATTTTACAAAACTAAAAAAGACGGAAGTTTATTTGTATTTCCAAAAACATACAAAGAAAACACATATCGACAATACACAAAAAAAATAGTCGAGTCAGCGGGTATTACAAAGAAAATCGGTTTTCATACCGCAAGACGGACATTCGCCACATTACAACTCGAAGACGGGGAAGACATCTACACAATATCACAATTACTCGGACATACAGACATAAAGACGACGCAACGCTATCTCAATTTCAGCGAAAAATCACTCAAAAAACACAAAGAAAAAGGCAGGAATTTTTTATCAAGAAAAAATAAAACCAAGAAGTAGCAATGAAAACAAGCACTCCAAAATCGAACGGCGAAAACATCGCTAACGAACTCAAAGCGTTATTCAAAAAGCAAGATAGTTCCGCAAAACTTATCACTAAACTTACTCAAAAGTATTTTGAGGAGCAAAAGCAAATCAACGCTCTTTTACTCAAAAGAATTAACTCCAAAATAGTAGAAACCGTAGTAGAAAAAAGCACTCTCACAGAGAAAGAAGTCCGTGAGCGGTTAGACGTTTCCAAATCTACACTCCAACGATTACGCAATAATAAAAGATTAGTCGGGGTCAAACCAGGGAAGAGTTATATTTACACGCTCAACGACGTTCATATTTACATCGAAAGGTTGAAAGCAGGCGATTTCGATTAGAAATTTTGAGATAGAATTTTACAATATCAAGTTCGCTCGGATTAACCGCAATCAGTAACGGTCAAAATTAGGGCGTTTTTCTTCAATTTAAGCGTTGAAAAGTGAAATTTAACACCTAACTATCACTGGAACGAAACGAAGGCACTAAAATAGAATTTTCAGAAGAAATTTTGCTTGCCACTAAAAACTTCGTTCTTAACCCACTCCTTTCTTTTTCACGATTTCATATCGTTCCAATACAAAGCATATTTTATCATTTCAAGATTTTATCTTCAAGAATATCGGGGGGGGTGTTAGGACACCCCCCACCGTACCCCCCAGCATTAGTGCCGTACACTCAAATCGTGTTACGGCATTCTTTTTTTTAATCTTTTTTTTACAAGTTATCTCGGTTTCTCATTAAGCCTATTACAGTAGTATTACAGAGATAGTAGGTTACTATTTCTACTTACTATTATATTCATATCAAATCGGAACTAAAACACTTACTTTTTCCCTGCCGTTCCAGTAAAACAAGGATTACTGAACCTTACTTTTTCTTTATCAACGAAGAGGTTTTCCGCTAAAAACAAAAATTCTTCGCCACGCTTTCTTTTTCGTTGCAAATGTATTAAAACATTCCAACGTAAGAGCGTTCGACGGAAATTTTCCATAGAGGGATTTTTGACAATCAGATTATTTATTTTTCGTGCCACTTTGCTTTTCGCCGATTTCAATCCTTTTTCTGTATCGGATTCACAAGTACCTTTTTTCATTTCAACGAAGAGCGGGTATTCATATTTTTTCAAGTCGCTCATAAACGCAATATCCTTTGCCGACATCTTCTTTTCATCAAGGGCGGAATAAACGGTTATACGCTTAATCTCATACGCCCAAAATTCATATAAATTCGAGAAGTAAGTTATCAAATCTCCAAGGGTATTAACATTTCTCAATCCACTTTGACGAAACGCCCTTTTATTATTCAAGGTAAATTCAATTCGCAGGAATTTAATACCAAGTTTTTGAAAGGTTTCCATTCTTCTTTTTTCGGCGGGCGGAGCGTCCTTGCTAACCAAAATTTCCTCAACTTTATCGTAAATTTTCAGCGACTTCGTTCTATCTTTTTTTTTGCCCTCTTCAAATTCGCCTTTTTCCAAAAAATAAACGGTTGTACCTACTTGCTTTCTTCTCAATCTCCCATCGCCGTACGCAACGAGCGAACGCAAAATGCTATCTACGCTATCTTTCGTTTTTCCAATTTTTACAGTTTGCCCAATCTCGCAATTCGTAACAGCTCCACGACAAATTTCATCAAACGGAATTTTTAATTTTTTAGCGATTATTTCCAAAACTTCGATAAACTCCGACTTCGTTAAATCAGCACGAGTATTACCCTTAAAATACCATTTTTTCAAACTGCCCTTAATCGTCATTCTTCCCGTAGCATATTCTCGAATTTCCAAATGCGTTCGCCCACTCCCAACTCTATTTAGCCTATATCCGTTATATTCATAGCCAAATTTTTTACTCTTAAAATATCTAACATATTCGCAATTTTTAAAACTTCCCGAAAAGCCGTATAGCGTTATTTTCACATTATCAATCATACATTTTCGTTTTAGGATTTCGAGCGATTTTCGCCACCATTTTACTACGTTCTACCAAACAATCCACAAAAATACAAAAAAAATTCGTATATTTGCACCATCAAATATCAAAAAATCAAAAAAATATAGAACAGAAGAAAGGCAGAAGACATATAAGCGTTACAAGTTCTCACTATCGAAAATTCAACACATTCAGTAGCAATCCAAGAAATAATAACGCTCGCAATCAGCGGGCTTATTATATTTCGGGTTGCGGGTCGTTGAATACCTCGATAGCGGACATAGTGAGTTCGCTTTTTTTATTCCCAAAATCAACAAATTTTTAACTGCGACGTAGTTTGACGCACTCCCGCCGTATCTTTGCATCCTAAATTCAAAAACTCAAATACAATGAAACTTAATCAAACTTCAAAAGACATCACAATTCGATACATAGACCCAGACGGTTATTTCGAGCGTGTCAAGTCCCCAAATTTTCACTTCGAGTTTCCTATTTCACTCGGAATTCACGATAACATAGACGAGCAAAAAGGCAGGCATTTTTTATACGTCAAAATCGCAAACGGATTTTTCGAGAAGAGAGTTTTTGCAGGTATTTTCACGGATTTTTCGGACGAAAACGGACACGAGATTTATACGGGCGACATAGTTCAATTCGGCGAAACACGTTGCGGTATATCGTACAATAATAACAATTTTTACTTAATCGGCAAAGGGTTCAGTTTATCGCTTTCGCAGGCTCAAAAAGAAGGCAAAAAACTATACATCGTAGGTAACTTATTCCATAGTTCAGCCCCCCAACTTTTAGAAGAAAGCATTAGCGGATTATGTAGGCTTTACGCCGATAGTCCCAGTACGTTAGATATAGGTTGTACGGAACTTATCGAAACCAAATCTCCAAAATTCAGACAAATTCAATACGCTTGTAACCTCGACGGTTTTAAGCAATTTTCAACCGAAAAAGGCGTAGAAAATCCGTGGTTACACGTCGTAGGTTTAGCCAAAAAATCGGGGCATTATTACGATAAAAATCAAACATACGCAACCCAAGAAGATTTACCGATACTCCAAGAATACAACGAAAATGTAGGTCAAGAGCATAAGTTCATTTTAGATGTTTTGCCATGCCCTTTCGAGGGCGATATTTTTAACGCAAAAATTATCATACTGACGCTTAATCCAGGGTTTAGCGAAGACCACAACCATAAACTTTACAACGAATTAAATCTTGAAAACCAAAAACGAATTACAGACTATCACATAGAAAATTTAGAACTTCGAGGAACGGCAGTGCATTCCGACGATGTAACAGACGATTTAGCAGGTAATTATTACACCTCAAAAACCAAAATAATTCGGGAAGAATACGGCTTTCAAATGTCGGATTTCGCCGTCGTTCAAGAAATTGCTTATCAATCGCAAGGGCTACCAAATCCACGCCCAAAAAAATTGAAGTTAGACAAAATTAAAAGTGCCGAATTTACGAGGCTTTTAGTTAGATTTATCGCCAAATATCGAACAGACGATTACGTTTTCATTATCGCCCGAAACGAAACATATTGGAAACCTCTTTTACAAGCGATTTATAGCGATGAAGGACGTTTCAAGAAACACGTTACCAAAACCAACAGTTACGGAAATATCACGCTTACCAAGGGCAACATAGAAAATTTTGAGATTATAGAACGTATCGCACCAATAAAACCTAACGCAAATGACTAACTCAAGTTTAGAAAAGGCACTCCTCGAAGTCCTTGCAAACCATACGCCCGAAAGTATCGAACATTTAGAGCCAAACGAAATTTTCGTATTCGGAAGTAACAAGGCAGGGCATCACGCAGGCGGAGCAGCGAAAATCGCCGTTGATAAGTTCGGGGCTATTTACGGTCAAGGCGAGGGCTTGCAAGGTCAGACCTACGCATTACCTACGTTAGACGAGAACTTTCAAAAGTTATCGAAGGCAGAATTACAGCGGAGTTTCGAGAATTTTTTGCACGTTGTAGAGGAAAACCCCAAGTTAGATTTCTTCTTAACCAAGGTAGGGACGGGCATCGCAGGGTATTCCATCGAAGAGGTTAAAGAAGTTTTTTACAAAGCCATTAAAAACGTCGGTTGCTCGGCGAACGGCTACGGCGGTCGTCCAATCAATCTTTTTATTCCAAAGGAGTTTGACAGAGAATAAATCAAATTCGACTGTTCTACGTTGATACGCCACTTAAATTTCGAGTTTAGGGGTATTTTAACGCAACGCCGTAAAACAGGGCAGAATAGGCAGGTTTTAAGCCAAGCGATTTTTTACACCCTCGCTTTGGAGTTTTTCCTCATAGCGACTTCGTCGTTCCGTAGAGGTATCAAGGGTTTCCAAAAAACAAGGGGCGGGATTTAATTTCGATTTTACTATGCAATTTCTTTTTCCTTCAAAATTATTACTTTGACGACTTTGTAACCTATATCGTAACCTACTTTGCACTTACACTGAAACGCTCCGATACCAAACGTCCAAGTTTTTTTTCGTAGAGGTTACTTTTTATATCAAAAAAACGGGGGCATCAAAGGGGGCGTGAAATTTGAACGTTACAGACTTTCAAAGATTTCGAGAACTTCACAGACTTTTAAGTAATCACTTAAAATTTACCAAAATATCATTCACGGAAAGCCAGCGAAAGTCAAACGTAATTAACTACGCGGGTTTTTCATAGGCAATTTTTAGTTATGCACATTCGACTTGGCTTAGGGCAAAGTTCAGGGTTATGATTTTTGGTCTAAAGCACAAAAATTAATTGAAAATAGCAAGGGGATTGGCGAAAACCAACCCCCTTGCCTATTTCCTTTTGCCAGACCCTCGTGTTATGTCAATAGCACAATGTCGAGGAATCTTCTTTACAAAAGTCTAAATCTCCCAAGTATCCCCCGAATTCATCAAATCATCCATACATTTAATTTTAGACGATTTTTGTTCTTCGTACATTTGTACTTCAAATAATTCGTTGTAAGTTGGGAAAGCAGCCGAGCGAATTACACCTAATGCTACCGGGAAGTTCGGCAATTGCATTTTTGCAAGCATCAAATGGATACTTGGATCTTTGCTGTACTGGTCGTGTACCAAAATATCTTTGATAGTAATTCCATTGATACCGATAGTAACCACTTCCAAGCCACCTTTTCCGGGGTTGTAGCGAATACCTTTGTTTTTTTCTGTTCCGAAAACCATAGGCTCGCCATGCTTCAAAATCAACTGATTGTTGTCGCGCGTTTCTTTCGATGTGATTTCGTGAAATGTTTTATCAAGATAAATAATGCAGTTTTCCAAAACTTCTACTACCGATGTACCATCGTGTTTAATGGCTTCTTCAACAACTTCGGTCATCAATTTCGGATTGGTATCTACCGCACGAGCAAAGAATGTGCCTTGAGAGCCGATTGTCAGTTCTCCCGGATTAAACGGTTGCTCAATCGTTCCAAACGGCGAAGTTCTAGTAACTTCTCCCATCGGAGTTGTCGGCGAATACTGACCTTTCGTTAGTCCATAAATTTGATTGTTGAACATCAGAATATTCACGTCCATATTTCTACGAATAGTGTGAATAAAGTGATTTCCGCCGATTGCCAAAGAGTCGCCGTCGCCGGTGTTGATCCAAACGCTGAGTTGCGGGTTAAAAACTTTCACACCCGATGCAATTGCATTTGCACGTCCGTGAATACCGTGAAAGCCATATGTATTCACATAGTACGGAAAGCGACTCGAACAGCCGATTCCGGAGACCAATACGATATTTTCTTTTTTATATCCGGTAAGTGGGAATGCCTTGGTAACAGAGGACAAAATTGCATGTCCGCCACAACCCGGGCACCATTTTACCATTTGGTCGCTGATGAAATCCTCCTTCGTCAAGGGAACTTCAGATTTTGGTATAGTTACGAATTTAGTTTCCATGATTTATTTTCCCTCCATAATTTTGTTGAACTGTTCGGTTAATTCGTTTACCGTAAAAGGCAAACCTTGTACTTTGTTGTATTGCGACATTTCAATGTGTGGGAATTTCATTTTCAGATAATTCACAAATTGTCCGTCGTTCAATTCAGGTACAACAATTTTTTTGAAACCCGATAGAATTTTTTCCGTATTTTTCGGAAGCGGGAAAATATGTCTGAAATGTGCCAAAGATACTTTTTTACCTTGAGCTTGCATACCTTGAACTGCACTCAATGTTGCACCTCTTGTTCCACCCCAACTTACAACCAGTAAATCGCCGGTTTCCTCACCAACAACCTCTTGTAACGGGAGGCGGTCTGCAATTTTCAACACTTTTTCGCGACGCAAATTCGTCATAGTTTGGTGGTTATGAGGATCAGAAGAAACGTTTCCTTTTCCGTCTTCTTTCTCCAAACCACCAATACGGTGACGTAAGCCTTCGGTTCCGGGGATAGCCCATTGGCGAACTAAATTTTCATCACGGTTATATGGCTTGTAATTCGGGTCGTTCGCTGCTGCGATAGGTGGATGAATTTGCGGAAGGTCTGACATCTTCGGAATTCTGAAAAGTTCAGAACCGAACCCAATGTATCCGTCTGTCAATAAAATAACAGGAGTCATCGTTTCCATAGAAATTTGCGATGCTTCGAAAGCTGCGTAAAAGCAATCTGCCGGAGATGACGCCGCCATAACTACGAGTGGAGCCTCACCATTTCGCCCGAAAAGTGCTTGATAAAGGTCCGATTGTTCCGATTTTGTAGGAATTCCTGTCGAAGGACCTGCACGCTGCACATTCACAATGACTAATGGAAGTTCTGTGATTACAGCTAAGCCTAATGCTTCGGATTTTAACGAAAGTCCCGGACCGGATGTGGTTGTACAGGACATTGCTCCTGCAAAACTTGCTCCAATTGCAGAGCAAATTCCGGCAATTTCGTCTTCCGCTTGAAACACACGTGCTCCAAGTGATTTATGTTTCGCTAATTCTATCAAAATTTCAGTTGCCGGTGTAATAGGATACGAACCTAAAAACAACGGACGACCTGATTTTTCAGCAGCTGCAAGTAATCCCCACGCTGTTGCATCGTTTCCGAGAATATTGCGATAGCGTCCTTTTTCCAATGCCTTGTCTGCCGGAGGAACAACGATAACAGATTCTACAACTTCTTTCGTTTCCGCATAGTTGTATCCTGCAAGAAATACCTTGGTGTTTATCGCTTTGATTTTCGGTCTTTCCGCAAATTTTTTGTCGAACAAGTGCAATACCTGTTCCGTTCCACGACTTGTTATAAAGCAAAGCATACCAAGCACGAACATATTTTTAGATCTGTCCATTGTTTTTTGGTCGATGCCCAATTCTTCACACGCTTTTTTCGTTAGTGTCGTGATGGGTGCCGAAATCAAGTGGTAACTTGACAAACTTCCATCGGTCAGCGGATCCGTTGTGTATCCGGCTTTTGCGATAGCATCTTCACTAAATGTGTCATCGTTAACGATTATCGTTGCACCTTTTTTCGCCCATTTTAGGTTTGATTTTAAAGATGCCGGATTCATCGCGATTAGTATATCGCACAAATCTCCGGGCGACAAAATTTTCTTTTGCCCGATTTGTACTAAAAATCCGGAAACACCCGGAATGGTGTTGTGCGGAGCACGAATCTCCGCAGGAAAATCAGGAAACGTAGCTAAATCGTTTCCCAAAAGAGCTGATGCATCAGAGAAGAATGTGCCGGTCAATTGCATGCCGTCACCGGAATCTCCTGCGAATTTTACAACAAGCTCCTCCTTTTGTTGAGTGGGTTTGTTTGACATTTTTTATAGTTGTTTAATTTTGTTTGACGAAAAATCGGAGCAAAGTTACGCAAAAAAAATGAAATAACCAAATTTTTCGTATCTTTGCAAAAAATTGCGATTAAGTGAGCAAAAAAATGCAAATTAAAAAGTCAAAAATGCTTCGTTATCTAAACATAGTTTTCGGTTTCATCGGCATCGTGATATTTTTCTCATGTGCAACGCCAGGGCGTCCGGGAGGCGGTCCAAGGGACGAAACACCGCCGATCCCGATCTCTTTCTCCCCCGAAAATTTTTCTACAAATTTCGATGCACGAACAATCCGTGTTGTATTCGATGAAAATATTCAACTGAGAAATTTATGGCAACAACTCATCATTTCGCCACCTATCGCAAGACCAAGTATTGTCTATAATAATCGAAACTTGACCATTCGTCTGCAAGACGACGACACACTTCGCGAAAATACTACTCATGTCTTTTCGTTCGGAAATGCGCTTGTTGATCGAAACGAAGGAAATGTTTTGTCAAATTTTCAAATTGTTTTTTCAACCGGCGAAACCATAGATTCGCTAAGCATAACCGGTGAAGTTATAGATGCGTTCACGTTGCAACCGTTGAGAGACATGAGTATTGCATTAGTGGCGGATTTAGACGACATGTTTTACAGAGATATTCGTCCGCTGTACATTGCAAGAACGGGAGAACATGGATTTTTTCAAGTGAATTTCCTGACCTCTGATTGCTTTTATTTGGTAGCCATAAACGATAGAAACAACGATTGGGTTTACGATTCCATAAACGAAGAAATCGCATTTTTCAGCACTTGCGTTTTATCAAACTTTTTAGAGATGCCTGTGTTTCCCGACAGCATTGGTTCCGAAGTTGACAGCTTAAGGTTATTGGATTCGATTGTTCAATTTTTTCAAAGTGGACATCAATTGTTAATGTTTCGTCAAGAGCTTCCACAAGGCGTAACAAGGTCAGAATTTACATCGAATGCTGAAGTTGCAATAGAGTTTAGGAATCCAACAGACCATGCAGTATTCCGAATTTTACAGCAAGAAGAACAACCCGACACAATCCCTTTGAATTTTCAAGTCATTTGGGATAATGATAAACAAAATGCACAAATTTTCCTGTCCGAATTGGGCATCAGAAATCTTTGGTTTGAAGTGGAAGACGGCGATTTTTTAGACACGTTGCGACTTCTCAACACTCGATTTCAAGACGATCCTCCCCCATTAAGAATTTCGTTGCCTTTCGGTAACGAACTGCCTTTTTTCGATACGCTAAGACTTTCGTTTAACACTCCTATTCGAGAAGTCAAAGACACAATTTGGCTGTTCGAAGGCGATGATACAATTCCAACTCCATTAACAAATTTTTCATTTAATTCGTCTCGAACCCAGCTTATTTTTGAAACGAAATTACAACAACGAACAAACTATCAATTACTAATTCCTGATAGTTTATTTTTCGGGGATTTTGGGCAAACCAATGATGACACACTGAATCTCAGATTTCGAGTTAATTCACCCGAAAGTTATACCAGATTGGAGATTACCATTCTCAACAAACCCGAAACACAAAGCATTTTACAGGTATTGAACGAACGAATGGAGCTGGTTGAGCAACGTATTATGCAGTCAAACGAAGAGATATTCACAACCTTGTTGCCCGGCAGATACCGCTTGCGACTAATTGTTGATGAAGATGGTAATGGGCGCTGGAGTCCCGGAAATCTGCGTGAACGTCGCCAGCCCGAACCTGTTTTTATTTTTCACAAAACACTCTCGTTACAAGCAGGCTGGGAACACGTTGAAGAATGGGAATTGTAGGGGCACGGTTTACGTGCCCTTTGGTGTGGGCGGGCAAACCCCGCCCCTACGATTGTTATTTTTTCCGTCGTTCCAAAAATGCCCGTAAAACAGGATAATAACCTTCATCAACATCAGCATTGACATAGTCAATTTTATACTGCTGGCAACGGTATTTCAGTTCTTTTTGAAATTGCCGAATGGCTTGAACGTACACCTCTTTTACATCATTAGGATTTATTTTTAATTCGGATTGTGTTTCCAAGTCAATGAAGCGATGCGGACGATTCGGATAGTCAAAATCCAACTCTTTATTTTTCGCAGTGGTATGAAACAATATCACATCGTTTTGTTTGAATTTCAAGTGTTGCAACCCTCCAAAAAGTGCTTCCGTTTGCGAAAAATCGTCAAACATATCGCTAAAAATAATCACTAACGAACGTTTGTGGATTTGTTCTGCCAGATCGTGTAATATTTGTGGGATTGTAGGGGCGGGGTTTACCCGCCCTTTGTCGGTGAGCACAGTTTGCATGCCCCTTGTCGTTGGGCGGGCAAACCCCGCCCCTATGGCATTTCCGTTCGCAAAATTTTCCAATTCCTGATACAAAAATTTCTGATGCGAAATCGTGGATTTTAATTCGGTCTGCAATTCAATATGATCTGAAAAAAATGTCAAACCTACGGCATCACGTTGCTGTGTGATAATATGCACCAAACACGCGGTGGCTTTGCACGCAAAATCCAATTTTTGCTCAAACTGCATCGAACGCGAGCAGTCCACAACGATATAACACCGCAGATTGGTCTCCTCTTCGTAACGTTTGACGAAAAGCTTGTCGGTTTTTCCGTACAACTTCCAGTCAATATGTCGAGTAGATTCGCCCGTGTTGTAAAGCCGATGCTCGGCAAATTCGACCGAAAATCCGTGAAACGGACTTTTGTGCAAACCTGTAATAAAGCCCTCAACAACTTGATGAGCAAGCAATTCAAAGGGCGAAAGTTTTTCTAAATCTTGGTTAGAAACCATTAAAGAATAGCATCCAATTTCGCTACGAGTGTAGATTTTGGAACAGCACCAACTTGCTTATCAACCACTTCGCCGTTTTTGATAAAAAGTACAGTAGGAACGTTGCGGATTCCATGCTTGGAAGCAATACCCGGAGCGGCATCTACATCAATTTTTCCAACAATGGCTCTCCCCTCGTATTCGGTAGCCATTTCTTCAACGATTGGGATTAAAACTTTGCAGGGTCCGCACCACTCTGCACCAAAATCAACCATAGCAGGCTTATCGGATTTCAAAACCAATTCTTCGTAATTTTCTTCTGTGAATGTGTGTGCCATTTTTTTTGCTTTTATTTGTTAAACTTTTGCAAAGATACGACTTTTTTTTAAACAAAAAAAATTTCAGATATGAAAAAAAAATCGTATCTTTGCACGGCAACAATTAATCAGTTAAACGACTCAACAATTCAACCACCACCATGTCTGCAATTCAAATCAAAGACCTCACATTCGTTCCCTACATCAGCGAAACCGAGTTACAAAAACTCATTAGCGATGTAGCCCAAAAAATCAATTCCGACTATAAAGGTAAGGAAATCATTTTTGTAGGTGTTTTGAACGGTGTTTTTATGTTTGCGTCTGATTTAATCAAACAAATTGATTTGAATTGTCAAGTTAGTTTTGTGAAATTGTCGTCGTATCATGGAACTGAAACTACAGAAGTCGTTACGGAACTGTTCGGATTGGTCGAATCGGTTGAAAATAAACACGTCATCATTCTTGAAGATATCGTTGATACCGGCATTACGATTGAAGGTTTGTATCATCATTTATTATCTCAAAATCCGGCATCCTTGGAGATTGGCACTTTGCTTTTTAAGCCCGACAAATACACAAAAGATGTGCCAATCAAATATATTGCCAAATCTGTTCCAAACGAATTTGTAGTTGGCTACGGATTGGATTATGACGGATTTGGTCGGAATATCCCAAGCATCTATCAATTGAAAGCATAGGCAATTTTGAGAAAAATTTGCAAGGATGCGATTTTTTTCGTATCTTTGTAAAAACGCATGAAACAGCATCTGAAAATATCTGTTTTTAACCTGGCACTTATTTCTATGTGCTTGGTTCTGTCTGCTTGTGAGAGAAATCCGCCAAAGCCTATGGGACCAACGCCTTTCACAATTCAAATTCCACCGGGTTTTCCAACGAATTTGAATATTCCCTCTTACAATCCAATGACTTATGAGGGTATTAGGCTTGGTCGATATCTATTTTTTGAACCACGCTTGTCGGGACGATTTGATCCAAATATAGCGGGTACAGGGATGAGCTGTTTTACATGCCATAATCCACAATACTCATTTACAACGCCATTGCATTTGCTGAATGAAAATCGCAGAGTAGTCGGTTTACCACCCAGAGACGGTTCGCCCAGAGTAGAAGCACCTACTGCGATGCTACCTCTGATAAACTTGGTATTTCGACACGAGGGATACACGTGGAGCGGTATGGTTCATCCGTCGAATACAAATTTAGGACTTAATATTCCAGAGCATAACATTTACATTGATACTACCGACCCAAGGTTCCATTTCAGAAATCTCGAATCGTTTGCATGGCTGATGATTGCACTTCCTCACGAAATTCACGGAACAATCGAAGAAAGTGTGAATGCGATTGCTACAATACCCGAATATCCACCCTTGTTTGAAGCCGCTTTCGGAACGCCGGAGGTAACGATTGAACGTATTGGCAAAGCCATTGCACAATTTGTCCGCACGCTGATTTCTGCAAATTCGCAGTTCGATCGTTTTCGCCTCGGTAAAGAGATGTTGTGCGATTCTGCCTTTGCAGGTTGGCTGATGTTTGAATCCGAAAGAGCAGACTGCTTCCACTGCCATGGCGGAAGAGGAAATCCTTTAATGACAACAGGCGGTTTTGCAAATAATGCAATGATACACGAAGATTCCATACATCTGCTTCGTCACGATAGATTTTCTTTCACAGGACTTGAGTTTGATAGAGGAAGATTCAGCATTCCAACGCTTCGCAACATCGCTCTAACCGCACCTTATATGCACGATGGGCGATTTACAACACTCGAAGAGGTCATCGAATTTTACAGTACAGGTTTGAAATGGTCACCAACCGTTGATCCGAATATGAAATTTGTTCATCAAGGTGGCGTACAACTTACCGACAGAGAAAAACGTCAATTAATACTCTTTTTGGAAACGTTGACTGACTGGGACTTTATCACAAATCCGGCGTTCCAAAATCCCGGTCCCCCCAGATAGTACATAGTACCGGATTAAAACCTATCATGCTGTCGTCCTACACGGATTAGCGTTCCACATTTTCCGAACGTTTTGACGCTTGATGCTCCAATGTAAGTTCCTGCCGAACGCAAACCGCCCAACAAATCATCAATGATCTCTCGAACGGAGCCTTTGTAAAGGATTTCCTCTTTTCGTCCTTCACTTGTGCGGTAGTTTTTCATACCACCTGACATAAATTTCTCTTGGGCGTACTCCGACGACATCCCAAAGAATAATTTGTATTGCCTTTCATCAACAATCTGCTGATTATTTTCGTCCAATTCGTTAGTCAAAAAACGGCGCGTAATCAGTTCGCCCTCCTGCTCGTCTGTTCCTGCAAACATTCCGCCAATCATGATCATATCTGCGTTTGCGATAAATGCTTTTGCCGCATCGCCGGGCGAACGAACACCACCATCCAAAATAATTCCGCCATTCAAGCCATGTGCCGCATCAGCACATTCCAACGAAGCAGAAATCTGCGGATAACCCACACCCGCCTTTAGTCTCGTGGTACATTGACTTCCGGGACCAATACCTATTTTCACATAATCCGCACCTGAAATTATCAATTCCTGCACCATTTCAGCCGTTGCAACATTTCCTGCAATCATTACAATTCCGGGATTTTCCACACGAATTTTGTGAATAAACGAAGAAAACCGTTGTGTATAGCCGTTTGCAATATCTACACACAAAAATAGGTCGTCGGGGTTGTCAATTTTCTTTGCATTGAACAACGCATCACGAATATTTTTGAAATTTTCATATTCGGCATCCGACATTCCAATCGTGAAAATTGATGCGGAAAGTGCGTTTTTAGAGGCATTTAACCAATCCTCTTTCGTATGAAACTTGTGAATGGCAACCAACATTTTGTACTCGCTAAACACTTCCGCCATACGAAAAGTACCGGTCGCCATGTTTGCACAAACAATTGGCACACACGTGAATTCACGTTGCGCCCATTTGGTTTTGAATTTACGTTCCAAAATCATTTGCTTACGACTTTCAAGCGTAGAGCGTTTCGGACGAATCAATACATCGTTGAAATCTAATTTTTGTTCGGATTCTAAAAGCATAATTAAATTGAGATTTGAGATTTGTATTAAAATAAGTCCGAATGAGTACCCGTTCCAGTAAAAAGCAGGTATAATTCCGTATCGTTCTGTTCCCATATCAACAGCCAATCACCTTTGATATGGCACTCCCAATAACCTTCGTATGTTCCTGATAGTTTATGGGGACGATAACTGCTCGGCAATTTGCCCGTTTTCGATAAAATGTCAACTGCTTTTTCGAGCAAAGTAAGGTCGTAACCTCGTTTTTCACAGAGTTTGACCTGTTTTTTAAATCGATTCGAAATTCTAATTTCGTACATTACGCCAAACATTTAGAGATAGCGTCTTTCGCATTTTTGGCAACAAAGTACTTACCTTTTCGTGCTTCTTCAATAGATTTTTGAAGTTCACTCTTTTTAGGTTCTTTTTCTATGGAAAACGCACCCGAAACCAGCATCGCATCTAACATTTTTTTTGCAAAAATGTCGTTAGGTTTATATGTCAAAGTTATTGTACCCATAATCTCCCTGCAAAGATACAACTTTTTTTTGAAATAACCAAACTGCAACGAAAAAGGCAGGAAAAACCCTGCCTAAATTTTGTGATTTACGCACAAGTGGAATTAAAATCGCAAATTATGTTTTTGCATTAAAGATTTCACATCAGCCTCCCCTCCACGGTGGTAAATGACTTTTCCATCATTGATATAAAGAATCGTTAGTAAGTCCTCCGTTTGTTTTTTGACAGCAACTAATCTTCCCATTCGGTAGTATTTAGTAGTTATCAACCGCCACAGTAGCTTACCCTCACAATCGCAATAATCAGAAAAATGGCTTCGAAAAAACAGTCTTTGAGAGCCAATCTTCCCTTCTCTCGCATATTCATGAAATCTCCTAAATTCATCGTTGCAGAGTATACTATCCGGCATATTCAATGGAAAAAAATGCCATATATTATCACTGTATCCATTTTCATAATCAGTATGTAACCAGACAAAGCAGTACCAACAACACTTTCTTAGAGAATCAATCTTTGCAATGTGTTTTTCTATATCTCTTATCAATTGCCCGTTTTGAGCATTTGTAACGTTCAATCCTTGAACGAGGAAAAAAACTATGACTATCCAATATCTTATTCTTATACTCAAAACAATTCCCCCTGCACGGCCTCGCCATCGTGTGTAACGCCTAATTCGGAATCTAATTGCACATCATTTTCTGCAGATTCAGCGGTCATTTCATCGTTTTCGTGGGGTTGAGATTCTAGCCAATTCACGGATTTTATGGCGTGGTTGGATAGGCGTTTGCCTTTGGCTTTGTGGCTTTTTTCGCCGATAAATTCAACGCAGTCCACGATTTCGTCTTCGATGTCTCGTTTGTTGGCTTTTTTGTCGAATTCCAATTCGAGCATCGGGTGCCAATCGGCGTTAGTTGTGAGCAAATACGATTCGGGGTGTTCGTCAATAAACAGCGTTCGTTTGTCGGTTTCTTCAACCATAAAACGCTTCAAATAAAACCTTTGTATCTCTCCATCGAAATATACCGCTGTAATCGGTTTTTTCGGGCTGAATTTTTCGATATGAATCAAATCTTCATCGAAATGTGTGCCTAAATCGAAATTCAACAAACGATAATAGCCGTCTTTTGTGAGTTCCAAAATTTTATCTTGTGCTTTAAATTCGCCCAAATACTGTCCACGTTCGTCGGCACTTAATCGCTTGATACTCTCGTCAAACCAAAGTTTTCGGGCGGACAATGTAGAGTGCCCTTCGTTTTCCAAAACGATTTTTTTGACCAAATTTCGGGATAAGATATTGCCGATCGACGAGCGTCCTTTTACCGCCAATTCCTTGAAATCAAAGTCAAAAACCAAGCGTCGCAAACCCGGCTTATTTTTCAAAAACACACGAATATGCTCCGCTTCGCCATTCGGATTTGCTGTGAAATACAGCACTTTACTATCTTTTGTACCTTTGGTCAAATCGTACACTTTTTCACGTGTGATTCCGCCGATATTAAAACGCTTGATGTATGCAAAACCGTATTTTCCGTCTTGGTAAGCCATATTGTAAATCGTGCGGTCGTCATTTTTTCGGAACACATCCACGTGAATAATATCTTTTCCAAAAAACACTTTTTCAGCAACTTTCGCCACCATAAACGAGCCGTCTTCGCGGAATACGATAACATCGTCCAAATCCGAGCAATCGCAAACAAACTCGTCTTTTTTTAGTGATGTGCCGACAAAACCTTCTTCTCGATTCACGTAAAGTTTCACATTTGCAGACGCAACCAACGTACGTTCAATCGTTTCAAAATTCCGAATTTCGGTTTTTCGTTCCCAGTTTTTGCCGTATTTTTTCTTGATTTGCTGGAAATAATTGATCGTGTAATCTACCAAATGTTTGAGGTGATTTTTCACTTCGTCCATTTCCAACTCCAAGTTTTTGATGTGTTCATCGGCTTTTTTGACATCAAATTTGGAAATTTTTCTGACTGGTTTTTCAGTCAGTTTCAAGATGTCGTCACGTGTAATTTCACGTTTGAGTTTCTTCGTATAGGGTTTGAACGCTTCTTCAATGTCAGCCAGCAAATGGTCCCAAGTTTTCACATCGTTCTCCAATTCACGATAAATGCGTTTTTCGAAAAAGATTTTTTCCAGCGAGGTGTAGTGCCAATCATCGTTGAGTTCTTTCAATCGAATTTCGAGTTCACGTTTCAAAAGTTCCATCGTGTTTTCGGTCGAACGTTTTAGGATTTCCGAAACACCAATAAAAACAGGCTTTTCGCCCTCAATCACACAGGCATTCGGCGAAATTGAATATTCACAATCGGTAAACGCATAAAGTGCGTCAATCGCAGTATCCGGCGACACATTGGCTTCTAAATGAATTAAAATCTCGACATTTTCCGAAGTATTGTCGTCAATTTTCCGAATTTTGATTTTGCCTCTTTCACGGGCTTTCAAAATGGAGTCAATCAGCGAGGAAGTCGTTGTAGCAAAAGGGATTTCAGAGATTAGCAACGTTTTTCTGTCCAATTGCGAAATTTTTGCACGAACTCTGATTTTCCCGCCTCTCAATCCGTCATTGTAATTCTCAACGTCAATCAAACCGCCCGTTAAGAAATCCGGAAAAAGTTCAAAACGCTGATTTTTCAAAACTTTTATCGAAGCATCAATCAATTCATTGAAATTATGCGGTAAAATTTTGGATGCCAAACCTACGGCAATCCCCTCAACGCCCTGTGCAAGTAGCAAAGGGAATTTTACAGGAAGTGTTATCGGCTCTTTGTTTCGTCCATCGTATGACGATTTCCAATGTGTTGTTTTGGGGTTAAAAACCACATCTCCTGCGAATTTCGACAATCGTGCTTCGATATAACGTGGTGCGGCCGCACTATCGCCGGTCAAGATATTTCCCCAGTTTCCTTGACAGTCAATCAAATAATCTTTTTGTCCTAGTTGCACCAAAGCATCGCCAATTGAGGCATCGCCGTGAGGGTGGTACTTCATCGTGTTTCCGATGATGTTGGCAACTTTGTTGTAACGTCCGTCATCCAACTCTTTCATCGAATGCAAAATACGGCGTTGAACAGGTTTCAATCCGTCTTGTATTTCGGGAACGGCACGTTCCAAAATCACATACGATGCGTAATCCAAAAACCACGACTGATACATATTCGAGAGGCTAATCATTCGGGATTTTTCCTCTTTTCGAACGCTCCCCTCTTGAATATCTGCGATTTGCTCGCTATTTTCTTCTAATTCTACTTGCTTTTTTTTGTTGTCTGCTTTCTTAGCCATCTCAAAAGTTTAATTACATTGAAATTGCTCGCGCTCGAAAAATAAACAAATTTATTTTTGCTTGCTTAATCGCAATTTTGATGCAAAGATACAAAATTTAATTGAAAATCCAAAATGAAAAATTCACACAACAAACCCTATCGGATTTCTGTTTTCCCATTCAATACGGCGTTTTTGCTCCTCGTCATAGGATTTCAAGTAGTCGTACAGCGTTTTAATGTATTGGTCGTGCTCTCCTACTTTTTCAGCCAATTCGCCAACCTTAATCAACAACTCTTGATGATTAAGGAAAAGTTTTCGCATTTCCACAAAAACGCGCATTATTGCTATGTTTACCTCTATTGCTCGGTCGCTTCGCAGTACGGAGGATAGCATTGCGATGCCTTGTTCGGTGAAGGCATAGGGTAAGTACTTGATGTTTGTACCTCTTTTGTTTGGCTTTTCTATATCAGTCTGGTTACTAAGCCTTTCATCGTCCAAGATCACAATTTGTGATCTTGAATGAGTATTTGTGTCAAAATCAGAATTTTGTGCATTCAAGATTTGCATTTGAAACTTTGGAATGCAGTTTAACTCTTTTCGTGTCAACTGAAACATAAAGTCAGAGGGGAAGCGACTAACGTTTCGTTTTACTGCCTGAATGAGGATTCTTGTTTCAACATCATAAAGTTCAGCAAGGTCAAAATCGAGCATTACTTTTTGCCCCCGGATTTCGTGAATTTTCTGAAAAATGGGTAAAATGGTTTGGGGTTGAAGAGTAGTTTCCATAATTTTTGCTTTTTTAAGGTTTCTACCCTATATAACGCAAAAAAGTCGATTTTCGTATATGAATTGTTAACAACTCGTTGTTTTGTTAATAACTTTTTTCGAAAAATTATCGAAAAAGCCTCAAAATGAATGCTTCTGCTAATAAAAACAGCAAAGCAAATAGCAAACACCATTTCCACCACGGAATTCGTGTGCTGACAGCAAATAAAGTGCCATCCACAGAAACAAAATTATCCCCCAAAACCGAAAAACCACTTAAATGATGTTGTCCGAGCAAATGCTCCAGTTCGGATCGTGAGTAACTTCGCAAGTCGGATTCACGCCTGTCAAAATTGTAGGATAATTTAGCAACTACTTCATTACGAGTTCTCAAAATGTAGTTTCCGGCATCTCTTAACGAAGAAAAAGTGTTGATAAATAGCTGGTTGCCCCTGAATGTAACTTGTGGAATCATTTCGAAATCGGAATTTTCCGATTGTAGAAACAAGGGCGGGGCGTGTCCCGCTCCTACGTTGTGTATAATAGCTTCTTGTTGTGTTAATAAGTTATAAATCTGCTCATTACTTGCACTTTGTAGAATCATATTCAATACTGATACCACAAAAAGTGGCTGATTTTGGAAATTACTAAATGCATTGTCGAAAGGCACAGCCGATAAATAAACACGCCCTTTGCCAACATTTCCAAAAGATAAAAATGGATCACGATTGCTCAATCTAAGCAGATGTTGTAAATTGGAGCGAGCAGAAACTTGAATTGGAAAATACTTTTGCACTTCCGGTAAAAGTAGGTTTTCGGGTATCCTTACAAACGCAGAACGGTAGATTGGATGGTCTGACAAAATGGCATCTACATTGATTTGCATTTTTTTAATCTGTTTATATTCAGCGCTTAATAATTGTTTGGTTAAATTATTAATTGAAGTTAAATATGTTTGCTCTCCAGGCAAAATTAAAACGTTTAGTCCGGCATCAATAGCGGTTTGAAGTTCGGTTTGAAGTCCTGACGAGAGTGTTTTTATCTCATCTAAAATCACGAAGTTTACTCTATGAAGCATTGAAAAATCTAAATTCCGAACATTTTGAACGGTTAAATCAAAACTCGGATCATTGGCTAATAATCTCATCAAAAATTGATTAGGTGTTTCCTCTGTAATGATTAATACAGGAATTTCTTCCAGTACATTCAAAGTGAAATACAATCTATCATCAAACGTAATTGGGTGATCCGAAATTTCGACCCGGCCTTGCAAATATCCGGGCTCTTGCAAAGTCAAATTTCTGCGTATGGTTTTGGTTTGTCGAGGCTCGAAATTCACATTTCCAATCGAAACTATATTGTTATTAACAAGTAGTTTAACTGGTATTTCTTGAAGCGATTGTTCACCATGATTTGTTAACCAAATTTGGAACTCTATTTCGCCACCAACTTGGAAAATCGGAGTTTCAATTGAGACGCTATCAATAGAGATATTGTTGACTACTTGCGACTGAACCGGTATGAACCATGTTTGCAGAATAGTGTCCGAAATCAAGTTTTCAATGTCAACCATCGTTCTTTGAAAGTCCGAAATCATAAAAAGTGCTGTGCTTCTCCCCGAAATATTTTGGTATAAGCTTTTTTGTCGTGCTACCAATTCGGACAAGCTATTTGAAAATGGCACAATGTCAACTCGTTCTATTGCATACAACATTTCTTCCATAGAAACAAATCGGCGACTATCACCCCAGAAATCCTGAGTTATCAAAGCAAATCGGTCAGTTGGCTTAAATTTTGACACCAACTCTCTCGCTTTTTGCTTAGCTTGGTCGAGAAGTGTGCCCCTATCGGTATTTGTACCCATGCTGAATGAGTTGTCGATAACTACAGAAACGTAGTTTACGCCCTCACCAACAAGCGGTTTTAGGGCTGTTTTAGGGTTAGGTTGCGCAAATGCAAAGACCAAAAATATAATCGTCAAAATCCGACAAAACAGAACCAGCAAATGCTTCAATTTTGATTGATTTTGCGTTTGATTTTGAATACTCTGAAGCAGCCTCACATTCGAAAAGTACGTTTTTTTGAATTTTCGAAAATAAAACAGATGTATTGCAATCGGAATCAAAATTGCAAATAAGCCCCAAAGTATTGCCGGATTTGTGAAAAACATGTTGCAAAGATACAAAAAAAAATCACAAAAAGACATCGTTATTTGCATTTTTCGATTTTTCTTCGTATCTTTGCACAAAGACAATACACTAAAAATGCTAAATATCCTCGTAACAAACGATGACGGCATTCGTGCCAAAGGACTAAGAACACTCATTGATATTGCCCGTCCATTCGGAAATATAACGGTTGTAGCCCCTCAAGACCCCATGTCGGGAATGGGACATGCGATAACCGTAAATCGCCCACTGCGTCTGAGTTTGCTAAAAAAAGAAGAGAATTATCAAGAGTACGTTTGTGTCGGAACGCCCGTAGATTGTGTGAAAATGGGCTTAAAAGTGGTTTTGGAAAACGAGAAAATAGACTTGATTCTTTCCGGAATCAATCACGGCTCAAACGCCTCATCCAATGTAATTTACAGCGGCACAATGGGTGCTGCTATCGAAGGCTCAATGGAGGGCATAAAATCTGTTGGATTTTCGTTGTTGGATTACCACCACGATGCGGATTTTTCGCAAGCAGCGGATTTTATTCGGAAAATTATTTCTCAAGTTATCGAAACGCCTGTTCCTAAAGGGGTTTGCTTAAATGTGAACATTCCAAAAGTTAAGAAAGAGGATATTAAAGGCATCAAAGTTTGTACGCAAGCCGATGCATATTGGGTGGAAGGTTATATAAAACGAAAAGACCCTTGGAACGTAGATTATTATTGGCTTACAGGCGAGTTTGTTGATCAAAATATCTGTCTGGATTCGGACATCCACGCTTTGCGAGAAAATTACATTTCGATTGTGCCTGTACAGCACGATTTGACCGCGTTTGACGCCATTAACAAACTAAAAAACCTCAATTTATGAGGCTTTATATCATCGCAGGAGAAGCATCGGGCGATTTACATGGATCAAATCTTGTTCGCGAATTGAAAGGGTTGAATCCTAATCTTGAAATCCGCGGTTGGGGTGGTGATTTGATGCAGAAAGAAGGCGTAGATTTGCGAAAACATTACCGAGATTTGGCATTTATGGGGTTTGTGGAAGTTTTGAAGAACCTCAGAATTATCCTACGAAATTTTGATTTCTGCAAGAAAGATATTTTGGAATTTAAGCCCGATGCAATCGTGTTGATTGACTATCCGGGTTTTAATTTGAGAATTGCAAAATGGGCGAAAAAACAGGGAATTAAGGTTATCTTCTATATTGCTCCGCAAGTTTGGGCTTGGCACAAATCGCGTGTAAAGCAAATGCGGAAAAATATTGATAAGTTGCTAGTAATCCTACCGTTCGAAAAGGACTTTTTTGCTAAAAACAGCATTGAAGCTGAATTTATCGGACATCCTTTGTTAGATGCAATCTCTCGGAATAAAGGCCTTGCCTACGTTTCCGAAAGTGGTAAGCCGGTTATCGCTATACTTCCCGGGAGTCGAAAACAAGAGATACAAACTATACTTCCCCTTCAACTGTCCGTTATTCCACACTTTCCCGACTATGAGTTTGTGATTGCAGGAACGGAGCAGCATCGCGACTTATACGCAAAAATCATTGGAGACCGAAATGTAAAATTAGTTCTAAACAGAACCTATTCCCTACTTCGTTCTGCGAAAGCGGCACTGGTAAAATCAGGCACATCTACATTAGAAACGGCGTTGTTCGAAGTTCCTGAAGTTGTATGCTACAAAGGAAGTCCGATCTCCTACATCATCGCAAAGAGTGTTATTGATATAAAATATATTGCGATGGTAAATCTGATTATGGATAAACCTGTTGTTGTAGAGCTCATTCAAAACGAACTAAATACTAAGAATCTAATTAAAGAATTATCAAAATGCTTATCTTCGCCACATCGCGAAACACAAATTGCCGACTATAAACTTCTCAAACAAAAACTTGGGGAAGCCAATGCCAGTCTGCGTGCAGCACAAGCAATCTTGGAATTTTTAAAATAAATGGACTATGAAAAATATACTTTCGATTTTTCTACTTTTTTTTGTTGTTAACACGAGTTCGGCAACAGATTTGTTAGTTAGAATTTTTTCCACCGAAACCATCCGACAAGCAGATTTATCCTGCGTTACAGGACAATATCGCATTACCGACGAGAACGGCAACGAAATAATCGTACTAAATGAAAACGACAGTATCACACTTTATGCCAAAATCGCTGGTGTGAGAGTGGTAAAACATGGCTCCGAACTTGGTGTTTTTGAAAAAATAACCGTTATGGGAGATCGCTTGAATACAATGTTCAGAATTACACCTAAAGATCCGAGTATCCGATCTCGAATTTACTATGATCACTTGGAAATATCAGTTGTAAACAATGCTTTACGCTTCATAAATATCGTTAATATAGAGAATTATATAGCCGGGGTGGTTCAATCGGAAGTACGCGGAGTGCAAGTAGGTGGCATACCCGCTGACCTCGATTTTTTCAAAATTCAAGCCATTATTTCACGAACGTATGCTATGCGGATGATTAATAAGCACAGAAGCGAAGGCTTTAATTTGTGTGATGGCGTGCATTGTCAGGCTTATTTCGGTCGTAATGTTATTCCTGTAATTTTAGAGGCAGCAAGAGCTACAGCAGGAATGGTTGTTGTAGATGAAAACAGCAATTTGATTTTGGCATCGTTCCACGCTAATTCTGGCGGACAAACAAAGAACTCCGAAGATGCTTGGGTTACGGCGGTGCCCTATTTGAGAAGTATTGCCGACACGTTTTCGTTCGGAATGCCGGGCTCGACATGGCAAAGAGAGTTTAGCATAGACGAATGGCTCAATGGTCTACAGCGACATTACGGATATGATATTAATGATCCGGTCAAACGTACAAACGCTTTGAATTTCGTGCAGGACGAGCGAAAAACGCATTTCCACGAAAACATTCGCCTGCGAGATATACGCCGAGATTTTAATCTACGCTCCACATTTTTCAGTGTCAGACAAGAGGGCAATAGGGTAATTTTAGATGGCAGAGGCTTTGGGCACGGTGTAGGATTAAGCCAAGAAGGTGCTGCTCGCAAAATTCGTGAAGGTTTTAGTGTCGAGGAAGTCTTGCAGTTTTATTACCAAGGTGTAAGAGTAGTTCGAATTGATGACCTTTTTGAGGGGCAGGAACAGCAATTTTAACATTTTTTAAGGATCCTTAACGTTTTTTAGGTTTTTTTTTCGAGGTTTTAGGTGTAACTTTGCAAAGTCATGCAAATCTCGCCACTCATCAAACTTGCGATAAGCCTAATTATCGGCATCTCGATTGCACAATATGTGCATTTTTCGCCGTCGCTCTACCCCACTGCTATTGGGATTGGTGCTTTTTTAATGATTTTGGTTGTGCTGATCAAGCAAGATTATCGGAATAAAGTATATCAATTTGGGCTTTCTGCCTGCGTTTTCATGGCTTTATTAGGCTTTTTGAGAACAAAGCAGGTGGATCAATCTCTGAATCCGGCACATTTTTCAAAACAAAATTATTCTCAATTACTTGTTGTTGTAGATGATACACCCAATGTTCGTGAACGTTCCGTAAGAACAACTTTGAAGGTTATTGGCGGAAAAAACAATCAAGAAGATGCAAAATATATGCCAACAATGGGCAAAATTATGGCATATTTTGCAATCGATTCGCTCAGTACAGAACTGCGTTACGGCGATGTTTTAACCATTCGAAATCGTGCTCAAACGACAGATTCTATAAAGAAATTCGGAAATTTTGATTTTCGAAAATTTTTAAGACGAAAACAGATTTTTCACACGATTTATTTGAACCAACGTTCTTGGCAAAAAATTGATGAAGACGGCGGAAACCCTGTGCGTGCCTATGCAATCAACGTACGGGATAATTTTCTGGAAACGCTTTCCAACCAGGGTATTACAGGTAAGGAGTATGCCGTAACTTCTGCTATTTTGCTGGGGTACGGTGCAAATCTCACGCCGGAAATACGAAGGTCTTACCAAAACTCCGGAACGGTTCATATCCTCAGCGTTTCTGGACTGCACGTCGGACTTTTCGCAATGGTAATTATGCATCTGCTGTTTTTCTTGCGAGGCGAACGGTGGAAATTACTTTTAAAAGCCGTAATTGTGCTAACTTGTATTTGGAGTTACGCGTTAATCACAGGTTTTGCACCATCGGCATTGAGGTCGGCAATTATGTTTTCGTTTATCACGGTAGGAAAATGTGTTGATAGGCAAACATCGGTTTACAATTCATTGGCAACCGCTGCAATTGTACAACTGACCTACGATCCGATGATGTTGTATGCACTTGGATTTCAGTTCTCATATTTGGCGGTACTTGGTATTGTGATGACAAACAGAATGTTTTCGAAGTTGTGGACGCCTAAAAACAAGGTTTCAAAGTATGTTTGGGAATGTGTCACTGTTTCCATTGCTGCTCAACTCACAACAACTCCGTTGTCGATTTACTACTTTGAACAATTTCCAAATTACTTCATTCTTGCGAATATAATTGCTTCTCCTCTCAGTGTTTTAATCATTCCGTTAGGAATGGCGATTTTGGTTTCGGCACCGATTTCTGCCTTTTTAGCTGGAATTTTCGGAAAATTACTCAATTTCACAATTTGGATTTTGAACCAAAGCGTTTTCATTATTGAGCAGCTACCTCTAAGCGTCTGGAAGAATTTAGACTGGTCGAAATTTGAAACCATATTAGCCTGTTTGGCGATAGGTTTTTTGATTTTTGCTTTTATGAAACGCCGTAGAACACCTGTTTGGACTGGGTTAGCGTGTATTTTGCTAATGGTCGGTATTGAATTTTTTCAGGTTGTTTTTAATTTTAATTAGCAAACAAATTCTCCCGTATTTGGCGGAGGTTGGCAACAGCCACTGGAATCGCCACCAGCGGGGGAAATGGAGCACTGTCTATATCTACTTACTAATTCCCGGTCAAGATTACCGTTGTTAATCACTGCTATTGGCAAAGTATTGTTTTGCTCAATACCAAATCGGACGACCGCCGTTAGCGTTAAGAGCTAGGTTAGAGAGGATCTACGTCCGTGTACACTGCTTCAGCAACACCTGTGTTTGCAGTCGAAACAAGAAGTGTTGTATTAATGGTGTACAAACCTGCAGGACGCGGAAGCACGACACGGTATCCACCAATCGGAGTAGCAGGAACAGCTATTGTTGGACCGGTGATTGGCAGTGTGTGAATTAGCGTTGCACCATCATAGATTCGAATTTGCTCGCCAATTAGCGGAGCCATATCCGGAGAGTCGATATTGATGGTAGCTGTGCCTGTCAAACTTGTGGCACCGGCACCAAGAACGGTAGCACTCCAGTGGCCGACTAGACTACGGTCAGCAACAAGGGTGTTTCTAACAGCCACATTGGCTTCACCCGGAGCCAGCAGATACAAATGGTGAGCAATGCGAGCATCGCTGTTCATGATATGGTTACGAACGGCAGGGCTTATCGCTCTGTCGCCCAGACCCAAGCAAATTTCAATTACCGGAATGACGTTCAGTCCGCTTTGGCGGAAAATTCCGTAAGCGAAAGCATCACCTCTGGTCCAATTTAAATGATGATATCCCTGCTCGCGGTTCGCACTTTGAACAGATTGGAGTGCTTCATAACGACATGTAGAGGATTCAACAGCGTACATTAGACGAATAAGTCTGGTATCAAAAGTGTTTTCAAAATCAACAAAGGCACGATGTTCAGCTGTGGCAGTTGGTGAGATGTTCCAACGATTGTTGTTGTAGGTATGTCCTCTGTGCATATATTGCAAAAAGTTCGGCTGGACATTAGTAATAACCTCGCCCAGACCAAAGTTCGAGTCATAACGGTGACCCAGTTCGTGCATTGCCAAAAAGTCCATCGTTGGATAATAGTGAACTGATGTGTTAATGCGAAGATAACGAGTAATACCGCCACCATTGTTAATGTTAGAGGTTATACTCATACCAAGAACACGGTGACCCATAAAAGCAGCACCCGGTCCACGATATGCAGGAACAGTAAATTGTCTTGCGTGTACAAGCCTGTCCCATGGGTTTGTTGCGTTAATGCAAAGACCATACCAGTAGTTAAACCAGTGGGTCATGTGTTCTTGATTGTCAAGAATGTTTTGGATTCCCTGACCGGTACGAGTGTTACCTTGACCCCATACAATATTGCCAAGTTGAAGGTCAAATCTGTCTTGCCAAGCAACTAACATTACATAGGTAGGGCTTTGGATAATAGCGAACATTTGACCAAAGTCTTCGGCGTCGGCTGTCGGAACAAATCTCCAGTTATCAAGCCACTCTGCTTCGGTAATGGTGAAGTGACCGAAGTCAGGGTTAGCGTCTTGATAGTTAAAGAAGTTCAAGCTACGAACGCTGTTTGCACCCTCAAGTGTAAAGCGTAGTTCAACAGTAAAGTGACCCGCATCATTACGTGGAGTAACAAATACCGGAACACGACCCATACGAGGAACATGGACATTGTTTTGGTTTGCTTGAGCACCCGTTACACCATTACCGTGATAAATGGTGTGCCAAGCATCGGTTACCGGACCGTGGTTAGTGTTTTGATTCCAAATAGCTTGATATGTATACAAAAGCAAAGCAGTTTGTCCGCCACTTGTAGGATGGTCAACCACACGCACATCAAAGCTGGAGTTTGGCATCATGTACAGACCCAAGATTTGTTGGTCTGTGTTTGAACCGCGACGGACAGTAGTGTGAGTAGTGCCTCGCATATCGTCGTACGGAATACTGTGAATTACACGCTCAACAAGGAAATCTGTACGTGCCTCGAATGTTACCTGAACATCAAGGAAGGTTGTTGTTCCGCGAGAGTTCGTAATACGATACACAATAACTATGTTCTGTGAAATTACAGGGTTAGCGGGTAGCAGACGCTCGATATGGTGAGTAAGGTCACCATCGAATACATCGCTGGCTTGTGTGCGGAACGCAGCTTCGCGAATATCCACTGTTGTGCCGATAGGCGCAGTAATGGATGTTACGCCGTAGAAAAACGGCGCTGTGCCATACGCAGCACTGGAAACCCAGCCTGGGGCTACCGTTGGACGCCCGGCGGTGTTGAATACTCGTCCATTAAAGCCTGAAATGTCAAAGTTGCTGACATTATTCGGAACGAACGGCGAAAGAAGTGTGTTCGAGCCGGATGCAGGCTGTGGTGTCGCAGAGGCTTGTGCAGGTGACGCTCCAACAGCGAAAACTAGCGTGGAGAGAGTTGCCAGCACAAGAGCCATGGCAATGATTTTACGACAATGTTTGATTTTAAGCATGTTTAAATCTCCTGTGGTATTTTATTACTGCTAGTGCAGTGTTGTTTGCGACTACAAAAATACAAATTTTTTAAGCAATTCACAACATACATGGCAATGTACCCGCTGGTGCCGTGTCTAAACTTTGCATATATTTTTGCTTTATTTTTCAATCTTTTTTTCTAGTTTTTTTTTCAACTACATTTATTTAACTTGCTGTGAGTGAACCGATTGCAAATCGGTGCCAGCGGGTTTTTTAGGTCGCTTTTTTTACCGGCCTCAAGTAGCAATTAGTATTCTTTCAAGCTCTTTCCACTCTTTGTTGTGATGTTTGGTTAAAGCCGATAACTTTCTTTTAGTTAATACAAGACGAAAGAACGGATTAAATATCGCACCAACTCCACGATAGCCTGCACGAACCTCTTCAGTAAGCACAAGACCGTTTAGAGTATCCTCAAAATATAAACTTACAAACACAGGTACACGCATTCCGAACTTGAGAACTTGAACGGTTATTTCACATGGTCTACCGGCAACTCGAACAATCGCATAGGATTTCAGTCGGAAGTTTGGGCTGATATGTTGATCAAAAAAAACTAAATCCCCCACAGGGCTATTTTTGCCACGTTTGACAATATGATATTGATGATGTTCGGGTAGCCAATTTGAATATGCCTCATCGGTCGGTTCAATCATAAAGTCATAAAATTGCTCTGCCTTACCGTCCGGCAAGTGGCTTTTCATCGTATAAATAATCTGCTTGAACATATATTATGTCGTTTCAGACGTTTTTAACCTTTCACAAACGGCTCAAACGCAGTCTGAATACGACTCTTCAAACTATTAGTAGATTTTACCAAAGGCAAACGCAAGGTATCTTCGCAAAATCCAAGCAAACTTATGATAGATTTTGCACCCGTCGGATTCCCTTCTTCAAACAAAAAAGGAACGAGATGTTGATATTCGGAAAACTCTTTTTTTGCTTTTTCAAAATCTCCTGAAACTCCAGCTCGAATCATGCTCGAAACCTGTACTGGCAGTGCGTTTGCCATAACAGAAATCACACCTACCCCTCCCATTTCTATCAATTCTAAAGCCGTGCCATCATCACCGGAAATAACCAGAAAATCGTTGGGTTTACCTTTGTGCTGAATAATTTTTTGGCAATGCTCCATATCGTTCGACGAATCTTTGAGTGCGATAATGTTGGGGTGGTCGTTTGCCAAGCGTATCGTGGTTTCTACATCCATATTTACCACACATCGCGGAGGTATATTGTACAAAATAATCGGAACAGGGCAAGCTTTTGCGATTGCTGAGAAATGCAGATAAATCCCTTCTTGCGTTGGCTTGTTGTAATATGGAACAACTGACAGAATTCCGTCTATGCCTGTAAAATCATATGTTTTCAAAATTTCAACACATTCTGCGGTATTATTTCCACCAATACCAACAACAATAGGTACGCGTCCTCTAACGGTTTCGACCGTTTTTTTTACGATTGCATCTTGTTCAACTTTACTCAACGTACATATTTCTGACGTAGTTCCCAAGGCAACAATATAGTCAATCCCGCCATCAATAATGTGGTTGATTAGTCTTCCGAGTGCTTCGAGATCGACTGATCCGTCAGTTTTGAATGGCGTAATCGTAGGCACACCGGTTCCGATAAATTTGTTTGCTAACATATTTTAGATATTCTTAAAATCAATTGCGGCTCCCATCTTGATTAAACACTTCAAGATATTTGAGGATGGCATCTATAAGCTCTTGCATATCCGCCGTATCTTTGACTTCGAGCGTAAAGTCAAAGATATTTAACCCCTGCTTGCTTGTTCGTCCCACTTTAAATGTGGCATGAGATGCATTTGCGATATATAAATTTTGGAAATGATTGTTCAAACTTAAATCGAAGAAAATATCGAATGGTTGCTCCACGAAGGTGCTTACAGCATTGTCGTGCGGCACTCGATTAAAACCCAGTTGAGATTTCAAAAACAATAGAAAACTTTGGTTTTCTGCTATTTCTGTGGGTTTATCCTTGCTATCCGAATATGCCAACACCATAACCGAAACGCCTCGTGTCTTTAAATAGTCGGCGAATTTATTGGCAGTTTCATAAGACGCCTTTCCGTTGTAGTGAAAGTAGATACCAACATTTTTTGCCAAGTCCAAACCCAGCATTTGGCGACTACGTTTCTGCTTGCGAGCGATTTTACGCATTCGCAGAGACCACAGGTACGTTTTGAAATTCTCAATGACTTTCATTTCGTTCTTTTTAGTCGTCTTGCCTAATTCTTCTGACGGATCGTTCTGTAGCTTCAATCAAAGGCTGCACAGATAATTCCTCGCCAACAGCTTGCAACATCCAGTGTTTAGGTGTGAGATTACCAAGTGCAAACATGCGGTCAACTTCCGCTGCAAAATTTCTCCCTGCCATATATTCTTCAAGTTGGAATTGTATCAAACGACCAAGTGGATAGTTCGATAAATAAAGCGGACGCATGATCATGTGCGTATAAATCGCCAAAATCGGCTGATCTTCGATACCAAAAACCGGTGCAAAAAATTCGTTCCAAACATCTTTTGCAATACGAATGACAGCATCTCTCAACTGATTAGCATTGGCATTCGGATTGGCATACATCCACTCCCAAACGCCCATATCTACTAACGAAACGCCCATAATCTCAAACGTATTCCAGAAAATGCCTAACGTTGCAAGGTCGTTTGCCAACGGATTGTCGTTTCTTTTGCCCAACAGTTCCATATCTCTATCTTGGAATATAAACGCTAATGCCTCTGTAAATGCCGTATTCGGCACACTTCTGAGCATCCAATAATCCACATCGTAAAGTGAAATTACTTGCTCAACATTGTGTCCTAATTCGTGGATTCCGATGTTGAACCCTCTAAAATCCATACCGTCAACAGGTATTCTTGTGCGTAAACGAGCTTGATCGCCCATCATTTGTGCTCCCCAAGCATGACCGATACCACGCGAAGCATCTACTGTAATTCCCGATGCAATTTCTGTTGCTCTTCTTCTGTCCCAACCCAGCGTCATCAACATGTTTGGCATATCTCTTTCAAACGCCATTGCATTGGGATAAAGTCGTCTCGTTAGTGCATTTAATTCTGCTTCCGGAAATGCACCACGTGCTCTAAAACCGTTATACCAAAGGTCAAAAGGTCTTAAATCACGACCTAAACGCTGGCTCATAACCTGCCCAACTTCTCTTGCAACATCCGACGAAACAAGTTGAACAAACAAATCGCGAACAATTTGCTTTGAAAGTTCAACGCTTCCACTAAAATTAGCCTCGATATAATTTTCGTATTGAGGGGTATAAGGGTCCATTCTTTGGTGCATTCTGAATAAATCCAAAAGCATTTGATAGCGGTATTGCTCAGGTCTTGAAGTGATCCTTACGCCATTTTCATACACTGTGTTTTCAAACGGATTCCATTGCACATTTGGGTTATTGATTACAACTTCCGGAACAGTCTGATTGATAACGTGATTCATCACTTTGAAAATCATTTCTTGCGATTCGGTTCTACCTTCCAAAGCGTAATATGTTCTCAAATGGTCACGCAATCCCCAATGCGTTATCAATCTCAAATCCTCCGGAAACAGCCTTCTGCCGTCGTTTGTCAACAATTGCCCCATATAGAAATTGTAGTCTGTTCTCCAAGTATCAACCTGCGTGAAAACGCGTGAAAATTCCTGTCGCAATTCCGACGGAACGCGAGATGTAAATCTTTCGCCCATTCGTGCATGAGCCCACTGTGTGCGTGTCCAATTTGCACCATATCTGTTTTTTTCTTCCAACGAAAACGTTCTAAAATTCAACAACACTACAAATGCAATTTTGTTATCGAACATATCCTCATTCAGATGTGAAAATGGACTAAATCCACCAAAAAGGCGGTCAACAGGCATAATATCTCCCATATAAATGTGCAAAGGCATCATCAAACGGACGTTTATTTTGTGGAGATTACCAGTCAAAATTTCAAAATTTCGTTGAAGTCTCTCAAACAAGAGATCTAATTCGTGAGGACATGCAACAAAATTATTCAAAGTAAATTCTTTGAAATCCGCATCACCTCCGTCTCTCGAAAACCAAAGCGATGCAGCTTGTCGCACACCGATTTCAATGCGTTCGGTTTGATTCGGATGGAGAGCAGATAGCTCACTAATTACCTGCTGGATAGTTCTTTCGGAAATAGATGGTCTTTCGTCGCTGCTAACATTGCACGAAGAAAGTAGTAAGCCAAATAGTACAAAAATTGATAAGATTTTTTTCATGGTTTTTGTTTTTTTAGATTTCAAACCACAAAAATAGCAAAAAATATCGAAAAAAACAACATTGTTAATAAATTCTGATAAGTTTCTCTGCCATCCTAACGGGTCTTATTTAGTTTTTTTGTATCTTTGCACCAAAAAAACTTATGGAAACAGTAGCATCAGGTCTCGGAATTAGTTTAGGTCACGTGCTTCACGGGCTTATGGGAATGGTAACTCTTTTGGTCATTGCCTTTGTGTTTAGCACAAATCGCAAGGCAATCAACTGGAAACAGGTTTCCATTGGTTTGGGCTTGCAAGTTCTGTTTGCGATAAGTATCTTGTATTTTCCGCCTGTTCGGATTTTCTTTGAATTTGTCGGCAGATTTTTTGTTATCATCATCGATTTTACAAAAGCCGGAAGTTCTTTCCTACTCGGCGACCTTTTGAATACGGAAACGCACGGATTTATCTTTGCATTTCAAGTTTTACCAACGATTATCTTTTTCTCGGCATTGACGAGTTTGTTGTTTTATCTCGGTATCATTCAAAAAGTAGTTTTTGGTTTAGGGTGGTTATTGACAAAATCACTACGCCTATCAGGACAGGAAAGTTTGGCTGCTGCGGGTAACATTTTTTTAGGACAAACCGAGTCGCCCTTATTGATCAAACAATATCTGGAACGCATGAACAAATCCGAAATCATGCTAATTATGACATGTGGTATGGCAACTGTTGCCGGTGGTGTTTTGGCAGCATACGTGGGCTTTTTGGGTGGCGAATGCCCTGAAGCACGCTTGATATTTGCACGACATTTATTGGCTGCATCTGTTATGGCGATACCCGGATCAATTGTTATATCTAAAATTTTAGTGCCTCAAACCGAAGAATTCAGCTCAGATCTCACTGTATCTAAAGAAAATGTCGGTAAAAATATCTTGGATGCTGTTGCAAACGGCACCACAGAGGGCGTCAAACTTGCTGTAAACATTGGTGCGATGCTCTTGGTGTTTGTGGCATTTATTGCGATGTTTAATCACATCGTAGGAATGAGCGATACACTGAATACGTGGGTTTACAATGTTACGAATGGTGCATACGATAAAGTTTCTTTACCATTTTTGTTAGGTCACGCATTTGCTCCATTAATGTGGATGCTTGGGATTCATCCTGAAGACATTACATTAGTTGGGCGTGTAGTTGGCGAAAAGCTGATTTTAACTGAATTTATCGGTTACATAAGTTTAGCAGAATTAAGTCATAGCGGTGCTTTTGCTTCGCAAAGATCGGTTATTATGGCAACTTACTTTCTTTGCGGTTTTGCGAATTTTGCTTCGATTGGTATTCAAATCGGCGGAATTGGCTCATTAGCACCCGGCAAACGTGTTTTGATTTCGCAATTAGGGCTGCGTGCACTTTTAGGCGGGACAATAGTGAGTTTGATGTCCGGAACGTTGATTGGGGCGATGATTTCGTAAGTTATTAACTTTTTCTAATGAAGTAACATATGAATTCCTGCAATTTAATCTGTCAAATTTTCGCCCAAATCAATTGGTGGTGGTTTGCTGTGGCAACCGTTGTATCATTTGGAATTGGAGCTGTTTGGTATTCTGCACTTTTCGCAAAAGCATGGATTAGAGTTTTCAAAGTTGAGTTGGGCGAGATTACGCCGGTAAGTATTTTCCGTACGATGGGTTTGCAATTTGCAGCAACAGTCTTGTTTGGGTTAGTTTTCTTTATGCTTACAAGTATTTCCGCATGGCTTGCGATCTTGACTTTAGTCGGCTTGTGTGCATGGGAAAAGGGCAACTTGAATTTCCAATTCAGCCGAATGAAGGATTTCATTATGGCCGTCACAATTCGTGTAGGATACACATTTATTGCGGGATTGGTTTTTATTTTGTTTGCGTTGATATAGGGGTGTTAAATTTGTAAAAGAAATGGACAATTGTAAAAACTGTACCGAGCCAATCAACGGAAACTTCTGCTCAAACTGCGGACGACCCGCAGAGTTGAGGAGAATTGACAAATACTATATTTGGCAGGAAATTGCAGGTTTTTTTCGTGCCAATAAAGGTTTCTTATACACTGTAAAAGGAATGCTCATAGCACCCGGAAACACTGTCAGGCAGTTTATCGCAGAAGATAGACACCGTTTCGTAAAACCCATTACATTTGTCATTATCACTTCGTTGTTTTACGCACTTATCAGTTACTTTTTTCAAATTGGGGTTAAAGATTTGGGCCTATATGGCGATGAGTTCACCCCTACAACAGTTCTTATTTTTCATTGGATGGCATTCGAATATCCGGGCTATTCAGCGATATTACAAGGATTATACATGGCATTTTGGATAAAATTATTTTTTAGAAAATCAGGATATAATCTTTTCGAGATTTTTATTCTGATGTGTTTTATCTCCGGAATATCAGCATTGGCAACGGCTATAGTTACGCCTTTTCAAGGATTGGTGGAATTGAATATCATACAAATTACGAGTTACATCATGATTGTTTATCTCATTTGGTCAGTTGGGCAATTTTTTGGCGAAAAGAAAGTGAAAAATTATGTAAAAGCCTTGTTGGCATTCATTCTAGGGATATTGGTACTTTCAACTTTGATCGTATTTGTTGGAACTTTAATTGATGTATTAAACGGAGTGATATGACACCATACTTAAATCTTTTATCACACATTTTAGAACACGGCACCAACAAAACCGATCGCACAGGCACGGGAACACGCAGTGTTTTCGGGCACCAAATGCGATTTGATTTGTCGCAGGGATTTCCGCTGGAAACAACAAAAAAATTGCATCTAAAGTCAATTATTTATGAGTTGTTGTGGTTTTTGAAAGGCGATACAAATGTGCATTATTTGCAGGAAAACGGCGTCCGCATTTGGAATGAATGGGCAGATGCTGAGGGAAATTTGGGACCTGTTTACGGCAAACAATGGCGGTCGTGGGGCTGTAAAGACGGCAAAACGATTGACCAAATTTCAGAATTGATCGAAACCATTAAAAAAAATCCGGACTCACGCCGAATGCTCGTATGTGCGTGGAATGTGGGCGAACTCTCGGAAATGGCTCTCCCACCCTGCCATGTCTTGTTTCAATTTTATGTAGCAAATGGAAAGTTGTCGTGTCAATTGTATCAACGCTCGGCCGATGTGTTTTTGGGTGTACCGTTTAATATCGCTTCGTATGCCCTGCTAACACTAATGATTGCACAAGTCTGTAATTTGCAACCGGGCGAGTTTATTCACACATTCGGCGATGTACATCTCTATTCAAATCATCTTGAACAAGCCAAATTACAACTGACACGCAAACCCTATCCACAACCTCAAATAAAATTAAATCCAAGCATAAAAAATATTTTCGATTTCACTTACGATGATTTCGAATTGATCAATTATCAAGCACATCCGCACATCAAAGCAGAGGTTGCTGTTTAACCGCTTTACAAACTTTATAAACTGAGTAATTATGAAAACAATCCAAAATCAAAACTTCGCCAATCAAAAAGTGCTCGTACGTTGCGATTTCAACGTGCCCTTGCACAAAGAAACCCTTGAAATTACTGACGACACACGTATTCGCGAATCCTTACCAACAATAAAAAAGCTATTAACCGATGGTGCTGCAGTAATCTTAATGTCGCATTTGGGACGTCCGTCAGAAACCGGTTTTGAAGAAAAATCTTCACTTAAACCTGTTGCCGAGCACTTGAGCAAATTACTCGGGGTCAATGTGAAATTAGCCGACGATATTTTTGAAAACAAAACTATCGAAAACGCAAAAAATCTTAAACCGGGCGAAGTTCTTCTTTTGGAAAATCTCCGCTTTTTACCGGGCGAACAAAAAGGTGATACAGCTTTCGCAAAATATCTGGCAGATTTGGGCGATGCATACGTAAACGATGCATTCGGAACAGCACACCGTGCACACGCATCAACTGCAGTTATTGCACAATTCTTTCCTAACAAAAAATACTTCGGCTTTTTGTTGGCAAACGAAATCACAAATTTGGAAAGATTATTGAACCATGCTGAAAAACCGTTCACGGCAATCATTGGTGGTGCCAAAGTTTCAAGTAAGATTGATATTTTGAAAAACTTGATTTCCAAAGTAGATAACATGATTATCGGTGGCGGTATGGCATACACATTCATTAAAGCTATGGGCGGAAAAATCGGTAAATCTATTTGCGAAGACGACAAACTTGATTTGGCAAAAGATATCATGAAAGAAATGGATGCTAAAGGCGTAAAATACTACTTCCCTACCGACTCGGTTTGTGGTGACAGATTCGGTAATGATGCCAACATCAAAATGTTCCCGTCCAATGCTATTCCTGCAGAATGGGAAGGTATGGATGCCGGTCCGGAGTCTGTCAAAACATTTGAAAAGGTTATTGCAGAATCCAAAACTATTTTGTGGAACGGTCCTATGGGCGTGTTTGAGTTTGCAAATTTCGGACACGGCACAACCGCCATTGCGAAAGCTGTTGCAGTCGCTACAAAAAACGGTGCATTTTCCGCAATCGGCGGTGGAGACTCAGTTGCAGCAATCAATCAAAACAAACTGGCTGATGAAATGAGTTATATTTCGACTGGTGGCGGTGCGATGTTGGAATATCTTGAAGGTAAAGTTTTACCTGGCGTTGCGGCTATTTTGGAATAATTTGATTTTAATGAATCTCGTTGAAAAACAAGCTTTCCGGCAAGCTGTGCATGATATTGTGTGCTTAGTTCCTGCCGGGCGTGCTACAAGTTATGGAGCAATCGCCAAGGCTATTGGTTTTCCAAATTTTTCTAGAATGGTTGGAAAAGTGATGAGCCAATGCCCGTCTGATGCGAATATTCCTGCTCATCGAGTAGTTAATAGCCAAGGTTTTTTGTCTGCTAAAGGCACATTCAATACTCAGCAACAGCGACTGGAAGCAGAAGGTGTAGCTGTGAAAAACAATAAGATTCAAAAGTGGAAAGTTGTATTTTGGAACCCGATAGATGAATTGTAATCCATTTTTTTTTCGTATCTTTGCAAATGTAAATAAACGAATTATTTTCTATGAGAAAAAACGCCGCCATTATCGGCTATGGAAACATCGGTAAATACGTGCTTGATGCTATTTTAGCATCTTCGGATTTTGGCGTTGCCGGAATTGTTCGTCGCGATGCGACAAATATCCCTGATGAATTGAAAAAATACGATGTTGTCGATCATATTTCCAAACTAAAGGATGTAGACGTTGCAATTATCTGCTCGCCTACACGCAACGTGGAAGAGCAAGCCAAAACCATCTTGGCAATGGGAATAAACACTGTTGACAGTTTCGATATTCATGAGGAAATCTGGAACTTGAAACAAACACTCTCCCCTATCGCTGTAACGAATAGAGCAGTTGCAGTGATTGCAGCAGGTTGGGACCCCGGAACAAATTCAGTAATTCGTACTTTAATGGAAGCAATGGCTCCAAAAGGTTTGACTTACACCAATTTCGGACCTGGAATGAGTATGGGGCACAGCACCGCAGCAAAAGCCGTAAAGGGCGTAAAAAACGCACTATCTATGACGATTCCACTCGGAACGGGTATTCATCGCAGAATGCTTTATATTGAGTTGGAAGATGGTGCAAATGCTGAGACAGTCGAACATTTGTTAAAAACAGACACCTATTTTGCAAACGATGAAACGCATGTCACTTTTGTAGATGATGTTTCAAAATATCAAGACATGGGACACGGTGTAAACATGGTACGCAAGGGCGTTTCCGGACGAACTCAGAATCAAATTATGGAGTTCAACATGCGAGTCGACAACCCCGCACTTACTGCACAGGTGTTGCTTTCCGTAGCTCGTGCGAGTTTCAAACAATCACCCGGATGTTACACCATGATTGAAATTCCTGTTGTGGATTTACTCGAGGGCGAGAAAGAATATTGGATTAAAAAATTAGTTTAGCATGAAAAAACTCTCATTACTCGTTGCTCTGTTTCTCTTTGCATTCAAAGGTTTTGCTGAAGAAAGGCAGTATGTGATTGTATTATCACTGGACGGTTTTCGTTGGGATTACAATCAAATAATCGGAACACCGAATTTGGACAGAATCGCAGAAAGAGGCGTAAGGTCGAAAGGTCTGCAACCTGTTTTTCCAACGGGAACTTTTGCAAATCATTATTCTATGGCAACGGGACTTTTTCCCGACAATCACGGTATTATCGCAAATACGTTTTTCAACCAAGAACTACAAAAAGAATTTCGTTTGGCAAACCGCGAAGCCGTTGGAAATCCTAAGTTTTATGGTGGTGAGCCCATTTGGAATACGGTACAACGATACGGCTTAAAAAGTGCGAGTTTTTTTTGGGTAGGTACGGAAGCTCCTATTGGCGGAAAACAGCCCAATATCTGGAAAAATTTCAACAGCAGAATACCTTTTCACGAACGTGTTGATAGCGTAATTTCTTGGCTCGAACGCCCCGAAGATCAGCGTCCGCAACTCATTATGTTTTACTTTGAAGAGCCCGATTTTACGGCACATAGCTTCCATCCTACTTATGCAGAAGAAGTACACCGAATGGTTAGATATTGCGACAGTTTGGTCGGTGTGCTTGATCGTAGATTGCAAGCCTTGCCATTTGCTGAAAATATCAGTTTGATTATTGTTTCCGACCATGGCATGACTCCAACAGACATCAGTCGAGTCGTCTTTTTGCACAATTATCTCTGTGAGTCGTGGATTCAATACAGCAGCAGAAGTTCGCCCATGGCTTTAATGACGGTTTATCCCGAAAAATTGGACACCGCCCTATCGGTACTACAAAACGTTCCGCATATCAACGCATGGCGACCCGAGGATATTCCAAAACATCTGAATTTTGGTAGAAATCCCAATATCGGCAATTTGGTTATTTTAGCCGATAGTGCTTGGAGTATTTCGAAAGAACCTGTAGATAGATGGAGAAAAGGCGATCACGGTTTCGATAATACAAATCGGGATATGTTCGGGATTTTTTATGCTCGTGGTCCGAAGTTCCATACAAATAGGGTTGTTCCGGAGTTTCTAAACATTCAACTTTACAACATTATTGCACATTTGCTCGGTATCAGACCTGCACCAAATGATGCAAAGCTGGAGGAGGTTTATTTTTTGTTTAGGTAAATTTGCAAAAAAAAATCCAACTATAAAGAAATACTTTATAGTTCAAAGCAGAAATCTAACTATGAACATCCACCAAACCCACATACAACGCTGTTTCCAACTTGCGGAAATCGGCTTGGGACAAGTTGCTCCTAACCCGCTGGTTGGTTGTGTGATTGTGTATGGCGGAAAAATTATTTCCGAAGGATTTCATCAAAAATATGGCGAAAATCATGCGGAACGCAACGCAATCTTACATGTAAAAGATGAGAATTTACTAAAAAAATCGACATTGTATGTGAATTTAGAGCCGTGCTCGCATTTCGGAAAAACTCCACCTTGTGCGGATTTCATTATAGAAAAAGGAATGCCGAAAGTCGTTATTTCAAATTTGGATTCCAACCCAGAAGTTGCAGGAAAAGGAATTGAGCGTTTGCGAAATGCCGGAACAGAAGTCATTACAGGTATTTTGGAAAATGAAGGGCGCTTTCTAAATCGACGTTTTTTTACGTTCATTGAGGAAAAACGTCCTTACATTATTTTGAAATGGGCAGAAAGTTTGGACGGATTTATCTACAACGAAACCGAACGTTGGATTACCAACGAGGCTATGCGAAATCTCGTTCATAAGTGGCGTAGCGAAGAATCGGCAATTATGGTTGGAACAAATACAGTTTTGACTGATAACCCGCAACTCAATGTTAGAGCCTATTTCGGCAAGAACCCATTGCGAATAACTATCGATGAAAATCGTAAACTGCCAAAAGATCTGCATTTTTTTGATAATTCTCAACCTGCGAAAATTTATGAAACAACAGACCTGTCTGAAATTTTAAGCGATTTGTATTTACAAAACATACAGTCAATAATTGTAGAGGGTGGAGCAAAACTATTGCAAAGTTTTATAGAAAAAAATCTTTGGGACGAAGCACGTATTTTAACCGGAAACAAACAACTTTCCAGTGGCCTAAAAGCTCCAAAAATTCAAGGAAAAGAGATTTGCTCAACAGAAATTGAAGGAGACAAAATGCGAATGATTATTCGCTAACGTTTGTTTTTTTTTCCAAAAAATCTATAATTTTTTCGTATCTTTGCAAAAAGTATATTCACCAGCCTATGAAAACTGTTAGATTAATCATTCTTTTGCTCTGTTTTGCTTGTTTTGGATATGGATATGCTCAAGAATTGAATATGGTGGTGCAAGTCAATGCTGCACAAGTTCAAACCTCCGAGCGACGAATTTTTGAAACGCTTCAGTCGGCAATTTTCGAATTTATAAACGGCAGACGTTGGACAACTTTCAATTTCTCCCCTATTGAGCGAATTGAGGGCACTCTTACGCTTGTCATTCAACAGCATGACCTACAATCCAATCAAATTTCCGGAACACTAAGTGTTCAGGTTAGAAGACCCGTTTGGAACTCAACCTACAACTCGGTTTTATTGAATTTTATTGATAGAGATATCACATTTCAATATGCGGAAGGCGATCCGTTGCTGTTTGCAGATGGTACTATTCACGGCAATCTCACTGCGATATTGGCATTTTATGCAAATATTGCAATCGGATTGAGTTTTAGTTCGTTCGGAAGAGATGCCGGTATGCCGTTTTTCGACAGAGCCATGGATATTGCTATGCGATGTCAAGACCTTCCTGCTGCGGAAGCCATGGGTTGGAGGTCGAGTTCAAGAAATACGGCAAATCGTTTTTGGTTGGCAGAAAACTTTACAAATGGCAATCTTCGCGAAATTCATGACGTTCATTTCCTTTACCATCGGAGAGGAATGGATCAAATGTACGAAGACCAGCGTGCTGCCCGCCAGGCGATTTTTCAAAGTTTAGAAGCACTACAAAGAGTAAACAGAGTACGCCCAAATCTACTTTTTAGGCAGATATTTTTCGATGCCAAATCCGACGAAATCGTCAATATTTTTAGAGTAGCACCCCTTGACGAAAGAAACAGATTAGTTGCGCTTATGAGAGAACTTGATCCGTCAAACCTTAACAAATATCAGTCAATTTTGGGTTGATGTTAAAGCATCTCGACATACAAAATTATGCTTTGATCAGAAACTTTTCGATGGATTTTGATAGCGGTTTTTCTGTGATTACGGGAGAAACCGGTGCAGGAAAATCTATCTTGTTGGGAGCGCTGTCGCTGATTTTGGGACAACGTGCCGACGTACAAGCCTTGATGGATAAAGAAAAAAAATGTGTAATTGAAGGAACGTTCGATATCGTAAACTTGGATTTAAAACCCATTTTCGATGAGGAAAATTTGGATTATGAAAATCCACTCATTTTACGTCGAGAAATCGCTGCAAACGGCAAATCACGTGCGTTTGTAAATGATACGCCTGTGAATCTGAATGTGCTAAAGACACTCGGCGAGCGTTTGGTAGATATTCATTCGCAACACGAAACATTGACCTTGAACGAGTCGAATTTTCGATTGAATTTAGTCGATGCTCTGCTTGAGAAAAGTGAGATTTTGAACGATTATCGCAGCACATATCAAGCATACAAAAAGGTTTCCGAAGAACTGAAACATTTGACTGATGCAGATAGCAAACTGAAAGCCGATCAGGATTATTTTCAGTTTTTGTTTGCCGAATTGGAGGAATTGCACCTGGTTGCCGGCGAACAGGAAACCATGGAGCAGGATTTGGAGATGATGAATCATGCGGAAGAGATTAAACGTACGCTTTTGCAATCGTCGGAAACACTGACCGGAGGCGACGAAAATGTGTTATCTGCGTTACAAACTGCAGATGTAAATTTGAAAAAAATAGCGAAAATTTCATCGAACTTAGAAGAAATTTCCAATCGTTTCCATTCAACAATTGTGGAACTTAAAGACATTGACAGCGAACTGAATTCCATTTCTGACACGGTGCATTTTGATCCGGAAAAACAGATAGCTTTAACCGAGCGTTTAGACAAAATTTATCGTTTGCAAACCAAACATCAAGTCAAAACGACTACTGAATTACTTACAATTCAAAGCGATTTATCGTCCAAATTGCTTGATATTTCTACCTATTCCGAAAGAATCGAGAAATTGCAAGTACAATTGAGCGAATTGACCGAGAATTTAACAAAAAAAGCCGAAATCCTTACGCTTGTACGAAAAAAATCGGCTCAACATATCGAAAAACAAGTGCAGCAAACACTGTCACAGTTAGGAATGAAAGATGCACGCTTGGAATTACAGTTTTTGCAAACGCTTGATTTCACAGAGCATGGAAAAGATTTTATCAAATTCATGTTTAGTGCAAATTTGGGTTCTGAATTGCGAGAACTCTCAAAAGTCGCTTCCGGTGGCGAATTATCGAGATTGATGTTGGCGATAAAATCCATCATCAATCAGCAAAATATTTTGCCGACAATTATTTTCGACGAAATAGATACAGGTGTTTCGGGTGATATTGCGGGAAAAGTGGCGAAAATTATGCAGGAAATGTCAAAATCAATGCAAGTGATTGTTATCACGCATCTTCCGCAAATGGCAGCAAAAGCACGAACACACTACCGCGTTTACAAACGCTTGGATAACCAACAAACGATTTCCGAAATAAAACAACTCGGCAGCAACGAACATATCCATGCCATTGCTTCGATGATCAGCAATGAAACGGTTACGGATTCTGCGATTTCTGCGGCAAAAGAACTCATTAACGACTTCCAAAATTAACTATGCATACAGACGAATTATACGACAACGAGTTTAAGGAACTCATCAAACGTTTTGAAAACAACATAGACGAAAACGCAAGTTACTTCTTCGATACAGAGGATTTGATAGATATTATCGACCACTATTTTAACAAAAACGATGCCGAAATGGCCCGAAAAGCATTGGATGTCGGATTGACTTTTAGTCCTGAAAATACAGAACTAAGACTTCGTGAGGCTCAATGGCTGGCTGCAGAAAATGATATTGATAAAGCTATGGATTTATTGGAAAAATTGGAGGCAATTGAACCCAATAATCCCGAGATTTTCTTTACAAAGGGAACCGTTTACAGCTTTCAAAACAAGAGCGAACAAGCTATCAACGAGTACAGTAAAGCAATGATGATCGACACCGAAGATTTGGAAGATATCTACATGAATATCGCTTTCGAGTACGAAAATCTCGGTAATTTCGACAAAGCCATCGAGTTCATGAAAAAAGTGCTTGAGATCAATCCCGTTCATGACTATGCGCCGGCTGATTTGAGTTTACTTTTCGATTTGGCAGATCGTAGCGAAGAAGGCATTGAGTATCTCAAGAGTATGATTGACAACGAGCCGTTTGCAAAAGGTTTGTGGCTCGGATTAGGTATGTTGTATCGTTCAAAAAAACGACATGAGGAGGCTTTGAACTGTTTTGACTATGTGCTTGCTATTGACGAAAGTGACTTGAACGGCTGGTTTCACAAAGCCACAGCGTACTTGCTTGCAAAGAAATATGCTGCAGCATTGACTTGCTACCAACGAATTTTAGATATTGAACCGGACGAAGCAGCAACGCTGTTCAACATGGCAGAGTGTTACGAACGTATGAAAGAACACGAAAAGGCACAGGAGTACTTTCGTAAAGTACTGAAAGTAGAACCTGATTCATCGCATGCCACAATTGCATTGACAATGAGCTTTTACAATCAAGGCGAAAAAAATAAAGCGTATTCTGTGCTGGAAGAAGCCATAAAAAGGACCCCTAATACTCCGGAACTTCATGCGGCATTGGGTGAGTTATATTGCGAAGACAAAGATTTTGAAAAAGGACTGCCTCATGTTTTTCGTGCTGTAGAAATTACAAAAGATCAACCGGAATTTATCGCTACTGTGTGCTATGCTATGGTGGACGCAGGTTTACACAATGAAGCTCTCAATTTTATCGAAAGCAAAATGGTGCAAAACGAAAATTATCCGAGATTGATTTTGATTCGAGGTATCGTTAATCTTAAAATCAACCGAAAAGAAGCGGCATCGAGCGACTTGATGGTTGCTTTTTTGATAGACCCAAGCAATGTCTCGTGGTTCAAAGATCATCACCCGGAAATGCTTGAGTATCCGGAAGTTCATCAAGTTTTACAAACTCTAAATTAATACATATTTTTTATGAAGCGTTCACTTTTAGATTACGCAACCCTCGGCTTGAAAGGCATGGCTATCGGTGCTGTTGAATTTTTACCCGGTATATCCGGAGGAACGATCGCCTTTGTTGTCGGTATTTATTACGAATTACTAAATACAATCAAAGGTGCCATTCCTGCATTCAAACAACTGTTCGGAAAAAAAACATTTAAACAACGTATTACAGATTTTTGGACAGCCTTTAATGGAAATTTCGTTGTCGTTTTGATTCTCGGAATGATAATATCTATTGCTGCTACAGTCGGTATTGTCAGGTATATGCTAACAAACTATCCTATCCCGTTTCATGCGTTTGTTTTTGGATTGATTGTTGCTTCGGTGGTCTTGGTGTATAAAAAAGTTTCTAAATGGACACCAATTTGCTATGCATTGGGTGTTTTAGGAATTGCCTTGGCTGTGCTGTTGTTCCCAATTTCGCCCGTTGAGCATAACGTTATCGTCCCAATATGGTTTTTCTTTCTTTGCTCCATTGTTGCGAGCTGTGCGTTTATTCTTCCGGGGACTTCGGGGACATTTGTTATGTTGCTGTTTGGTGCCTATTACACGTTCATAAGAGCTATAGCCGATTTGAATTTTGCTTACATTGGAGCGTTTGTTTTGGGTTGTTTGACCGGATTGATTCTATTTTCAAATTTTTTATCGTGGTTATTGAGAAGGTGGCACGATTGGACTGTGGCTTTGCTGACAGGTGTTATCATTGGTTCGTTGCGAGTAATTTGGCCATGGAAAGAAACCGTACGTGAGGAAACCGGGATGTTCGTTTTTGATGCAAGCGGTGTGCCTTGGGCAGAAGTAGTTACTCGTACGGTAGGAAACGCACGTCCGGATACTATGGTTGTGGAGTCGGCGATTGCTTGTGCCATTGGTATTGGGCTTGTACTCGGTATTGAGTTTATCGCAAAAATGGTCTCGAAAAAGAAATCTTGAGCATGAAAAAAAAAATCAGTAAAAAAAAGGTAAACGACATACTGAAAATAGTTGCTTGTGCAGTGTTGGTGTTGTTGCTTTTGTTTTCCAGAGTGCTCAGATAAGTAAGGTAATGGACATGGAAAATCTCTTTGGAAATACATTGTCAGAATTACAAACATTCTGCAAAACCCACGGATTGCCGAGTTTCAACGCAAAACAAATTTGCGAATGGCTCTATAAAAAACAGATTTCGAGTATTGACGAAATGACCAATCTTTCGCTGAAAACACGTGAATTGCTGAAACAACATTTCGATATGGGCATCTCCTGCCCTATTGATGTGCAAATTTCGTCGGACGGGACTAAAAAACATCTGTTCAAAACCCATAAAAACGGCTTGATTGAGGCAGTTTATATGCCAAGTTCCGACAGGCACACACTTTGCATTTCGGTGCAAATGGGTTGCAAAATGGGTTGCGATTTTTGTGCAACGGGAAAACAAGGTTTTCAGCACAATCTCACTGCCGGCGAAATCTTAAACCAAATGCGTTCAATTCCCGAAAGCGAACTGATGACAAACATCGTGTATATGGGCATGGGCGAGCCGTTTGACAATTTGGACGAAGTTTTGAAAAGTCTAGAAATCCTTACTTCAGATTGGGGATATGCTTGGAGTCCCCGTAGAATCAATGTTTCCACGATTGGATTGATCCCAGAAATGGAACGATTTATTGCGGAGTCGGAATGTCATTTGGCGATAAGTCTGCACTCCCCTTTCGATTACGAACGTCAGAAATTTATGCCGATTCAAAATAAATATCCGATTTCAAGTGTAATAAAATCGCTGAAAAAATACGACTGGTCAGGGCAACGTCGCTTATCGTTCGAATACATTATGTTCGACGGAATCAACGATAAACATGCCCATTTGGACGGATTAACCAAATTGCTGAAAGGGCTTTTTTGCCGAGTAAATTTAATCAAATATCATGCCATTCCGAACAACGATTTTCAGCCTTCGAGCGAAGAACGCATGATCGAATTCCGTGATTATTTGAGCGAGCATGGCATCATCTGCACCATCCGTCAGTCTCGTGGTGAAGATATTTTAGCAGCATGTGGGTTACTTTCAACAAAAAACCGTATCTTTGCAGAGACATGAACGAGTTTTTACAATATCTGAGTTCGGAAAAACGTTATTCGAAGCGTACATTTGAGATTTACCGCGATAATCTTCAACAATTCGAAGCGTTTTTGAAAAGTGCATACGATACTGTGGATTTCAATACTGTAAAAACTCCGCAAATTCGAACATGGTTAGCCGAATTGAAAGACGATGGGCTGTCGGAGACAACAATCAATGGTAAACTCACAGCATTAAAATCGTTTTATCGCTATCAACTCAAACACGAAAAAATCAAAACAAATCCTACGCTTGGCATAGTTCGACTGAAACAAAAAAAACGCTTGCCGATTTATGTTCAAGAACGCCAAATTCAAAATCTGCTTTCTGAAACCTACGATCAGGGCGACTTTGAGAGCGTTCGTAATCGAATCGTAATCGAACTTTTATATGCAGCAGGTTTACGTCTTTCGGAATTAGTCAATCTCAAAAATCAGGATATAAATCATGACCAAAAAACAGTCAGAATTTTTGGCAAAGGCAGCAAAGAACGCATTATTCCGCTAACAGAAACAGTATCCTTACTGCTTTTATCCTATCAAGAATTGAAAATGGCAACCTTGCCACAATTCAACGAGTATCTGCTTGTAAATTTGAAAAATCAACCTTTGAAACGACACAAAGTCTATAAAATTGTGCAAGATTTTTTGATGCAAACACCAATCGACAAGCGTAGTCCGCACGTTTTGCGACATACGTTTGCAACACATTTGCTCAACAATGGTGCAGATCTTAATGCGGTGAAAGAATTGCTCGGACACAGCAGTTTGGCAGCCACGCAAGTTTATACACACAACAGCATTGAGAAGCTAAAACAAAGTTATGAAACCGCCCATCCACGGGCTTAAAAGAACATATCATGAACATCAACATTCAATCCTTGAAATTCAAGGCAGCTGACAGGCTCATTGATTTCATCAATGACAAAATCGAACGTTTGACCAAGCATCTTCCACAGGAGGCAACAAGTGTGGATGTGGTTTTGAAATTAGAGCAAGACCACGAGCAAGGCAATAAAATTGTGGATGTTCGTTTGAATGTTCCCGGTCACGAATTGTTTGCAAGTAAGCAAGCGAAAACATTTGAGGAAGCCTGTTTAGAGGCTTGCGATGCGTTAAAAAATCAAATCGAAAAAATCAAAAAGCATTAATGCACACCGACACAATTTGTGCCATTTCCACACCGTTTGGTGTTGGGGGGATTGCTGTGATTCGGATTTCGGGGGAAAATGCGCTTTCTTTTGTTAACCGTCATTGCGAGCCGGAGGCGAAGCAATCAAGTACTTCTATGGATTGCTTCGGTCGTACCTCCCTCGCAATGACGGAACGTAAAGCGATTTTTTGCCAATTTAGAAATGGCGATGAACTGATTGATGAAGTGGTTGTTACCTACTTCAAAGCCCCAAGATCGTATACCGGTGAGGATATCGTGGAAATTTCCTGTCACGGCTCGATTTATGTCCAGCAAAAGATTTTGGAAATTTTGATTGAAAATGGTTGCCGTTTGGCTAATGCAGGCGAGTTTACGCAACGTGCATTTCTGAACGGAAAAATGGATCTTTCGCAGGCAGAAGCCGTGGCGGATTTGATACATTCACAATCCGAAGGCTCGCACCGTTTGGCGATTGAGCAATTGAGAGGTGGCTTTTCGGAAAAAATAAAACAACTTCGTCAGGAATTGATAGATTTTACAGCACTTTTGGAGTTGGAGTTGGATTTTTCAGAGGAAGACGTAGAATTTGCCGATAGGGAAAGGTTATTGGAACTATTAGAAAGAATTAAGACGGAAATTCAAACACTTTCCGATTCGTTCAAACTTGGCAATGCCTTGAAAAGCGGTATCCCCGTAGCGATTGTCGGCAAGCCGAATGTAGGAAAATCAACATTACTAAACGCACTGCTCAACGAAGAAAAAGCTATTGTTTCCGAAATTCCCGGCACCACACGTGATACAATTGAAGACACATTGAATATTCGTGGTACGTTGTTCCGTTTCATTGATACGGCGGGGCTTCGCGAATCGTCCGACACCATTGAAAATATCGGTATTGAACGCACGAAAAAAACGATTGAGAAGGTACAGATTGTGATTGTTGTTGATGAGGTCAAAGGCGAAAGGCGAAAGGCGAAAGGTGCTTCGCCCATAGCCGAGCAGGTTGACAATGGCGAAGTTACCCTTCGCCCTTCGCCCTTTACCTTTCGCCCAAATAAACAGGTCATTCACGTCATAAACAAAATCGACCAAGCAAACAACATCGTTTGTAAAAACGGCGAAATTCCAATCTCTGCAAAAAACAGAATTGGTATTGAAAAATTAATCGAAAGATTGCTCGAATTCGCCGACAAACAAAAGGTTTCAGACCGAACATTAGTCAGTAATCTGCGACATTATGAGGCATTAAATCGTGCATTAGCATTCATTATAAATTCTGAAAATGCTCTAAAATCAGGCATTTCGGCTGATTTAGTTGCGATTGATATTCGTGGTGCGTTGCATCATTTGGGCGAAATTACCGGCGAGATTTCCGCTGATGATGTGCTTGGGGCGGTGTTTTCGCGTTTTTGTATTGGCAAATAGCCTTAAAACACCGTTTTTTACCAAAGATCAACATTATTTTATCGAATTTCGATATTTTCTTTGCTTTATTCAGAAAAATATTGTATCTTTGCGGTGTCAAACTTTAAGATATCATTGAATATGGACAAGCGTTTAAAAATAGTCACGATTGCTGTTAGCCTGATTTTCGCAGTAATCACTTATCAAACAATGAGGGATATGGCAGAAGGCTTCATAGATGGTTTTCGCGAAGGGTACGAAGGTGCAAGGAATGAGGCAAGAGGATTCCCAGTTACAAGAACGTTCCACCTTTCTTTAAAACCGGAAGGAGGACGCTTCACCTTTCCCACAACAACAGTTCCATCAACATCGCTCCTCCAATTATCGATGAAAAAGGAAATCAGAAAAATGTGTGTTCAAGTAACCTATGTGAAAGAACAAATACCACCAAAACTCCGTGTCGCAGAGAACTCCTTCGGATTCTTTATTATTTTTTTTGTTTTGTACGCCATAGTGATAATCCCGATTCAAGTGTTTCGTATTGTGCGTTCTATTACGAAAAATAAAATTTTTGACTTTACAAATATTAAAAGACTGAGAATGGTTGGTTATGCCCTACTTGTAATATATATAGCAGACCTTGTGATGCGCTACCTTGAATATAAAATTGCTTCACACGTTGTTCATATAGAGGGTTATACATTGCAGATGGGCTCAGGAAATTTAACACTTGTGATGTTAGGCTTCGTTGTATTGATGTTTGCCGAAGTACTAAAAATTTCCGTTCCACTAAAAGAGGAACAAGACCTAACCGTATAAATGCAGAGATATGTCGATTATAGTCAATTTAGATGTGATGATGGCGAAACGCAAGGTTTCGCTCAACGAACTATCGGAACGAGTCGGAATTACACCTGCTAATCTGTCAATTTTGAAAACAGGAAAAGCAAAAGCCATACGGTTCAGTACACTGGAAGCACTTTGCAGGGAGTTGGAATGCCAACCGTTGGATATACTCGAATACAAAGTAGAAGATGATTCTAAGTAAGTATAGAAAAGTCGCGCGAGATATTCTTAACACGATTGACGGATTGCATTTTGGACATTTTGTCCTTTAGCCAAAATCTATATGAAATTAGGCTTAAAGGACAAAATTTAGGATAAATCCTCCTCAAAAATTGAGTAAAGGACAAAATTTAGGATTTTTCAAGACCTAAAACTGTTCTTAAAATACTCATCTATAAACACTTTCCGTCTACTTTTAGCAAGTCCATTATGGTTTCTGAGTTTTGTTTTTAAGTCCGTAAATGTTCCCTCTAAAGCATTGTTTGTGTTCGGAATACAAAGTTCTTGATAATCGTAAAAGATCCACAGATATTTCATGTTCCGTTTTAGGCTCAAATAGGCACTTCGAAGCCTACCGTTTTTTGCCCGTTTTTTTCTCGATAGATCGCTCTTTCAAAAAATCTGACCACTTGTGCATTCCCACGACAAAAACATGCCAACAAAACTTTCTTTATCGGTGCGTGTCATTAGCTTTACAATGTCCCACAACTCTTTGGAAGCCTCTAATTCTGGCTCTTTGGTGAGATAACGTCTAACGATACTAATCTGATGAAACTGGCACATTTGAACTGGACAACACGAAAACAAAGTGAATATACCTCGCAACCCATCGCAAACTATTCCATCTATGACAAACCCGTACTTTCCTAGCCAATCAACGCCTTCCTGATAATCAGACAGTGTTTCTTTCTTGCGAATATACTTGTGCCAAAGTATTTTTTTCGTCCTAAAATCTTTGAAAGCAATAACGCCAAATGACCAACCCCAATACGTTGCATCCATCAACACAACAACCGACTTATCTCGTGAAATAAGGCGTTGTGAGGTGTATTGATGTAATTTACGTTGAATCGTTTTACTACTGACTTGATGTTTTACAGAAAGTTGTTTGAGCGTTTGCTTGCCGAAAAGATACTCCGAATAGAGGACTTTCTTGTCAAGGCGTTTGGTGTCTAAAAATTGGCGTTTACAAGCCTTACATCTGTACAGTTGAACGCCTCGATTATGACCATTTTTCTGTGTGGATCTACTTCCACAAAAAAAGCATTTTTTAACCATAAATTTAATCTTTCTGCAAAGATAGTGTTTTCAATGGTTACAGAGATTTTTATCCTAAATTTTGTCCTTTAAGCCTGAAATTACCAAATCCGGCCTAAAGGACAAAAAGGAGGCTATGATCGTCTAAAAGCGTTGATAACACAAGACCTTTCTAAGATTCGGCTTAAAGGACAAAATTTAGGGTGAAAATCTCTGTAACTATTGAAAACACTAATACTTGCAAGAGTTCAAAAAAATTGATTAAAAAAAGGGGATTCCCGCCTACGCGGGAATGACGGCAAAAAAAATCCCCGCTTTATTCAAGCGAGGATTTTGGGATGGCGTCTACCTACTCTTCCACTCTTTAGGAGCAGTACCATTGGCGCAGTCGGTCTTAACTTCTCTGTTCGGAATGGGAAGAGGTGTACCCCGATGCATTTGACACCGTATGTTTGTTATTCATTTGTGAAGATTATTCACAACGGATATACCTTTGACATTGTCAATTGTTTTTTTGGCTTTCGGCGAAAGGCGAAGGGCGAAAGGTTTTTTGGGGTTCAGGGCTTGTGGTTAACCACCTTTGGCCCTTCGCCTTTTACCTTTTGCCAATTACCATCTCTCCATTTAACCGTCCAATCTTAATCAATTGACAGGTAGACGTGTAATAATGAACACATGAGTTTAAAGAAATTCTACGGGTTATTAGTACTACTCGGCTTTGACATTACTGCCTTTATACCTGTAGCCTATCAACGTGGTAGTCTTCCACGACCCTTAAAAGAAATCTCATCTTGAGGTGAGTTTCGTACTTAGATGCTTTCAGCACTTATCTCATCCGTACATAGCTACCCTGCGGTGCTCCTGGCGGAACAACAGGTCCACTAGCGGTACGTCCGACTCGGTCCTCTCGTACTAGAGTCAGGTTCTCTCAAATTTCTAACGCCCATAGCAGATAGAGACCGAACTGTCTCGCGACGTTCTGAACCCAGCTCGCGTGCCACTTTAATAGGCGAACAGCCTAACCCTTGGGACCTTCTCCAGCCCCAGGATGT
>WQWI01000003.1 GCA_009785425.1 Bacteroidales bacterium | reverse complement strand
TGCCGACATTGTGAAATCGCTGCGAGTTCCCAAACGCTCAAGCGGATCAAACCAATCCAAACTTGGAATAATACCCGGAAGGATGTGTGCATTGGGATTGAATCTTCCATCCGACAACACAACTTGATTATTGGCAACATTGGTGATGTTATATCGGAGAGTCGGATTTATTAAGTTGTTGCTTGCCCACAGACCATGTGCTTCAAGCATTGACTCATCCCAAGCACCACCGTTAAATCGGCTGTTACGAAGGCCTAGCCAATTTAATTCGTAAAATTGCTCCGGACCTACTGTTTGGTATTCTCTAAGACCTCGTGAAGTAAACCCTTGTGTGAAGGTTACGTTGAAGTTCGAGCGGTCGGTGCGTCCGGTTTTTGTTGTGATTAAAATCACTCCGTTTGCAGCACGCGAACCGTAGAGAGCAGCAGAAGCAGCATCTCTTAAAACCGTAATAGATGCGATATCATCGGGGTTAAGACTGGCTAAACTGGTACCCGAAGGCATTGTGGCACCGTCTACAATAATCAGCGGGTTGTTGCCTGCGTTGATCGAACCGAAACCACGAATCGCGATCTCTCCCCCATCACCCGGCTGTCCGCTGCCCGAAGTCATTTGAAGTCCGGCAACATTTCCTTGCAAGACATTCACAACGTTCGTCACCGTGCGTCTTTCTAATTGTTCTTGTCCAACCGTTGTTGCAGAGCCTGTAAAAGTTCCTCTTCGTTGAACGCCGTAGGCTACTACTACAAATTCGTCGAGTATTGTAGCATCGCTTTGCATCACTACGTCAATGGTGGTCCGCCCTCCAATTTCAATCTCTTGGGTAGTCATGCCCATGAAAGCAAACACCAAATGGGTTGCGTTAGCCGGCACAGTCAGCGTGTAACGCCCATTAATGTCGGCACTCGTACCCGTAGTCGTACCTCTTACCATAATTGTCGCCCCGGGAATCCCCAGGCGGTCATCGGCACTGGTTATCGTACCGGAGATGGTTCGTTGTGCCTGCAACACTTGTGCCCCACCAACCAATAGCAGAGACACCAATAGTAACATAATTTTTCTCATAAATTTTGTTTTTGGGTTGTAATTATATTTAATTTTGTTTGGGTTGATTATTGAGAGTAGCTCTTAACAAAAAAGAACGCATCAGAACAATGTCCGACACGGTTTATACAATGCTACATTTTTTTGTGCAATTAGTTAATCGCCAAATGGTTTGTAAGGCTAGGTTAGAAGAGTTTTTTGAGAGAAGGGAGGGGGGGGGTAAATAGTTAAAGATCAATGCGTTGAAAAGGTTGGGCATTCCCAAAAAATAAGCAATGGGTAAATAATAAACAGGATTGAAAAAACGCAGTGTCATTAGAAATGTGTTTTGTGTTCCTCCCCTCTTTCTCACTTTCACGCTGCGAAGATAAGCAAAAAAAATGGAATAACCAAACTTTTGGTATTTTTCTAAAAATGGGTAGATTCAATTTCCAACTCTCAATTAAATTTCGTATCTTTGTACGTTTTATTCATGCAGCACTTAGATACATACAAAACCAAAGGTTTGCGAAAAACCTTAGTCGAAGGACTTAAAAACAAGGGAATAACATCATCTTCCGTACTTTCTGCCATTGAAAAAATTCCCAGACATCTGTTTATTGATTCATCTTTTTTGGAGTTTGCTTACCAAGACAGACCTTTTCCAATCGGCGAAGGACAAACAATTTCTCAGCCTTTTACGGTTGCCAAACAAACCGAACTTTTACAAGTCAAGCCCAAAGAAAAAATCTTGGAAATCGGTACAGGTTCGGGCTATCAGGCTTCTGTTTTGGTAGAATTGGGAGCAAAAGTATTTACTATCGAACGACATCGCAATCTGTTTCTCAAAACCAAAGAATTGTTGAAAAACTTGAAATATAACGCCAAATGTTTTTATGGCGACGGTTATGCCGGATTGCCGAATTTCGCTCCGTTCGACAAAATCATTGTTACGTGTGGTGCACCGTTTGTCCCCGAAGCGTTGAAAGAGCAGTTGAAAATCGGCGGAATTATGGTCATTCCGGAGGGAGAAGATATACAAAAAATGAATGTTTACACCAAATTGTCGGAGACTGAATTTTCGTGCGACGAGCATGGGGATTTTCGGTTTGTGCCGATGTTAGAATCACGAAAATAGTCAAAACCACAATTTTACAAGATTTATATGATTAGCATGATTATTATCCCAATCGTTCTTGCCTACCTTATCGGCTCAATTCCTAATGCCGTTTGGATTGGAAAAGTATTTTACGGCAGAGACGTGAGAAACGAAGGTAGTAAAAACGCAGGAGCAACAAATGTAATTCGAGTATTGGGCTTAAAACCCGGCATAATTGTATTGGTGTTGGATTTGCTGAAAGGTGTTGTACCACTTGCGTTATTGCCGTTTTTTTTCGAAAAAAACAATGACTATTTTTACGTTTACCAAATTATTATAGCCGTTGCAACAGTGATCGGGCATGTATTTCCGATTTTTGCGGGATTTCGTGGCGGAAAAGGTGTTGCAACACTGGTTGGTGTGTTGATTATGCTGTTTCCGCAAGTGTTTCTTATTGTGGCGGGAATTTTCTTTGGCACGTTTTTCTTGTCTCGGTATGTTTCTTTAGCATCAATGTGTGCTGCAATTTCATTACCTTTGTTGCAATTTGCGTTTTTTCAGTTTGACAAATTACCGTTATTGATTTTCGCCATTCTCATCGCCGTTTTTGTTCCGCTTACGCATATTAAAAATATCAAACGTTTAATTCGTGGCGAAGAGCCGAAATTTGTGTTCAAAAAGCATTCAACAGACTAAGTGAAAGAAAACCCTCTCATAACTATCATTACCGTGGTTCTCAACGCCAAAAATACCATTGAGCAAACCATAGTCAGCGTGCTTAATCAAACGTATAGCAACATTGAGTACATCATTGTTGACGGAGCAAGCACAGACGGGACCTTAGATATAATCAAAAGCTACGACTTGCAAGTTAAAAATGGAGGCTTTCCGAATGTGTCATTTCGTTATATTTCAGAGCCGGATAAGGGGATTTATGATGCGATGAACAAAGGAGTTAAGTGTTCTAAAGGAGAAATTATAGGGATTATCAACGCAGATGACTGGTTTGAAAAAGATGCATTATCTATAATCGCACAAAAATTTATAAAAAATTCGGACATAGGAATTTATCACGGCTTAAAGGCTGTTTGGGACAACAACGTAAACATTAAAATTATAGGTACGGATTCCTCACGCCTTTCTGCGGGAATGATAGAACACCCCGCATGCTTTGTTAAAAAAGAGGTGTATGAACATATTGGGCTGTTTAATTGTGCATATTCAATCGCAGCAGATTACGACTTTATGATTAGAGCAAAAAAGCAAGGCGTCAAATTTAAACTCATTCCGGTTGTTCTTTCAAATTTTAGATTGGGAGGCATAAGCACCACAACGATTGCAGGTTATTACGAAGCCTTGCAAATAAGAAAAAAACACAATTACAAAGACAAAAACGCACCGTTTTTCACAAAAATTACGGAATTTTATACACGAACCAGATATTGGTTGTCAAGGATAACACCACGCTTCTAACGCTACTGAATAAAACACAAAAATGATTTCAATAATTATCCCTACATATAATGCTGCGAAGTATCTTGATGCGTGTTTCCAAAGTTGCTTGTCGCAAACGCACAACGATTTTGAAATTATTGCGGTAAACGATGGCAGTACGGATAATTCTTTAGAAATCTTAGAACGTTACGCACAAAAAGATTTCAGAATAACTGTAATTTCCAAAGAAAACGGCGGACTTCCTCGTGCACGCGAAACTGGATTGGCAAAGGCAAAAGGCGAATATGTGTTTTTTCTCGATAGCGATGATACTATAACTCCAAACGCTCTCGATGTGCTTTGGAAACAAGCTCAAATATCCGACAGCGACATTATTATCGGACAAATGATTTCCGTTTTAGAGTCTGGAAAAATCATAGCGGACCACAAAAATCGGTTTGCTTATACAGATGCCGAGCACTTGTTACTTTGCAGTTTCCTCGCAAAATCAATCGTGCCATCACTTTGTGGAAGGCTTATAAAAAAACGGCTTTTTGAAAAAATTGCATTCCCTTACCAGTATTTTATCGGGGAAGATGTAATCATTAATCTCGAAATTATTTTAAAACACAGCCCAACTGTTTTTTTGGTTGATAGCAAAGTTTACAACTATATTCAGCGTCCTAATTCGATGGTAAACACCAATACTACTGCCACTGCCGACAAACGAATGAACTATATGATTTGGGTGTATGAGTATCTTAAAACCATTGAACATACGAACGAATTAGACAACTGTACAGCAAAATTTTTTATCGAGGAATACTTTTCTTTTTTACGAGATGGTGGTACGGATTGTCCGACAGAATTGAAAAAACTTATTTGTGAAAAATATCTCAAAAACAAATGGGCAGTTTCGCAAATAGCTCCGTGGCGATTGGCTCTTGTTAGGGCATATAACATAAACCCAGCACTCGGAAAAGTGGCGCGTCAAATACTGATTGGTGCGAGAAAAACAATACGTTAAAAATGATTTTACGAAGTTACACATCACTCAAAAATTCAATATCTAACCTTTCGCTTAGTGAGTTGGGGTTGTGGTTGCTCATTCCGTTTGCAAGTTTGACAAACGTTATGTGGTTTCCGGTATCGCCGACAATGCTGTTTCTACTGGGTGCCGTTGCGTGCTGGATTTTTCAAACATTTAACAACGAACAGCCAAAAATCAACAATCAAAAATTAAAAATCGTCATCGTTGTTTGCTTAATTTTTGCCGCCTATTTATTCGTATCGCAGTATTTTATGCACGCACCGTTTCGACGCTATATCGCTGCTGTGATGGCTCCTCTGTTTCTATTCTTTATTTTATTTTTTTCCGAACAAACATCAGCCGATTTTTTGAAAAAGTTAGGACGAAAACTTATTCGCTATTCGGTTATCATTTTTTGCTTTGAGGCTGTTTTTAGATATGTAATGAGTTTTTGGATGATAGCTCAAGGCACCAATCCTTATTACGGTATTTATCAGTTCAAGTTTACGGCACTGATACACGGCGATAGCAATCTCGTGGCTATTCTTTTGGTTTTGTTGTTGTTTTTTTTGCTTTGGTGGAATGATACTTACAAAGAATCGCTAAAGAAAGAAATTATAATCGTGTCCATTCTTATCGTACTGGCTTTTTCTAGAGCGTCTATTCCGGCGATTGCTATCGGATTATTTTACTATTTCTTTTTTCGAAATTTGAATTGGAAAAAATCATTGCTGGTGGTTTTTTCGATAGGGATTTCTGGCATTTTGGCTCTTTGGGCACTGCGGTATTTTCCGGATTATAGTTTTCAAACCAAATTTCTGATTTTCGAGGAAGCTTTGGTTTATTTTCAAACAGCTAAGTTAGGCAACATCCTGTTTGGTATCGGCTTTTCAAATACCGAATATATTTTGTCTTTTGGTGCACACAACTATTTTCTTATGTATTTAATGGAGTCCGGTGTGATAGGACTTCTTTTGTTGTGTGCAACGCTATTGGTTTTTATTAAAGTTTCAAACGGTAAAATTACGATAATTTTATTGCCATTTATTGTCCAAGCAATGGCAGCAAGTTCTCCGTTTTTGCCCTATTTTTACGTGATTACAGCACTCATGATAGTACTTACCCAACCCAAAATAGAGAGTGATACCAAAAAAAATACATTACTGCTGGATTAGTGGTGACCCTTATCCTCCGTTAATTCAACATTGCATTGATTCGTGGCATAAACATTTGCCTGGCTATGAGTTTGTTCTTTGGAATAACGATAGGTTTGATATGCAAAAAATCAACTGGGTAAAAGAAGCCTGCGAACACAAAAAATATGCATTTGCCGCTGATTATATAAGGTTGTACGCACTATACACCGAAGGTGGACTTTATTTGGATTCCGACGTAGAAGTGTTAAAAGATTTTTCTCCCCTATTACATCATTCATCGTTTATAGGTTATGAAGCAAGCGGCAACATTGAAGCGGCAATCATAGGTGCACAGCCTAAAATGGAATGGATCAAAAAATGTTTGGATTATTACGAAAATCGACATTTTATAAGTCCAAACGGAACACTCGACACCGCACCTCTTCCCGGAATTATCAAAAAAACCCTAGACACAAACTATTCAATACCTCATCATGCCAATCAAATAACAGAGGTTGAAAACATTGGTTTAACGTTGTATCCTGCAGTTTATTTTTCACCAAAAAATTATCATACAAAAAAAACTAAAAAATCCAAGCAAACGTATGCTATTCATCATTTTGATGCTCATTGGGTGAAAAAGAACTTTAGTTTCAAAATCAAGACATTTATTCATCGGCTATTGATTTTCGTTTTTGGAGTCTCTGTTCATCAAAAAATTTGTGCGTGGATACAAAAATAAATTAACAATCCATTGTTAAAAATCCGTATTTGTCTGTGCAAAATTCTCCAAAAGTTTTTCGTACTTTTGTATGAATGAAAATTGTGTCGTATAACGTCAATGGAATTCGTGCCGCAGTCGGCAAAGGATTTTTGGACTGGTTGGAAAAAACCAATCCAGATGTGGTGTGTTTGCAGGAAACCAAAGCACAACCCGAACAAATCCCAACCATGGATTTTCAAAATTTGGGCTACCATTGCTACTATTTTTCTGCACAAAAAAAAGGCTATAGCGGTGTCGCAATTCTAACCAAACAAGAACCAACACACGTTGAATTTGGAATGGGAATAGAAAAATACGACAATGAGGGTCGCTTGATTCGTGCGGATTTCGGTGATTTTTCAGTGGTCAGCGTATATCATCCTTCGGGGACGTCGGGCGAAGAACGTCAAGCATTCAAAATGCAGTGGCTCGACGATTTTCATCACTATATTAAACATCTCGAAAAAACTCGTCCAAAGCTCGCTATTTGTGGAGATTTTAACATTGCTCACGAACCGATTGACATTCACGATCCGAAAGGAAACGCCAAAAATTCGGGGTTCTTGCCCGAAGAGCGTGAGTGGATGAGTCAATTTATCAACGATGGATTTGTGGATACATTTCGTTTTCTGAACCCGAACTCAGCACATCACTATTCGTGGTGGACGTATCGTTTCAACGCTCGCACAAATAACAAAGGCTGGCGGATTGATTACATCATGCTGACGAAAAACCTTGAAAAAAACTTGATCTCTGCGTCTATTATGCCGAATGCAATGCATTCTGACCATTGTCCGGTGTTTGCAGAATTAAGAATGTGAAACTCCACCTCCTGCCCAGCCAGCGGAAATATTCCAAATATAAATCATAAAACATAAGTCATGAAAAAAATCTTTATCTTCACAGCATTTACAGTTCTTCTTGCATCTTGCGTAAGTATGCAAAGATTCCGGGAACTGGAAAGTAAATACAATGAAGTTTCCGGCAACGCCGCAAGGTTGGAAAGAGCCAACTTGGAACAAGGTATTCTCATCAATGAGTTGAGAGCGGAAATTGAACGATTGAGAGAACAGTTAGCCAGGCTACAAGCTGCCTACAACGAAATGGAAGCCGATCACAGATTTGCCCAAACGAGTTTGGAAAATTTACGAGCCGAATACGACGAGTTAAATGCAAGGTTTACCACAGCCCTTTCCGGAAATCGTGCGGAAAACCAACGTCTCATGCAAGAGCTAAACACTGCTCGTGATAATTTGCTCAGGCGTGAAGCCGAGGTAAACGAGCAACAACGCGAATTGGATCGTTTATTGGCGGAGTTTCGTGAAAAAGAAGTTCGTGTTAATGAGCTTCAAGGTATTTTGGACAGTAAAGAAGCAGAGTTAAGAGCCCTTCTCGGCAGAGTTCAGCAGGCCTTGTTGGGCTTTGCCGACAGAGGTTTGACTGTTTACACGAGAGACGGAAGAGTTCATATTTCGATGGACGAAAGATTGCTTTTTGCTTCCGGTCAGTGGCAAGTGAACGCCGAAGGCCAAAGAGCCATTCGCGAAGTTGCTACAATTTTAGCACAAAGCCCGGAAATCAGTATTATGGTTGAAGGTCACACCGACAATATCCCGATGAGAGGCAGAGGTGATGTTAGAGATAACTTGGATTTGAGTGTGATGCGTGCAACGGCAATCACACGTATTTTGCTTGAAAACCGAGGTATTTCTCCAACACGCGTAATCGCTGCCGGTCGTGGAGAGTGGATGCCGATAGCACCAAATGATACCCCCGAAAATCGTGCTAGAAACCGTCGTTCGGAGATTATTTTAACGCCGAATTTGGATGAGTTGATGCGATTGATTGCAGATGATTAGGATTTGCAGGGGCGAGTTTGAGACTCGCCCCTGCTTTTTTATACTCTTTGTCGTTCATTTTTTTGTGACCAAAAAAACGAACCAAAAAAAGTCTTTGCGAAAATTATGATCTCCGCTGGCGCTCCGACAATTTTCGCAGTATCGTATTCGTCGCGTTGCTCCTCATAATTTTTTACGCTTCGCTCTCCCCCGCTGGCGGGGGTGGTTAGGGGGTGGGTGTTCGTTGGTCACGTCCGTATAACGGCAATAACCCAACCTTTGCCCGATTTTCGTTGACTTCATCAAGATTATCAACATTAAGCCTAAATTGAAATGCGGGAGTACGCTGAGGAGCCATTCCAAAAAAAGAGTCTTCACCTCTTGCTATAAAACGAACGGTATCGTACCAAAAACAAAAATCTAAACCCCTTCCTTCTTCCGCTCGTTTTCGGAAATATGCCTCAAAAAAATCTGTCCACCATGCTGTTGACCCTCTTTGATGCCAAAAAATAAGTCCTATATCCAGACTATTTCCGAAATGTGTGCTAACACCCCTTATCATAGCAATACGCAAAATATCAATGTCCGGATTTTCTTTTATCAATTCTTTGACTCGGTGAATAATTACTGAATCTACCCTTCCAACGGAATCCCAGTCTTCGCGAGGTAATCTACGAACAGCCTGATCTTTTCTAATCAATTCTCTTATTTCTTCTGCAATAGCAATAATACGAGGGTCTATGTTTCGTTTGTTCTCAATTTCAAGAATATTCTCTACTATCGTTTCCCTAAATCTCATACTCTCGGGAGTTCTTGGAACTAAAAACACGGTATCGGGCCATACCTGCATTGTTCTGTTCAACGTAATATCAAGCATAGTTGACGTACTCAAATAATGGGATCTTGCAGATCTTAAAAGATACTCTTCTGCTTTGGCGTGTTCGCCTCGTATCAACAATGCTTCTGCGAAATGGAAGATGTCCATCCCAAAGGCAATCTCGCAAAAAAGCGGGTGGTTGAAAAACGCTTCATGCTTTTCAATCAAATCTTTTTCCATTAAAACACGCGACCGCAAAGCAATATCTTGAAGTCTGTAGAGTTCAACTACTTCTGGTCTTAGCTGGAGAGGTTGTGCAAAAACACTACTCACCACGAGCAAATACAGGATAGTAAATTTTGCTTTCATAAGTTTTTTGTATTTAAGTCTCTCGCAAATATTCCTAATTACCTCAACTGCAACTCTCGCTCCACACGATTAATCTCAAACTCGCCGAGCAGACGCATCGTTTCGGAAGTCAAAATAACCGGAGCCGGAAGTTCGGGCGTTACAGTTACCGAAACATTGTTTAAGGTTTGTCTGCCGATTCGCATTTCGCGTAATATTATTACGGAATTTGGCAAAATATCGCCATCCTCATCGAATGATCTTGCACCATCTCTGAAATCATTTCTATTGATTCTTCCTGTTCGCAAAAGCCGTATGGCGTCTTCCATTCCGATAAGGTTTTGACGAGCATTTTCATCGTAAACAAATGTGAAACTTGCACCGTTAATCACAGTCTCAAATTCGGGCAATCCTGTAGGGGGATTGATTCGGAACGGTATTCTCATGTGGTCTTCGACACGTGCCATTCTCACTAAGTTGTCGAGCGATATCGGTTCCCCTCCTTCGGCAGGCGGAATAAAGTCATCTCGCAAAATTCGGAATTCCGTTCTACGGTTGAGAGAGTGTGCTATTTCCTGTAAGGGTCTTGTTGGCAATGCATTGATAAAGTAGGATGTTAAAACGGTTCCTGCTGCAATGTCGAGAGTTACACCACCATCTGTTTTTGAAAAATCTTCTAAAAATGCTCTCGGGGCACGATCGCCGTAGCCTCTTGCCACTAAACGTCCCGGGTGAATACCTCTTGTAATCAAAAAATCTACCACAGACTGGGCACGGCGTTGCGACAACGTATCGTTAGTCATCGCAATGGGACGATTATCTGTATGCGAACCCAGTTCAACGACCAATCTCGGATTTTGCTCCATTAGCTCGATCAAACCCATCAACGAATCTTGGAATTGCTCTCGCAGCTCCCATCGTCCAACCGCATACAAAATTTCAGGAAGCATTACATCTCCCCTTGGCAACGGCATCAAACTGAAATCCCGAACAAAGTCAACACCATTGTTCAAGCCTACTGTGGTCACAATGATTTCATTATCGAAATAGCCTGACATCGAAACCGAAAGTTGATAAGTTACATCTTGTCGGATTTGCGTTTCATCAAATCTAAAAAAACCTCTGTTGTTTGTAAGTACTCGCACGGAAAGTCCGTCGGAGCCTATGATTTGTACCATTGCGTTGGCTAACAATTGCATGGTTTCGTCATCGCGAACTACACCCGAAATTGTGAAATTGATTGATGGTAAAACAAAACTCCAAATGTCGTCGTCCGAACGAGTTGCCGCTCTTCCTTCGTTTCGGTTTGAACTGAAAAAACCACGAGTTCCACAACGTGCAAATACAATTCCGAAATCGTCTGCACTTGAATTCATCGGCACACCCAAATTTTCCGGTACGCCCCACCCGTCCTCCGTTCGCTCGCTCACAAACATATCGTAGCCACCCAATCCGGGATGCCCGGTCGATGCAAAATAAAGTAATGAGTCTTTCAGAAATGGCCACGCTTCCCTACCGGAAGTATTGATATTTGGTCCTAAATTTTGTGGTGGTCCAAACTCCTCGTTAGGACTGCTTCGTGTCGCCATCCACAAATCTAAATATCCAAAACTGCCCTCCTTGTTTGATGCAAAAATAATCACTCGCCCGTCTGCACTCACCCATGGATGCACAAAGTCTGCTGCGGAGTCCGGCGATAAGTCTACATGACGAGGTACACTCCATGACACCCCGTCAAAGTTAGACGTATAAATTCTACACCCGTTTTGTGCCCTGCGTACATTTGCACAATACGTGAAGAAAACGGTATTTCCATTATTGATAAAAAAAGCATCAGCTTCGTTCGCAATTGTGTTGATGTTTCCTTCATCCTCCAGTAATCTTGGCGTACTCCAAACGCCTTGTTGGTTTTGATTTGAGACAAACAAATCGGTAAATCGTTGTCCGGTCCAATCGTCATTTCGTCTGCCTGTCGCACCTTCTCGAGAAGACGTGAATACTAACGCTCGTTCGTTGTCATCCAAAAATCTCGGAGAAAAATCGTTGGCTCTTGAGTTGAGTCTTCGGACTGGTTCAACGATATGTCGAGTTGGATTATTTATCCAGTATTCAGTATTTCTAGCGGATTCGAGAAGCAGCGTGGCACGCTCGTCACCAGGGACTAATTCCAAAAAACGTTCAAGCATTTCAATCGCCTCTTCATGCTCGCCACGAAAACGAAGGATTTCCGCAAAACTCAAAAAAACTCTCGGCTCTATCTCATAATAGCGTGCTCGGATCAATCCTCGATAATGCCCTATTGCCGTGCGATTTTTTTGTCCCGACAAACGGTAACTTTCCGCAATTTGAAAACGGATTTGATTTCTAAGTTCGTCACCTCGAACTCTTGTAAACGCTCGTTGATAAAGCGTTGCCGCTTGGTTAAACTGTTGCAGTTCAAATGCCCTATTTGCTCTGTCTAAGGCTCTTTGCCCTCTTTGTGCAAAACTCACTGTCGTTATACACAGAAAAATCGCAACAAAACTATATCTCAAAAATTTCATATCTCAAAAAAATCTACAACAAAGATACGAAAAAAAATGAAAACAACAAAGCCTTTCAGCAATTTTTCTGAAAGGCTTGATTTTCAACGTGGAGCATATCGGAGTCGAACCGATGACCTCTTGACTGCCAGTCAAGCACTCTAGCCAACTGAGCTAATGCCCCATTTAGAGCATGCAAAGATAGTTATTTTTTTTGACATAACAAAATTTTTTCGTACCTTTGCAGGGATTTTTTCACAAAATTTGTGACATTTCAAATACTTCGATCGACTAATAATGCAAAATACTATACAAATATGATTCTCGAAGCAAAAAACATCCACAAGGCTTACGCCAATCACAAAGCGTTGGATGATGTTTCGGTTAGTGTTCCTCACGGCAGTGTGTTCGGGCTTTTAGGTCCGAACGGTGCCGGAAAAACAACGCTCATTCGAAACATCAACCAAATCATCGCACCCGATTCAGGCGAAATTTGGTTCGACGGCGAACGCCTGCAACCCAAACACATCGAACAAATCGGCTATCTTCCCGAAGAACGCGGACTTTACAAAAAAATGAAAGTCGGCGAACAAGCCATGTACCTCGCACAACTCAAAGGTTTAACCGAAAAACAAGCCATGGCAAAACTCAAAGAATGGTTTGAAAAATTCGGAATGGAAACATGGTGGGACAAAAAAGTGGAAGAACTTTCGAAAGGAATGGCACAAAAAGTGCAGTTCATTGTAACCATTTTGCACGAGCCAAAACTGCTGATTTTCGATGAGCCGTTTAGCGGATTCGACCCTGTAAATGTGGAATTGCTGAAAGCCGAAATGATGAACCTTCGCGAAAAAGGAACAACCATCATTTTTTCAACACACAACATGGGATCAGTTGAAGAACTTTGCGATGAAATCGCTCTCATCAACAAATCGCAAGTGGTTTTGAGTGGAAATGTGAAAGATATACAAAGAAAACATCGTAATCATACCTACAGCCTGACTTACGAAGGTGAAAGCGAAAGAGACCTCAAACCACTCTTGCCACAAGGGTTTACCGTTTTGGAAAGTAAACCTCACGGACACGGATTTTACAACGCAAAAATTCAAATTCCTACCGGCAGCAAAATCAGTCATTTGCTGACAGAAATCACCAAACACGTTGAAGTTACAGGCATTCAAGAAATTTTGCCTTCAATGAACGATATATTTATTCAAACCGTCACAAAAAAAGAACCGTCATTGCGAGCTTGACCCGCAATCCCTTTGCTATTGGGATTCCCGCCTACGCGGGAATGACGATCAAAAAGCACACAACTATGAAATCAAAAATAGCCCTAATAATCCGCCGAGAATATTTAACTCGTGTAAAGAAAAAATCATTCATCATCATGACGATTTTAGGTCCGATTTTGTTTGCCTCGCTTTTGGTTGTTCCGATGTTGCTGATGAACATCACTACCGATTCGCATAAGATTGTCGTTGTTGACGAATCGAACATTTTTGAAAACCAACTCGAAGATAGAGGAAATCTTGTGTTTTCGAGGGTTGAAAATATAGACGATGCAAAAGATCAACTAAAAAATGGCACTTTTGATTTGCTATTACATATCCAAAAAGCCGACGAAAATCAACCCAATCCGGTTGCATTGTTTTATAACAGGCAACAGCCCGGATTAGGCACGCACAGTGCGATAGAAAATCAATTACAAGATATTTTTCGGAATAAATTGCTAATGGAAACTTTCCATATTTCAGCCGAGGAATACAATGCGATCAGAGCGATACGAATTAATGTAAGAGCCCAGAATGTCCGCACAGGTGAAGAATTTGCTACCGGTTTGAATACCGGAATCGGTTATTTTACGGCGTTTTTGATTTATTTGTTTGTGTTCTTATTTGGTGCACAAGTAATGCAAGGCGTAATTGAAGAAAAAAGCAACCGAATTGTCGAAGTCATCGTTTCGTCTGTAAAACCTTTTCAAATTATGATGGGAAAAATCGTTGGTATTGCGATGGTAGGACTTACGCAATTTTTCTTATGGATTGTTCTAACGGTCGGTATTGTCACCGTTGCCGGAATTGTAATGGCACCAACACTTGCACAAGCCGAAACATCGCAAATGGCAACAGATATCGAAGCGATGGTGCCTTCCGAAGTGACAGCAGGAGCAGCAGCAATGTTTGAAAACATATTAGCAGGTGCCGGAAACATTGATTTTGTATTTATCATTTTGATGTTTTTGATTTATTTTATCGGCGGATATTTGTTGTACGCCTCACTGTTTGCGGCAGTAGGTTCGGCCGTAGATAATGAAGCCGATACGCAACAATTTATGTTGCCGATCACGGTTCCGCTGATTATAGCAATAATTGCTATTCCGATGATCATGCAAGATCCGAACGGAACCGTAGCCTTTTGGCTTTCGATGGTTCCGCTTACATCGCCGGTTGTGATGATGATGCGTGTGCCCTTTGGCGTACCTATATGGGAATTGACACTATCAATAGGGCTATTGATAACAGGATTCGTTTTCACAACATGGCTTGCCGCTAAAATTTACCGTGTTGGTATTTTGATGTACGGAAAAAAAGTAAGTTACAAGGAATTGTGGAAATGGTTGCGATATTAAATTATACCAACAACGCACCTTCCAATTGCAATAAATACGCTTTCATGTCCAAACCTCCGGCATAACCGACAAGATGTCCTTTTGCTCCAACTACACGGTGGCAAGGAACAATGATTGCCACCGGATTGTTGTGATTTGCAGAACCTATGGCGCGTGCAGCTTTGGAATTCCCAACGCGTTGGGCAATGTCGCCATACGAAGCCATCGAACCATAAGGGATTTTTTGCAATTCACTCCAAGTTTTTTTCTGAAAATCTGTTCCTTGCAAGTCCAGTGTCACATCAAAACATGTGCGTTTTTTCGCAAAATATTCTTTGAGCTGATCTCTAACTTCCCGTCCAAATGGGGTTTTTGGAGGCTTTGCATTTTCGGATGTTAGTTGTAATTCTTGCAATCCGTAAGAACTGATCGTTGCAGCGACATTGCCGACAGGGGTTTTCATGATAAAATGTTCCGGTTTCATGGTATTTAGTTTTTGTGATTGTCATTCCCGCGAAGGCGGGAATCCCCTTGATCCTGGGAGATTCCCGCCTTCGCGGGAATGACGGTTAGCGTTGATTTCTGAGCTGACGGGCTTCTGCCGTAAAACCTAATTCTTCTAACACACGAATCCAAATGCGGCGAAATGCCATCGTTGCATCGTTTTCAGACATGCCTATTTGTTGATATGCTTGACGCATCAAGTCTAAAGCCTCTTGTTGTCTGTTAGCATTGGCAATCAGTGCTCGTTCAAGCATCCGTTCCATCAAAATTAAGTTGCTTTGCTGTGCATGAATACGAGCTGAAAGCCAAGGTGCATTTTCGTTTCTAGGATTGTGATTGACGATGACTTGCAAGTATCTTTGTGCTTCATCTAAGCGATTTTGACGTAGCAAAGCATGTGCCTTAAGATAGTTTGCGATTTCGTTTCTTGGATCAAAAGCCAAGAGTTTGTCAAGATACAAAATTGCCGAATCGTTCTGATTTTTTTGCAAATAAATTTGTACAATATTCAAAATTACAGCTTCACTCGACGGCACTAATGCCAACGAGTTTTTCAAAAGTACAAGAGCTGAATCTAAATTACCTTGTTGCCTTTGGATATTTCCAAAATAGTCGGATTTATCCGTACGTTTGAGAATAATCGCAATCGGAACGCCCGAAACTTTGATTTGATGTACGGTGTTTGTCGGCGGAAACATATCTGATCTAAGCATATCGGGACTCATTCCGGTAATGGTAAAAATGGCATAATCCCAATCGTTGTTTCCACGCTCTGCCCAGCGAGAAAAAACGGTCTCAAACTTTGCTGTATCATGTCTGAGAAAATAAGCAACAGAAGGAGGATGCCAAGTCGCAACTCGAATTCTATCGGTAGTTTCAAGTCCCGTTTTTTGTGCATTTGCAATAACCCATTCCGATGCTTCACGTGTAGAATGATAGTAATAGTCTAATTCAAAAAAACCGAAAGCACCCGGCACACCACCGACAATTCTGTTGAAAAACACATATTGATACGGATGATTTTTTACGATAAATACCGCTGGCGGAATAAGCAATGCGAATGGAAGTATAGTCAGAAGAATTTTTTGATAGTGTCGTTTCCCAAAGTCAATCAAAGCGTTAAAACCCAGTCCAGCCATAACAACCATCGGCGGATAGACAAACAACGCATGTCGCCAGCCCCCGTAAACGTTCGCTCCAGTGTATACCAACCAAAATATCGGAAAGAAAAACGCAAAAAACACGATGAAATACCAAAAATAACTTTGTTTGTTTTTCCAAAGCAACACAAAAAACAAAGCCAATCCGATGAGTACTGCGATCGGAACAGTTATCAAAATAAATTTCGGAATATAATACCAAGGCAAGAGGTCTGACCAAATCATTACGCCCCCAAAATTTTGCCTGATCGCAGCACCAAATTCCGACATGGTTGCAAAAGTCGATGCCACATTTGATATCGGAGAAACCAATGCGTAAGGCCACAAGAAAACGCCAAGTGCATATCCCGCCAAAGTAACGATTAGTCCAAGCTTGAGCAATTTGACGAAAGTTGCAGATATAATCTTTTTCTGTTCAGCGGCAAGTTTTTTATTTTTTTTGCTTTGCCTCCATGCTTCCAAACATTTACTCAAGAAAAAAATGATGCCAAATAAGCCAAAATAAGCAATAAGTAACAATCCGCCCACACGTATAGCCAACGCTAATCCTATACTGACAGCAAGCATAATAAGAACTTTTTTTGGAGGCTTTGGAAATGTTTGAAAGAAACGAGTCAGATAATAAGTTCCCATCATCATCATGGCTGCAAAGGGAATATCTTTGAGGTTGTTGAACGAGTGTCCGAGATAACGTGGCGACAAAAACAGCAACGTTGCTGTAAGAATAGCTGCCCACCAACTTTTGCTTATTCTAAAAGCGAGCAATCCTGCAAACAGTATTCCCAACCAGCCAAAAATAGAGTTCACAAAACGTCTTGTAATTAAGATATCTTCAATGTTGAAAATATCAGCAATTAAAAATGAAATATTATCGGGCAACTGACCGTATTGTTGAATAAACCCTTCAACGATTCCTGTCCCTGCACCAACAACCGCCGAGGTATCTCTCCCAAATGATCTATAAAAGTTTATAACATTTTCTGCCTGCTGAAAGTGAAAATGTTCATCGCCAGACATTCCAGCATCTCCCGACATTATTGGCAGTGCAACAGCCATGAACATGGCGATAATTACAAAAGCAGCACGAATACGGTCGACTTTGAACCAATCTATAATTTTATTTTTCATAGCGAGAGTTTAATTTGTAGTGTTTTTTTATTTTATACATATCCGAAATTTGTCGAACGAAGTCCATTTTTTTGACTTTCGATCCATGCACATCTCGCCATGCAGACAAAGGATATTCATAAACTTTTTCGTACATTGCATCTATTCCGTACTGCCTAATCATTCGGGCAAAAAGTTCAACATCAAAAATCCAGTTTGTTATAAACGGCTGTTCAAAGATTAGCTCTGCTACCGATGTGCGAAAAATTTTTGCACCACATTGCGTGTCGTAAATTCTCAAATCTTGCAATGTCCGTGATGCAACGTTGGCAAACACCCTACTTGCGATTCCACGCATAAATGCTCGATCGATATTACCGCCAAGTCGTAAAATTCGACTTCCAACTACAGCATGATATGGTTTTTTATTGATCAATTCTATCATGGCATATAAATCTTCCGCAGGCGTTGCCATATCTGCATCATAGAAAGCAACGAAGTCCGGATTGGTCTTTATGGCGTGAAGCATTCCTTGTCGCACGGCTTCCGCTTTGCCGGAATTTTTAGGTAAATTCAACACACCTATTCTTTCATGTTCTTTCTCAAAATCATTCAAAACAGCAAGTGTATTATCTTTGCTTCCATCATTCACAAATAGTAAAGAGCAATCCGAATGTGTTTCGACAAATTCTTTGAATTTATCAAGAGGCAAACGTTTTTCTTCGTTGTAGCAAGGTATGACGATGACTGCTTTCATAAGTTTCTCATTTATTGCTCTGCGAGCCGTATAGTTTATCCATTACTGTCCATGCAAAAGGTATTTTTTTTGCTGTTTCTTTCAATTTGTGTCTTATCCCATGGTGTTTGTGGAAATTTTTGTTGTGATAATCAAAAACCTGTTCGAGATAATTTACAAAATAAAGGCTGTAGTGTTTTTCGAAAAATTTTAGCATAGCCAATTGTTCAGTTTCGCTTGGTAGATAGTACCATTGCAGAGTCAACAAATTAAAAATACTGTACAAATGCTGTCTGGTTTCCTGACTAATTTCTACTACTCCAATATTTGGAAAAGCAACTTTTGACCAAGCTGTTTTTGCATCAAAATTTCCTTGTAGAATTTTGTTTCCAACGATAGAACTCATCAGTAAATTATTGGTAAAATGCCATTGAAACATTTTGCCTGCAGTTTGTAGATTGGTATCGTGAAACACAACGATAGCTCCGTCTTTCAGATAAGGCAAAACCATTAAAAAATCTAAAATTTCTCCAGGATTGGTATGCATCGTATCAATCAGACAAAAATCTATATCACTTCCAATTTCATCCATAAAATTCAACGCCAAACCTCCGGTAAACAATTTCCATTGATTTTTCAACACAGGGTAATTTTCTACAACGAATCCTACTTTTTTGTTTTTGTTTTTGTACCAATACGGCAGATACTCTATGGAATATAGTTTTGTGTCCGACAATTCTTTTATTGCATTTAGCATGATAACTGACGACCCGCCCGAACTTACACCTAACTCCAATAACTTTTTAGGCTTATTTCGCAAAATCAAACCATTCAAAAACTGTCGTTCCTCAACAGACATTTCTGACAATTTTGAGTATTCGTCGGCACCGTTAAGTTTTTCTAGTATTGCCGTTTCTTCGCTCGTAGGAACAAACACGCTAACCTTTCCCGACATATCGAGATTTTTGCAAATCTGCATAGTTGATTTGGTGTTTTTTTTCATAAAGAACCTAACTTTTAATGGCGATACGTCCAGTGTAATCTATACGGTTGAGCAATAAACTCACGTTATTTTCTTGCATATACTGGTCTATCGCCTCTCTTGCTCCTTGCCAATGTCCGTAGTCATCGATGATAATTACACCACCCTTTTCAAGAACCGGATACAAGTATTTCATTTCATGATAAGTGGATTCATACCAATCTGTGTCTAACCTTAAAAGACTGACTTTTTTGTGGCTGTCGACATGAATTGTATCTTCAACTTTTCCTTTTACAAAAAACACATTCTCGATCGGATAGTTGATTTTGGAAAAATTTTGCTTGACGTGTCCAATCGAACAATATGCCCAAATTAAACTGTTTTCTTTATTGTTTTTTTGGTTTGTCAGTTGTTTTTTTGCATCAACTCCTGCATAATTTTTATCTTTCTCCGAAGGTTCGCTCATGCCCTCAAACGTATCGTACAAATATACTTTCTTATCGTAACATCTCAGTTGATCAAGCGTAGCGGCAATTAACATGGCGCTTCCACCTTTCCAAACACCACATTCTACAAAATCACCTTCAATATTGTTTTGAACAACATGCTTTACAGCTTGATAAAGTGCGTACATACGTTCTATTGAAGTCATCGTGTAAGGTCTACACACTTCATACAACGGAAAAAAATCTTTATCCATGTCCACGTATCCCTTCAGGGCGTAGCTTAATCTCTGGACGATTGGCTTTTGTCTAACAGAATTTAACATTCGACGTATTACTTTTTTAGTTATCGGATTCTATATTTTTCCTCAAAAGTTTTGCAAAAAACGTAACCACCAAGAATTTCATCAAAGTTACGACATCTTTCAAGTTTTTTTTCTTTGATTGTTGAACAACGATATCGTAAAACGGTGTTTTTTTGGCATAGTTCCAAAAATATTTTCCGCGTTTGGTTTTGAAAAAACTTTTCCAAGGTTTGTCCCACACGTAGTGAATTATTTTTGGATTTTTGTAGGCTTCACATTTACCACACATCACATTCCAATCCATCGAAGCGTATTGCACCTTATTTTCACAAACGATATTCAAAATTTCTTGATCGGCAAATGGTAAATCCCGTTGCCCTTCAAGCAGCATCATGTCTTCAAATTTGACATTGTTTCGAAACAATTCCGTATTGAAAACAAGTACGCCTGCACTGAAATATTTTTGATAATTGCTTAGACCTACTTTTTTCGCATGGCTTCGAATTACCGCAAGAACCCCAATATCTTTCACGCATTTTAGCATGCTACCTTCGTCGGTGTTATGATAAAAATCTGCAATGTTGGTCAAACATATCGTATCAACATCAAGCCATGTCACGTGCTTATATGTTGTAAAAATATACGGAATTATCAAACGAAAAAGAGAGTTGACAGTGTATCGCAGATTTCGAATCGATAAGTTTTCAAAATGCTTTGAAACATCAACATATTCTATCGAAAAATTTCGATAGGCTTCAATTTGTTTTTGTAGCAATTGCCTGTAATTTTCTGATAGGTTTTGGCACAAAACATAAATTTTGAAAGTTTGTTCAGGATCTGCATTTTCCATCACAGACTGAATACTCACTGCCATATAAGGAAAATAGTTGTCGTCAGTAGCGAAAACAATAGGAATGATATTTTGGAATGTGTGGGTATATTTATTATCCATATTGCAAAAGTACAAAAAATAAATCAATTACACAAATTTAACACAACATTTTAACACTTTTTGAGTTTTCTCGTTTTTTTTTTGTATCTTTGCAGAAACCAAAATTTCAACTTATGTTTAATTCTATTCTACTACAAGCTCATCAACAAGTGCCCGATATCAATATCGGATTGATTCTTGTTATCGCCTTTGGAAGTATTTTTGTCCTTTGGCTATTGTTTTTCTTTGTTCCGGTCGGACTATGGGTAAATGCCTTTGTTTCCGGAGTAAGAATTCCGTTGATTCAACTCATTTTGATGCGTTGGAGAAAAGTTTCGCCTGAAATTATCGTTCGCAATTTGATTGCCTCTCGCAAAGCGGGATTGGAGTTGAATCGCAACGAAATGGAGGCTCACTATTTGGCAGGCGGACGTCTCAATTCGGTTGTAAACTCACTGATTTCCGCAGATAAAGCCAATTTAGGCTTGGACTTCAAAACTGCTACTGCTATTGACTTGGCAGGTCGTGATGTTCTTGAAGCCGTTCAAATGTCGGTAAACCCGAAAGTAATCACCACAAAAGAAATTTCTGCCGTAGCGAAAGATGGTATTGAATTGAAATCTATCGCTCGTGTAACCGTTCGTACAAATATCAAGCAATTGGTTGGGGGTGCAGGCGAAGAAACGATTTTGGCTCGTGTTGGTGAAGGTATTGTATCTTCAGTTGGTTCTGCGGGTTCGCACAAAGAAGTGTTAGAAAATCCTGATTCGATTTCAAAAGTTGTACTTTCCAAAGGTTTGGACTCCGGTACGGCATTTGAAATTTTGTCGATTGATATTGCAGATATCACGGTAGGAAAAAATATCGGTGCACAACTTCAAATGGATCAAGCAGAAGCAGACAAAAAAATTGCTCAAGCGAAAGCCGAAGAGCGTAGAGCAATGGCTGTTGCCGCCGAGCAAGAATTTAAGGCAAAAGCCCAAGATGCTCGTGCGAAGGTTATCGAAGCCGAAGCCGAAGTACCGCGTGCAATGGCAGAAGCCTTTAGAAGCGGAAACATGGGGGTTATGGATTATTTCAAATTCCAAAACATTCAAGCAGATACTACTATGCGTGGCTCTATTGCTTCGCCGGGGAAGAATCCTGAGCAAAAATAGTCATTTTTCTGATTTGTAAGGGCGTATCAAGTACGCCCTTTTTTTGTGCTGTCATTTGGTTATTTCAAAAATACTTTGTACCTTTGTACAGCAAAACAACAAAATTTATGAAAGCAAGAACATTTTTAATCGGGCTTTTTGGCTTTTTCATACTATTGAGTTGCCGAGAAGAACCGCCGGTATTTCCAGAGGAAACTCAAGAAGGGCTTGGTGTGTTTGCGTGTTTGATAAATGGGGAATTGGTTACTCAAGAAGGCAGAAGATGGGGTTGGGTTGGACCCGGACCTTTTTCTGTTCCTGGAAGACCTCCTGTCATGAAACAAGATACATGCGGACGTTTTGTGCTTGTGGCTCACATGGCATTCGATCATACGTTTCACTTTTTTATATCTCAACCTCAAATGGGACAAAATGTAATTGATTCGGTGTTCTTTTGGCATGGGAACAGAAATGATATGTACGTGGCTCGGAATGTTTCGAGTATACATTTTACAAGATTCGACAGTATTGCTTCAGGAACATTTGCATTTGACGCCGATGGTTACGATAGGCATACTCGCGAACGTATTCCGAACAGAAAAATTGAGGTACGAAGAGGACGTTTTGATGTTTGGATTAAGCAAACATTGCAATAAAAACTACAAAAAATGAAACAAGCCATATTGTCAGTACTGATTACTTTTGGAAGTTGTGTTCTATTTGCACAAGCAACAGAACAAACAACATCCCTAAGTATGAGGAAAAACATCGTTACGTTTTCTTATAATCCGGCACTTATTTTAATTGCACCTTTTTTGGACAACTCTACCGATAACAATAGATTCAGTGTGATACATGGCAAATACGGAATCAGAGCAGTTTATTATCGTTATGAAAATTCGGGAATATTTTCGTTGGCTTACGGACGACATGTCCATGAACAAATTGTTTTGATGATAAACTTATCTTATCAGCAGGTTTGGCGAAAATGGGATTTGTATGTTGATGCTCACTCACCACATCATTTTACCGAACGTTTTCATCATTTTCTAATCATGCCCGAGGTGCGGGCTAATTGGTTTACATCTAGAGATGGGTCGACTACTTTATCCTCCGGAATTGGGTTTGGAATAAGGTATTTGCACCAAAATGTAGGGCGGTTTGGCGATGTCATTCCTGCTCAAGGCGGGGTGACTTCAGCCTTTCACCTTTCGGTATTCGGACTTCAAGGAAACATACAAAATTTCACGCTCAACTTTAATTTAGGTATTGGAGCGAGAGGTTTTTTGGAGTTGGGAATTGGGTATCGTTTCTGAAAAATCAAACTTCGCACCTCGCACCTATTTTTTTCACAATCGAATCAACATCAAACTTGCATTCCGCCTGTAATTCTTCGATTGTACCTTGCTCAACAAATCGACGAGGAATACCCAAGCGTTCGACAGGAATGTGATAGTTGTTTTTCACGGCAAATTCCATAACGGCACTTCCCAAACCACCTTCAATCACGCCGTCCTCAAGTGTAATGATACGTTCGTGTGATTTGAAAATTTCGTGAAGTAAAATTTCGTCCAAAGGAGCTAAAAAACGCATATCGTAAACCGAAATTTTTTGCCCTGTTTTTTCGAGAACATCTACGGCTTTCAGAGCGTTTTGGCCAATTGCACCGATTGATACAATTGCCATATTTTCGCCTTGTTTCAAGCAAACACCTTTGCCAATTTCTATCGGCTGCATCGCTTTTTTCCAGTCAGCGATTGTTCCTCTTCCGCGTGGATAGCGGATTACAAAGGGCTGTTTGGTACTTTGTGCGGTAAACATCAAGTTACGCAGGTCTATTTCATTCAAGGGTGATGCGATGATAACATTCGGAATGCAGCGAAACAGAGCCAAATCGAAAAATCCGTGGTGTGTTGCGCCATCCTCTCCTACTAATCCTGCACGGTCTAAACAAAAAATCACAGGCAAATTTTGCAACGCAACATCGTGGATAACTTGATCCAATGCACGCTGCATAAACGATGAGTAAATGTTGCAAAACGGAACTAAACCTTGTGTTGCCAATCCCGCCGAAAACGTTACAGCGTGTTGTTCGGCAATACCCACATCGAATGTGCGTTCGGGAAAATGTTTTTGCAAAAAAGTCATTGAGCTACCGGTTAGCATGGCGGGCGTGATGCCGACAATTTTCGGATTTTTTTCAGCCAATTCAACCAAAGTCAGACCAAAAACATCTTGAAATTTGGGCGGTATTTGCTCTGTAGAAATGGTTTTGATTTCGCCTGTTTCGCAATCGAACGTACCTGGTGCATGATACAGCGTTGGATCATTTTCCGCTTTACTCAAACCCTTTCCTTTTTTTGTAGCAATGTGTAAAACTTTTGGACCATTAATCTCTTTCAAATCTTTCAATGTTTTGACCAAGCTTTCTACATCATTCCCGTCAATTGGACCAAAGTATCGAAAGCCTAAACTCTCGAAAAGATTGCCTTTTCTAAACAACAAAGCTTTGATAGCAGCGAAAAAACGACGAACGTAGTTTTTGGATTTTTGATGATATTCGCTATTCCCTCCGAACAAATTCCAAATTCGGTTTCGCACACGGTTATATGTTTTTGAGCTTGTAATTTGCGTAAAATACTTACTCAAACCACCAACATTTTTGTCAATCGCAATACCGTTGTCATTGACAATTACCAAAATATTGCTCCTTTCAACTCCCGCGTGATTCAAGGCTTCGAACGACATTCCACCTGTAAGCGATCCGTCGCCGATTACGGCAATATGCTGTCGGTCGGTTTCGCTTTGAAGTGCCGAAGCTACCGCCATTCCTAAGGTTGCGGATATTGAAGTTGACGAGTGTCCTGTACCGAACGCATCGTATTCGCTCTCGCTCATCTTTGGAAATCCGCTAATGCCTTTGTATTTTCGGTTTGTGTGAAAACGTTCTTTACGTCCTGTCAGAATTTTATGCGGGTAGGCTTGGTGTCCGACGTCCCAAACGATTTTATCGTATGGTGTGTTGAATACATAATGTAACGCAACTGTCAACTCTACAACTCCCAATCCTGAACCTAAATGTCCGGGATTGTGTGATGCTTCTTCAATAATAAAACTTCGCAACTCGTCACAAATCTGTGAAAGTTGTTTTTTTTGCAACTTTCGCAAATCCGTCGGAAAAGATATTTCGTTTAGTAAAGGCATTTTGGGTAAATGTAGGGGCGTATTGCATACGCCCCATAAATATTGGCAATAGGGCGTATGCAATACGCCCCTACAGTATTTACACCAATTTCATAACTAAATCCACAACACGTTGCGAATATCCGGCTTCGTTGTCGTACCAAGATACAACTTTTACAAAATTGCCGTCCATTACTTTGGTCAAAGCGGCATCAACTATAGAAGAGTGTGGGTTTCCGATAACATCTACGCTGACAATTGGGTCTTCCATATATTGTAAAATACCTTTCATTGGGCCGTTTGCAGCCTCTTTGAATGCAGCATTGATTTCCTCAGCAGTTGCAGGCTTTTCCAATTCGCATGTCAAATCCACAACAGAGCCGTCCGGAGTAGGAACACGCATGGCAAAGCCATCTAATTTCCCTTTCAATTCCGGAATTACCAAACCTACGGCTTTCGCAGCACCCGTGCTGGTTGGGATAATCGACATTGCAGCGGCACGTGCACGACGAAGATCCTTATGCGGAGCATCCAAAATAATTTGGTCGTTGGTATATGAGTGAATGGTGTTCATCAAACCACGCTTAATACCGAATTTATCATTCAAAACTTTGGCAAACGGAGCCAAGCAATTTGTGGTGCAAGACGCATTTGAAATGAATTGCAAATCTTTTGTAATAACATGGTCATTAACTCCTAAAACTACAGTAGCATCAACATCTTCGGCTTTGTCGGCAGGAACAGTTAAAACAACTTTTTTCGCACCGGCTTTGATATGTTTGCCCATTTTTTCACGATCACGGAAAACGCCTGTCGCTTCAACTACGATATCTACGCCAAGTTCTGCCCAAGGCAAATTTTCGGGATCTCTTTCAGCATAAATCTTGATAGATTTTCCGTTAATTACGATGCTGTCGCCATCCACGTCAACCGTACCCGGAAATCTTCCGTGAATAGAATCGTATTTAAATAAATGTGCCAATGTTTTGGCATCTGTAAGGTCGTTGATAGCGACAACTTCAACACCTTTTTTGTCTAAAAGAAAACGATAAGTAAGTCGTCCGATACGACCAAAACCATTGATTGCTACTTTTGCCATGATTTTTAATTTTTATGGGTTTTTAACTTGAGATTTTATTGAAACTTGACCACAAAGATACGAAAAAAACGACAGTTCTCAAAACTTTTTGTATCTTTGTCGAAAAAAGAATGCACAATGATCGACATCACCTGCAAAAACACTAACGAAACCAAGTCTTTTCCAAAAGGAATAAATCTTCAACAACTTCACGAAGCCTTTGGAAGTCCACTTGGCGAAGAGGCTGTAGCCTGCGTTGTCAATAATAAATTGCGGGAATTGGACTACGAAGTTTATAAACCAAAAATTGTCGAATTTATTGATTTTAAACATCCTCTGACAAAACGTATGGGTCAGCGGTCGGCGATTTTTGTGTTGTATAAGGCGGTTCGAGACCTATTTCCGGAGGCTAATTTGCGTGTGGAGCATACGCTTCCGGGCGGTGTGTATTGCGAAATCGACAATCTGCCGTTTGCAATCAGTCAAGATATGGCACGTGCGTTGGAAGTTAGAACACGTGAAATAATCAAGGCTAATCTGCTGTTTCGCCGTCAAGAAGTTCACACGGAAGAGGCTATCGAACTCTTCAAAAAACATCGGTTGTTCGACAAAATAAATAGTCTCGAAACACGCCACAGTTTTTTTACGTCCGTGTATTTTTTAGATGATGAAGTGAATTATTTTTATGGTTATTTATTGCCCTCAACCGGGTATTTGCCTCCTTTGGAATTTGAATTTTACGGCAATGGTTTTTTGATGAAAACACCCTTTACAACTCCGTCCGGATTAGGTGCTAAAGTCGAACCCGATTCCAAATTATTCAAGGTTTTCAGACGATACAAGGAGTGGTTAGATGTTCTGGATCTGCACTATATCGGAGATTTGAATCAACGTGTAAAACAGCAAACTGACGGAGATTTGATTAAAATCACAGAAGCGTTACAAGAAAAAAACATCGCTCAAATTGCAGATGAAATTTTTAAGCGAAACGACACAAAAATGGTGTTGATCAGTGGGCCGTCATCATCCGGAAAGACCACATTTAGCAAGCGTTTGAGCATTCAGTTGCAAGTGGTTGGTCTGAAACCTGTAGTGGTTGAACTCGATAATTATTTCAAAAATCGTGAAGACACGCCACGGGACGAAAACGGCGAATACGACTTTGAGACCATCGGTGCTTTGGATGTGGATTTTTTCAACGAACAATTGATTGAACTGCTTGACGGCAAAGAAATTAAACCTCCTACATTTAATTTTTACACCGGACAGCGCGAGTTTCGTGGCAATACGTTGCAACTCAAAAAAGGCTCTATCCTTGTGATGGAAGGCATTCACGGCAATACGCCCAAACTCACAGAACGTATCTCAGATGAGTTAAAATACAGAATTTATGTGTCGGCATTGACCCCGATTTCGATTGATGCACACAACCCGATTCCAACTGCCGACAATCGCCTGCTTCGTAGGATTGTCCGCGATTACAGAACTCGAGGTTATTCTGCAGAAGACACGATTAACCGTTGGAACAGCGTTCGCCGTGGCGAGGAAAAAAACATTTTTCCGTTTCAAGAGAAAGCGGATGTTATGTTTAATTCGGCATTGATTTTTGAATTGTCGGTTTTGAAAACGTTTGCAGAGCCTATTTTACGTGCCGTTCCGGAAACATCCCAAGCGTTTAACGATGCAAAAACCTTGTTGAAATTTCTCGCATATTTTCAGCCGATGAGCGACAGGGAAATTCCGCCAACCTCGATTTTGCGAGAATTTTTAGGGGGTAGTTCGTTTGTTTATTAGGTGTAAAGTTGTTAAGTTAGAGAAATCTCCGACAACTCTTTGCTTAATAGTTTTAAACCAGCTTCTATGCGATGCACTTGCTGTTTACGAGGGCGTTTCAAGCCACCGGCATATTGACTGAGCAAACTCTCATTAACGCCGGTTATTTTCGACAGTCCTCGCTTGGTAAAAATATGTTGATAGTGCTTGAGCAAAGCGGGAACATCAAATTTTACAGCAATTTCATAACCGTTTGTGAGCCATTTTGGTGGTTTTTTGTGATCTTCAAATGCCAATTGAATTGCTTCTTTTGCTTGAAGTTTTGCCTCTTCAACTGTTTCCCCAAACGAGAATATACCGGGAAATTCCTCAAACCAAACCCCGTATCCGTCGTTCGTCCACTCTAATGTTACTGTAATGGTTTTCATTTGACTTTTCCTTGTTTTAATATGGCATGCGCTATGCCTGTTCCTGCTTCTTTTGCACCGTGATTTGGTACAATTAAACTATTTTCATGTTTGGGATGTCGCATTTTTAGATGACTTCCTTTTTGACTGACAACAACCCATCCGTTTTGTTTCAAAAGTCTTATTAGTTCACTATATTTCATATATCATGGGATGAAAACAGCAATACATTTAAGACCATTTGAGGCTACAAAGATAATAAATATATTACTAATTTGCAAATTTATTTTATCTGCCACAAAGTTACGTCAAAAAATCCGAATAAAAAACTTAAAAAGTGTTAAATTTTTTAATTAGTCACTTACAGAAGCCACAGAAAATCCAACCGTACCAAGCAAGAAAGTCCAAATAATCAAAGAGCCCGCAATAGCCATTATTGAGGAAATCTCCAGTTGCTGAACCGAGCCCGCCAATTGATTAATTTGCTCAAATATCGGGGCAAAACCCTGTAAAACAAATACCAGCACAAATCCGATGAAGATGAATGTTATCATAATCACTTGCGACAAAATGTTTCTTCGTTGAGGCAGTCGTTGAACTACACGCTCCGAAAAACCCTCGTCGACAATATCAACCTTGTGAGAAGTGAATAGTTTTTTTAAGTCTTTGTCGTTCATCTTGAAAAGTATTTAGCGATTTTTTCTTTCCCTCGGGACAGGTGCGATTTAACCGTACCTGTCGGGCAGTTCATGATTTTTGAGATTTTTTCTATGGTTTGATCTTCCATGTAAAATAATAACATGGCTGTGCATTCGTCTTCTTTGAGGATTTTTAGTGCCTGTAAAAAATCCATATTGAAATCTACCTCTGACATACCTTTGCTGTCAGCATCAATTCCCACCCCCTTAATCCCCCGCGCGGGGGGCAGGGGGGTGGACGTCCGTGCTAATTTTTTCGCACGTGCATAGTCGTAAAATGTGTTGTATGCAATTCGAAAAAGCCAAGTCGAAAATTTTGCGGTGGCACGAAACGAGCCGATATTCAGCCAAGCCTTCACAAAAGTATCTTGTGCCAAATCTTTGCTCAATTCTTCGTTTCCGCCGGTCAGGTTGAAGAAGAAACGCCTGATGGGCGACTGGTAAGTTTCCACTAATTGTGAAAATGCTTTCCGATCGCCCAACAACGCACTGCGTGATACAAGCCATGCATCATTTTGCATTTTCTTCGGTTTGCTTTTTCTTTTCGAGAAAATGAACAATCAAAAGGGCTACTCCAACGAAAACATTAATAAGTCCAACCGCCCAAATGTTTTGCATATCAACAATCAACCATAAAATCAGCGAAAGTGCTAATCCGAATGCAATGTTGATAATTCCGGCACTTAAGTAGTCGTGTTTCTTTTTCGGTCTGTCGAAAAAGTTTTCGGGCAACATTTGTCCATTTTCAATGGCTTTTGCCATTAATTCTGCACGAATCTTGTCGCCTCGACCTTTTCTGCGGTTGACAAACCACACAATTAAAACAACCATTGCAGGAATACAAACAAATACTCCAATAATTCCTAAAATAGATTCTAAATCAAAAGGTAACATAGTTTTAAATTTTTAAGTGGTGAATAATTGATTTTGATTTTGCCATTAGACGTAAATACTCAACCATTTGGTTGCAAAAATTAATCATCCCACCGATAAACCTTATCCCCACGCCGAACCAATTCCCGTGTTGCGATGGAACAAAACACACCTTTTTCGGCAGTTTGAACGGGTTGTAAGTCCACACGAATCTCGGAAATCACATCTTCGTAAACACCTGTGGTTTCGCCCATAATCAACATTTCGTCGCCAACAGAAATGTTTTGCGTTTCGATTTTTATTTCGGCAACGTTTATTTCTTTGAAATAGTTGGTTACTTTTCCGACATAAACTTTGCGTTTGGTTGCCTGCGAGCCGTAGTCTTCTGTCCATTCACCAAAGGTTTGTCCCAAATAGTAGCCGTCCCAAAAGCCACGGTTGTAAACGGTTTTCAGTTGTTCGTTCCAAACGTCCAAACGTTCTTTTGTAAACGTGTTTTCTAAAATTGCGAGGGATGCTTCTTTGTAAATTCGTGTAACGGTTTTTACATAATCCGCCGAACGTCCACGTCCTTCGATTTTCAAAACTTTTACGCCGGCGTTTATGATTTTATCTAAAAAGTCTAATGTTTTCAGGTCTTTTGGCGATAAAATATAGGCATTGTCAACCGCCAATTCTGTACCGCCGTCTGTGTCCGTAATTTTGTACGGACGCCGACAAACTTGCAGGCACGCACCCCGATTGGCGGATGCATTATAGTTATCCAAACTCAAATAACATTTTCCCGAAACCGCCATACACAACGCACCGTGAGCAAACACTTCAATTTCCACCAAACGCCCCGAAGGACCTTTGATTTGCTCTTCCGAAATTTGTTGAATAATGGTTGCAACTTGGTCTAATTTCAACTCTCGTGCCGTAACCATAACATCGGCAAATTGTGCAAAAAACCGCACAGCCTCAATGTTTGTGATGTTGCATTGTGTCGAAATATGCACCGGAAAATCTATCGAACGTGCATACATCATCACCGCCAAATCCGATGCGATAACTGCCGAAACGCCCGCTGTTTTTGCTGTGTTCAGAATATCTTTCATCACTTGCAGTTCGTGGTCGTAAACAATCGTGTTCAAGGTTAAATACGAACGAATGCCATGTTCTTTGCAGATTTCAGCAATTTTACAAAGATCAGACAAATCAAAATTATTCGCTGAACGCGAACGCATATTCAGTTGTCCAACACCGAAATACACCGAGTCAGCACCGCCTTGTATAGCAGCGTACAGCGATTCATAGCTGCCGACCGGCGACATAATCTCAATGGTACGAAGTACGGGGTGCGAGGTACGAGGTGGGTTCATGTTGCGAAGATATGAAAAAATTGAAAATTTTATGATGAGAAGGCTCGAATTTTCTCAAATAATTCTAATATGTGCTCCAATTCTTTGGCTTGCAAGAGGTCGATTCGCAGGGGTTTGAAATGCGGAATGGCTCGAAAATAGGTGCTGTAATGCTTTCTCATTTCGCCAATGGCTTTGCCCTCCCCTTTCCATTCGATGCATGCCAAAAGATGTTCGCGACAAACATCTACACGTTCTTCAATCGTAGGTGGTGGAAGGTGTTCACCGGTTTCGAAAAAATGTTTGATTTCTCTAAATATCCAAGGATGTCCGATGGTTGCACGTCCAATTAAAATGCCATCTACACCGTATTTATTTTTCATTTCCAATGCATCTTCCGGCGTTTTCACATCACCGTTTCCGAAAATCGGAATGTGTATTCGCGGATTGTTTTTTACTTCACCTATCAGCGTCCAATCTGCTTCGCCGGTGTAGAGTTGGCACCGTGTTCGTCCGTGAATGCTCAATCCGGCAATACCTGTATCTTGTAGTTGTTCGGCAATATCTGCAATGATTTTTGATTGTTGATCCCAACCCAAACGCGTTTTCACGGTAACGGGCAGATTCACGGCTTTCACGATACCTTCGGTAATGCGAATCATTTTTGGAACATCTTTTAAAATTCCCGAACCTGCACCGCGACCGGCGATTTTTTTCACGGGACAGCCCCAGTTGATATCAATAAAATCGGGTTTTGCTTCTGCTGCAATTTTTGCCGCTTCAATCATAACATCTTCTGTATTTCCGTAAATCTGAATGGCAAGAGGACTTTCCTTTTCAGAAAATTGGAATTTCATCAAACTTTTTTCGATATTGCGAACAATCGCATCCGAATTAACAAACTCCGTAACCAAAACATCTGCACCAAAACGCTTGCAAATCCTGCGAAACGGAGGGTTTGTAACATCCTCCATCGGCGAAAGCCACAGTGAAAAATCTGAACGAATAATGTCTTTTTTGAAATCCATAAGTTGACTAGTTAATGGTTAGTGATTAATGGTTAATGGATTGAGGTTTTTCCCGCTGGTGGAGGCAGGAGGGGATTTAAGATTTGTAACAGCGAATCAATCCTCACACTTTCCGCAGAAACTGTGATATTGGCTTGTTTGTAAAAAGGTTCGCGTTCGGCTAAATGACTCTCTATTTTTTGGATAGCCTCCTCTTTCGACAAACCTGCTAAAAGCGGACGTGGAATTTTCGATGTTTCAAATCGGCTGTAGACTGCTCCAACAGAGGCTTGTAGATAAATAACCGTGCCCATTTTTTTCATTAATTCCATATTGTTGTTAAAACAAGGCAATCCGCCTCCGGTCGAAATAACAACCGGATTCGGATATGCTTGTAGGTCTTCCAAAATTTTTCGTTCACCGACTCGAAACGCTGCTTCACCGTGCTCTGCAAAAAACTCCGGAATAGAGGTTTGGTATTGGGTCTCGAACAGTACATCCGTGTCCAAAAAATCACAATTTAATTTTTTTGCCAATTGTTTTCCAACGGTTGTTTTTCCGCTGTACATGTATCCGACTATGAAAATTTTCACTTTTGTTTATTGATTAAAGACTTAGAATAGCAAGCAGATTCCTCCATCGCTCCACTCAGTCGGAATGACGGCTAATTCTTGATTAAATCCGAAGAAATCAGTTGCATAAACTCGTCTCGTGTTGATATATTTTTTAAAAATGCTCCGGAAAAATCCGATGTTGTAGATATAGAGTTCTGTTTTTGAACACCTCGCATACACATGCACAAATGCTGCGCTTCTATCACTACGGCTACACCAAGAGGATTCAAAGTTTGTTCCAAACACTCTTTGATCTGACGCGTTAATCGCTCCTGAACTTGTAGACGCCGTGCGTAAGCATCGACAATACGTGGAATTTTACTCAAACCACAAATCTTTCCGTTCGGAATATACGCCACATGTGCTTTTCCGAAAAACGGAACCAAATGATGTTCGCAAAGTGAATAAATTTCAATATCTTTGACAACCACCATTTGTTTGTAATCTTCTTCAAACATCGCCGACTCAATAATTCTTTGAGGGTCTTGCTCATAACCTTGTGTAAAAAACAACATGGCCTGTGCGATCCGTTCAGGAGAATCCTTCAGCCCTTCGCGATTAGGATCTTCGCCAATCAACGAAAGAATAGATTCGTAATTTTTCGCTAATTTTTTGATCGTTTTCGGGTCGTAGGATTCTATTTTCTTGTAACGCATGGTCATTTTTTTTGCAAAGATACGATTTTTTTTCGTATCTTTGTGGTTTAATACAAGAACAAACTTAATGAAAAAACAATGGGTAAGGCGGGAACAGGTTAATAGTGAAATTGTTGACAGATTAGCAAGTGAACTAAAGATAGATCATACTTTGGCAAATCTTTTGGTTCAGAGGGGTGTTGTGTCCGTTGAAGAGGCTGATTTGTTCTTTAATCCTAAGCTTTCGCGACTTCACGACCCATTTTTGATGAAAGATATGGACAAGGCTGTAGAGCGCATCCACAGGGCTTTACAGAATAAGGAACGTATCTTGGTTTTCGGTGATTATGATGTTGACGGAACAACGGCGGTTGCCGTAATGTATTCGTTTTTGTCGAAACAACCGGGTGTAGATATGAGCGATTTGAATACACGCCAGATCGAATATCGTATTCCGGATCGTTACAGCGATGGTTACGGACTCAATGAAACCACCGTTGAGTACGCTAAGAAACATGGATTTACGCTAATTATTACACTGGATTGCGGCATCAAAGCCAACAAAGAAATTGATCTTGCCAATAGTTTGGGAATTGATGTGATTGTAGGTGACCATCACCGTTCGGGAGATGTTATTCCTGCAGGATATGCCGTTTTGGACCCCAAACGTCCTGATTGTCCATACCCCTACAAACATCTTTCGGGGTGTGGCATTAGTTTTAAGATTATTCAAGCATATTCTCAAACACACAATATTCCTGAAGAAGAAATCTACGAATACTTGGATATGGTTGTGGTCAGCATTGCTTCGGATGTGGTGCCAATTACAGACGAAAATCGGATTTTGGCACATTATGGGCTGAAGCAGATTAACAGCAAACCGCGTCCTGCATTTGAGTCAATCTTGAAGTATTCGAACGTCGTAAAAAGCGATAAAGGTAATCCGGATTTGTATTTTAACAGAGAGTTGACCATTTCTGATTTGGTCTTTCTGATTGGTCCGCGTATCAATGCTGCAGGTCGCATGGAGAGTGGGAAAAATGCCGTTCGACTTTTGCTCAGCGATACATTTGAACGTTCCGAAATTTTTGCCAAAGAAATTGATGAATATAACAAAGAGCGCAAGCTTCTTGATGCCAAAGCAACGGAGGAAGCCTTGGCGCATTTCGACTCGGGAAAAATTTCCGAATCGGCAAAAACTACAGTGGTTTACGACCCTTCGTGGCATAAAGGTGTGATAGGTATTGTAGCATCACGTTTGACAGAATTTTATTACCGTCCAACGATTGTATTTACCAAGTCGGGCGATTTGATTACAGGTTCAGCACGCTCGGTTAAGGATTTTGATGTTTACTCTGTAATAGAAGCTTGTAGCGACTTAATCGAACATTGGGGTGGTCATAAATATGCAGCGGGATTGTCCATCAAAGAGGAAAATTTTCAAGCGTTTGCTGAAAAATTTGAACAAGTTGCAGCTGCACAAATATCTGAAAACTTGCTTATCCCGAGGGTAGAAATTGATGCAGAACTTAATTTTGGTGATATTAATCGGGCGTTTTTTGAAAAGCTTAAAAAGTTTGCACCGTTCGGCACGAACAACCCCAATCCGATATTTGAAACACGCGGTGTTGTGGACACCGGAGCATCAAAAATAGTGGGACAAAAACATCTCAAACTTTCATTAGTCCAACAAAGCAAACCAAGTTTTCCTGTAAACGGTATTGCATTTCAACAAGCCGATCAAGAAGTTTTGACTAAGAGCGGAAAACCGTTTAGTGTGGCTTATCAACTCGAAGAAAACGAGTGGAACGGAAAAGTTACGATTCAACTTAACGTAAAAGACATTCAAGAATAATTGTTGAAATCAGCAATTTATCCGCCTTTTCATCATCTTTTCTTCTTCTCATAAATTTTGTTCATTACGAACACCGAAACAAAGGCTAAAGCAACTATAACTGCTATGATCCAAAGTGGTCCCAAGAACAAACCAAGTGTGAGAGCAACAGCGATTATCAGCACGTTGAACCCTAAAATGATTAACGATGTTTGAAAATGTGTAAAACCCATGTCAACAATTCGGTGGTGAATGTGATTCCGATCTGCCGAGAATGGCGACAAACCACGCATGATACGATAAACGAACACACGGGTCATATCATACACTGGAACAATAATTATTGCCAATGTGATAGCAGGAGCAGTGATAAAAGTCAACAGAAGGCTTTTGTCGGCGTTGGCTTCCCAAAACATAATGGTTGTAACGGCAACACATAGTCCGAGCAATAAAGAGCCTGAATCTCCCATAAAAATTTTGTTTCGAAGCCCAAACACATTGTATTGAAAAAATGCTATTAGTGCACCTATCATACCGGCACAATAAACCGCCCAATCGTAAATTCCGTTGATAAAGAAAAAGAGTCCGAAACAGCCTAATATCAAAACTCCGATAGATGCCACCAGTCCATCAATACCATCAATGAGATTGACGGCATTGATAATTCCAACAATGAATACGATAGTTATGATAAAAGATGTTATTTCGCCAACTTCATCAACACCAAAAAGTCCGAAAAAATGGGTAAAACGAAGATCTGCCATAACAATTAAGGTTGCAACGACGAATTGGGCAAGCAGTTTTTTCCAAGGAGAAAGAATAAGGATATCATCTTTAAGACCGGTAAAAAAGATGATAATCGAGGCTAAATACACGTATTTGAAAATGTCAAGGTCATTGTGGATAAAAAGTAAAGAACTGACAGACATCCCAATAAAGATGGAAATTCCGGCAAGATTTGGAGTTTTATGCCGATGTGAAGTGCGTTCACCCGGAGCATTCAAGATCCCTTTCGTTCTGGCGATATAGTTGATGGTAGGAATTGTCCACAGGACGATAATGCCTGAAGTCAAAACTGTCGCAACAACTTGAAAAAATGCTATCCAATTGAAGTTATCCATTTTGTTTTTGTCTTAAAAAACGATTGTAGAACCATTTTGTCATAGGCTTTGGTGCAGTATGCACAACTCCTCGTGAGATAGCCGCCACAAAAAAATCAAGCCATGAAATATATCCCATTTTGACGCCTTTTGCGAAGCAATCCAGTTCTAAGCGATAGTACAAAAAACCATGCCTGCGACTAATCATATCGTTTCCAATGCGACATAGCACACCCACTTTCTGAATGTTGTGGAATTGCATTTTTTCGTTCAGCATACGCATCCACAAGTAGTAATCTTCCATACCCTTGTTGATTTTTAAGCGTTTATAATTGCCCACTTGTAAAACTTTCGAGCGACGAAACATAGTTGTCGGGTGATTGACCGGACAACGACGTTTGCCAAACTTACAGATTTCATCGGGATTTTCAGGTAGTTTACGGTAAGAGTGAATGATGTTCGGATCATATTCAAACTCGGCAATGTTGAAGCCAACCAAATCTAATTCCGGATGATTCATCAACATATTGTATTGTTCCTCGAAACGAAACGGTAAATTAATATCATCGGTATCCATTCTTGCGACTAATTCATTCGAACAGCGTTCGAGTCCATAGGCCAAACTCACGCCAAGACCAAGATTCTCAGGCAGGCTGTTGATTTTAATGATTTCGGGATAGTTTGCTTGATAACGATCCAAAATAGCATCTAACTCAGAGCCCAATTTCCCGTCTTTAACAATTACTATTTCGTTAGGTAAAAGTGTTTGTTCGAAAACACTTTGTAAAGAAGCTTCTAGAAAGTCTGGCTTTTCTTTATGATAGACTGAAATGAGAACCGAAAACATAGTTGGTTTTAATATGAGTCCACAAAAGTACAAAAAAAAGCTGAAACAACCAAAAAAGTTTATTTTTTTTTGTATCTTTGCATCTGCTTTTGCTCCCGTAGTTCAATGGATAGAATTTCAGATTCCGGTTCTGGCGATGGCGGTTCGAATCCGCCCGGGGGTGCAAGGTTAATTGCAAATCGCAAATTGTAGGGGCAAATAATTATTTGCCCCTACAATGTGTTATATCGTTGAGACTGCCGTGCGAATCCGTTGCACGGTTTCATTTTTGCCGATAATCGCCATGATATCATTCAGATGAGGTCCCATTGCCGCTCCGACCAAACAAAGTCGTAGGCAATTCATGACTTGTCCCATGTTGTAGTTGTTGGTCTTGATGAAATCTGTTGTGATTTTTTCCAAGTTCTCCGAGGAAAAGTCGGATTCTTTTTCCAGTAAGTCTGCAAATTTTGTGAGAATATCAGGTGTTTCGGGTGTCCAGCGTTTTTTCACAACGGTTTCGTCATAAATTGTTGGAGCGATGAAAAAGAAGTGTGATTGTCCCCAAATTTCGTGCACAAAATTGACACGTTCCTTGACCAAATCAATGATTTTTTCTAATGTTTTTCGTTCAAAAATGGGCACAGCAGCATTGGCATGCATGAATGGAGTAAACAAATCCGTGAGCATTTCGGTGCTTGATTTCAATAGGTATTGATGATTGAACCATGCACTTTTTTGTACATCAAATTTTGCTCCATGCTTACTCACACGGTCAAGAGAAAACTTCTCAATTAATTCGTTTATCGAAAAAATTTCTTGTTCTGTTCCGTCATTCCAACCTAAAAGTGCAAGGATATTGATTACGGCTTCCGAAAAATAACCCATTTCTCGGAATCCGCATGAAGTTTCGAGTGTTTTCGGATCTGTCCATTCCAATGGAAATACAGGAAATCCCAAACGATCTCCATCACGTTTACTCAATTTTCCATTTCCATCGGGTTTTAGCAAAAGCGGTAAGTGTGCGAATTTCGGCATTGTATCTTCCCAACCCAAATAATGGTAAAGCAGCACGTGCAACGGTGCGGAAGGCAGCCATTCTTCACCACGAATAACGTGTGAAATTTTCATTTTTCGATCGTCAACTATATTTGCCAAGTGATAAGTTGGTAAACCATCGACAGATTTCCAAAGCACTTTGTCATCTAAAAGGCTTGAATTTACAGCCACTTCTCCACGAATTAAGTCGTTTACAACCACAGTTTGGTTCGGCTCGATTTTAATCCGAACCACATATTGTTCGCCACCATCCAAACGAAACTTCACTTCGTCGCGAGACATCGTTAGCGAGTTTCTCATCGCTAAACGTGTTGACGAGTCGTATTGTAAACTCGGCGCCTTTTCCGCTTCCAAGCGAGCACGCATTGCATCTAATTCTTCCGGAGTATCGAAAGCGTAGTATGCCAAGCCTTTTGCCAAGAGTTCGTCCACGTATTTGCGGTATATTTCTCTACGTTCCGACTGGCGGTAAGGACCGTAGTTTCCGCCCACATGCGGACCTTCATCAAATTTTATGCCAAGCCATTTGAAGGATTCAATGATATACTCTTCCGAGCCCGGAACAAACCGAGAACTGTCGGTATCTTCAATGCGAAGCACAAAGTCTCCGCCGTTTTGTTTAGCGAAAAAATAGTTGTATAGAGCAGTGCGAACACCGCCAATGTGAAGCGGTCCGGTGGGACTTGGGGCAAATCTGACGCGAATCATAATAGTTAATGATTATGGGTTATGAATTGTGGTCGTCATTGCGAGCGTAGCGAAGCAATCCATTGCTCTGTAGATTGCTTCACTGCTTCGCAGTTCGCAATGACGGGTTAATAAATTGATAGGTTAGTTGTGAAACAAATCGATCGTTTTCATAAAGAAATTCCTTATATTCTGCGACTTTTTTGAAGCCGTAATTTTCAAAAAAATTTATACTGTTGAGGTTGGTTTCCGAGATATTGGCATACACGGAATGAAGGTGTAGTTTTTCAAAACAATATGCCAAAAATTGGTCGAGAGCAATCTTGCCAATGCCCTGTCTCTGATGCTCTTTGAGCAACATAATGCCGATTCCTGCATGTTTGTGAATGGGATCAAATTCAAACAAATCAATTGTTCCGATAGGCTCGGTAATGTCTAAATCCAAATCGAAAATCCGATGAATCATCAGTCGCAACTGACGAAGTCCGAACACATCTAACGTCAGCGTTTGCTTGATATAGGTGTTCAATTTGTATTTGGAAAGTGGTTCTATAGTTTCGCTTATATTCCAAATACTCGGATCGTTCTCCCATTTCAACAGCGTCGAAACGTCAGAAGGCTCCAGGGCTTTAAGGATTATTTCAAATTCTTGTTTCTTCATCGTTGTTTTCAACTTACAAAGATACGAAATTTAATTGAATTTGGCATGGCGGATTTTGGCCAACCAAATTTTATGAGCTTTTTTCTGTTGGTTTGGAACGGTTTTTGCAATAATATAGAAATAAACAACGACACTATGAACAAAAAAATCTTACTTCTCGGCTTAATTATTACGTTTGTCAGCGTTAGTGTATCCCTGTTTTCCGTGCGGGTTTTTGCAAAAACAGCACAACACGCATTGCCCCAAAATCCGCAACCCCGAACTTCAACAGCCAGACCTATACAGCCCGGAAACTTTCCAAGTTTCGAAGATGCCGCAGAGCGTTCAATAAATGCGGTTGTTCACGTTAAATCGGAATTCTTGGTTAGACCTCGATTTTATGATGATTATTTTGGTTTTTTTGAGCATTTTTTCGGACGACCGTCCCCACGATCACCACGTTCGCCACAGCGTGTAGAGGGCTTTGGCTCAGGGGTTGTGATTTCGCCGGACGGGTATATCATTACGAACAATCATGTGATACAAGGTGCTGAAAGGGTTGAAATAACATTTAACAATCGAAGAACACTCCCTGCAACCATTGTAGGAACAGATCCCTCGACAGATATTGCTTTGTTGAGAGTTGATGCACAAAATTTAAGTTATTTGACGTTTGGAAATTCCGACGAGGTTAGGGTGGGGCAATGGGTGCTTGCTGTTGGAAATCCGTTTAATCTAAACTCTACGGTAACAGCGGGAATTGTCAGTGCAAAAGCAAGAAACATACCTATTATATCGAGACACATGGCGGCAGCCGGAGGCGGACCTCCGATTGAGTCGTTTATTCAAACCGATGCAGCTGTCAATCGCGGAAACAGCGGAGGTGCCTTGGTCAATTTATACGGGGAATTAATTGGTATCAATACTGCAATCGCCTCACCAAGCGGGGCATTTTCCGGGTATTCTTTTGCTGTTCCTGTGAATACAGCGAGAAAAGTAAGTGAGGATTTACGCACCTTTGGGGAAGTGCAGCGTGCTTTTCTCGGGCTTTTGTTTATGCCTATGTACCAAGTAAGCAATGCGAGCAATAATTTCAACTATATCGACGGGTTGCGTATCGAACGTATTACTCAGGGCGGTGCTGTTGAAGTCGCAGGACTTAGAGTTGGCGATATTATGATGAAAATAGATGGAAGACCTATTAATACCGGTGGCGATTTTTTTGAAATTATCGGACAACTTCGCCCGGGAGAAACCATCGAATTGACCTATATGCGAAACGGTCAAATGTTCAATACAAACGTACTTTTGCAAGACTCTGAAGGTGGTACTGCGAGGCGTGTTGTGCAGAAGTGGTAGTGGTAGCTTCGGCTTCGCTCTGCCACCGAAACACACGGTCGTTGAACGTAGCCGAAACGCCCGTGTGTCATTAATTTACCTTATCGAGAGTAAAACCAAATGTTGTGCCTTCCCCAAGTGTGCTTCTCACTGAAATATTTTGATTGTGAGCATTGATGATATGCCTCACAATAGCTAACCCCAAGCCCGATCCGCCTCTTTCACGAGAACGTGCTTTGTCGGTTCGATAAAATCGCTCAAAAATCCGCAACAAATCGCTTTCCGCAACACCAATACCATTGTCGGAAATTTCCACTAGAACCTTTTCGTGCATATCGTAAATGGTAACTTTTGCATACGGGTCATCTTTGTCGAGATAGCGAATTGAATTTTCAATCAAGTTCGAAATAACTTGTTTGATTTGTTGGTTGTCGGCATAAACTATCGGCTCGGATTTTGTCTTATTTCTGAACGAAAACTGAACACCTCGTTCTTTGGCTTTGATTTCAAAATCATCAAAAACCTCTTTAACCAATGTTTCGAGATTGAATTCCGAATAGTGAGGAACGACCTGATTATTTTCGAATTTCGAAATAATATCCAAGTCGTTGATTATCGAAATCATGCGTTCAAGACTTGTTTCGGTACGTTCCAAATAGTTTCGATTGACCTTTGAGTCGTTGATGGCTCCGTCTAAAAGTGTAGAGATATAGCCTTGTATATTAAAAACCGGTGTTTTTAATTCGTGTGAGATATTTCCTAAAAACTCCCTACGATAGGCTTCGAGCTCTTGCATTTTCTCCAAAGCCACTTCTTGCTTCAACAGCCAGTTTTGAACTTCTTCTTCAACGCCGGAAAGCCCGAGTTCACGGTGTATTCTCAGAAAATCATCTCGTGTTTTCTTTTTGGAATAAATGGATTTGTAAATAACTTTAAGGCGGTTTTCAAAAAATTTTTTGAGCAGAAACTGAAATACCAAATATGAGCAAAGAAACAGAGCTACAATGGTGATTATTGTGAACCAGCATGTCCACTGCACATGTCTCAGAATAAGAGCCAAGCCAACGGTAAACAAGCAAACCAGTGTTGCTGCAATCAGTGCAATTTGGTTAGAGCTGACGTACTTTTTAAAGGTCATTCGTCTTCGAATTTATAGCCGATGCCTTTCACTGTTTTTATGGTGTCTAAGTTCAAACGATCTCGGATTTTTCGTACGTGCACATCGATCGTTCTGTCACCGACAACCACATTATCGCCCCAAACTTCTCTAAAAATCTCGTGCCTTGTAAACACTTTTCCGGGTTTAGAAGCCAGCAATTCGAGAAGTTGGAATTCTTTCCTCGGCAGTGAAAATGTTTTGCCGTTTTTGATTACGATAAACTTCTCACGGTCGATGACAATGTCTTTGGTTTTGAGCTCTCTTTTTTCAACAAAACGAGAACGTTTAAGCAAAGCATTGATTTTTGTGACAAAAAGTTTTGGGCTGATAGGCTTTGTAATATAATCGTCGGCACCTGCTCCGAAACCTGCTATTTGTGAATAATCTTCGCCTCGAGCGGTAAGAAAAACAATCAACGTTTGTGCTAATTTCTCAATTTGTCGAAGTTCTTGACATGCTTCGACGCCGTCCATTTCCGGCATCATCACATCTAAAACAATCAGATCCGGATTTGTTTTTTCTGCCAATGCAATAGCTTCTTTTCCGTTGTTAGCGGTAACTACTTCGAATTCGGCTTTTTCTAAATTGTATTTTAGAAACTCCAGTATATCCGGCTCGTCATCGACTAATAAGATTTTTTTTTGCATAGGGATTAAGGTGTTTCAGGTATTTCAACAAACGTTGCCGAAACCGTTATATTGGAAATAAGAATTCCTGTGCGTTCTAATTCTGTATTGCCGTCCCACCATTGGACAAACCTGTAACCTTCGTTGGGTGTTGCTATCAAGGTTAGTATGGTACAGCCCATTCGTTTATCACCGCTTTGTACTTCATCGTTTCCGTCCATTACTCTGATTGTTCCTCCTGTTGGTGCTGCAATGGTTATGGTGTATATTCCTACCGGAGTTACATCATTTAGGTCACGTATAAATATCTGGCTATTGCCTCCGAAAACGGTCAGAACGCCAACGATATTTACGGCGCAACGTGGTACTAAATCACGAGCAAAACGAGCATGTCCGCTTGTTCTTATAATAATTGTATCGTTTCCGGCAACAAAATTTTGATTTACGGACTGAGGTGCACCACCATCTGCAGGAAAAGGGTTTGCCCACGTGGAAAGTTGACCGAATGGACGAGCACCTGTGCCTGCGGTGGTGTGAGAAAATCTGACATTTTCAATTTTAACCAAAGTTCCGACCAAATTTGAATCTGCGAGGAAGGTAGAACTGTTAAGTTCTTGAAGTGTAAAAGTTTTTGGCTTCACCAGCGTATCTTGCCTGCCCGGCAAAACGTGGCGATTGATCAGCCAAGCCACATCAATAAAGCCGGTTGTAAAGTTTTCAGACCTAAGACCTAATTCCAATGTTCCGTTATTGTTTCCGATAGTCAAACCGTCCACTCGAATATAAACGTGTTGTCCCAATCTGTAAAAATTATACAAGTTCGAACGCCCTACCCTGATTCTTAGTCCTCCGGTTTCGTCTTGAATAAACATTTCACGAAAAATGTTGCCATCGCGGTCGCTACTAACTACTTGACCGGAAATGTAAATACTGTCACGAACCACTCGACCGGAAGGCAAAACTACGCTATCACGAATGGTAAGAGGTTGAGTCCCCTGGCTGCGAAACAAGCCTTGCAATTCTGCAATGGTTATGACGTGGTCAGGGTTGATAACAACAGGCTCTTGGCGTGGTGGCTCGTCATATTGGAAACAAGCGGTGAGCGTTACTGCGATAATAGCGAAAATGCTGATTTTTGATATCTGTTTCATTGGTTTTAGTTTGTTTTATACTGTGTGGGCGTTTCGACTTCGCTCAACGACCGCATTTCGGTGGCTGAGCGAAGTCGAAGCCTAAAATCTGAAAAATACGTTAAGGAAAAACGAGGTTCCGCTCATATAAGTGTATCGAGACTGGAATGGTCTGAATGTATCGTTGCCACTGTCGTGCCACAAGCGTGATTGTTCAAAACCTCCGCTAACCATACTTTGGTTGTTCAAAATATTGCTCATCGAAAACATCACACCGAGTTGGTATCGTCTGTTACTTAGAGACCACCAGCGTCCGACGTTGGCATTGAGAACAAATCCGGGAGAGAACTTTTCTTGTCTGACCATATTTGCATATTGTTCAGGGGTAAGGTTTCGGCTTACATCGTCCATTCTACGTCTTGGGTTCATACTGATGAACGAAAAGTCGTAGTAGTTCAAATCAAGTCCTGCCCACCAACCTCGTCTGGCACGATATTCGATACCGATATTCGCCGCTAATTGCGGTGTTCCCGACACCATAAATCCGCTCCAATACACACGCTCGTTTTCCAAAACAGTTCGGTCGTTGTTGTTGTCGGTTTGCGTAAGAAGAGGGTTTGATGTGTAGATATAATCGCCGTAAGCGAGTGCTCCTCTCAATGAGATACCGTTCCAAACGTGCACTTCAGCACCAAATTCCACACCTGCGTGGCGTTGGGAAATTCCGCTTAAAGCGAAATTACTCATCGTTCGCTGTACATCATCAAAAAATGATGTTACTCGACTTCTATCGTGAATTTCGGTATAAAAAGCCCCTACACGAAAACGTGCACCAGGCATACGAAAACTGTAAATAATATCTGCTGAAAAAATCCGCTCCGGAACTAAATTATCCACCGTTGTGTTGCGTGTTCGTGGCGAAAGAAATGCATCTCTAAACAGAGGCGGTTGTTGCGAATAAAACACGTTTGCACTGATCAAATGCGGTCTGCCGATTTGATAATTTAAGCCTGCTTGCAAGGTGTAACTCAAAAATGAATATGTGTTTGACTTTCCGTAAGAATTTTCCGGAAACAGTCCGTGTCTGAACAAACCCTCTCTGTAGAATGAGGTGAAACCGACATCTGCTCCAACATAAGCCTCCATACTTCGTCCGAGCGTGATATTGGCAACAGCCCAAGCCGTACCTCGTTGTGTGAACGAAAAATAGTTGTATCCAAAGATGTCGCCCTCTCTAATCACACGGTTAGGATTATTCAGGTCAATTTGAGCCCTATCTCCGGCATCAACGGCAACGCCACCTTCGTAGCCCTCATCACCCTCACCGCCAATACGCTGTGCAAACTGGTTGAGGTCAATCCAAAAATCGCCTCCCAAAAGGTCGACCATTTCTTTGAAATAATGTGTGCGGTTCCAACGATAAGTCAAACCTCCGGTTAGTCTGACATTGTTTGTGATGAGTGCGTTTACTGTAAATCCTGTGTTGAGTTCACGCTGGTCGGCACGGCGATTATCGACAACATATTTGGAGCGTAAGCCTTCAATAGTTTGCCCCTGAACGCCACCAATCGTAACATTTTCGACACGATCCCAGTTGTTAAAATTCACGTTGTGCATACCGTCCCAGTTGATGTATCGGATGTTTCGGTCGGTGAGCCAGCCTTCTCTTGCGTTTTCGCCTTGGATTGGATTAAACGTTCCGAAATCGGTAAACCAACTTGGCAGATTGCGATGATGATCCGGGCGAGGATCAGGTGCATTGAACCAATCTAATGAGGTGAAACCGCTTCGTCCGAAACGGAAACTTGTGGCGGCTTGTATGCGTAATCTGTGGTTGATACGATTGCTGTATTCCAACATCGCAACCGGCTCGTGCGAATTTCTCACACGTGCGTTGCGAATTTGTCCGGCTTGCCAACCGATATTTGCATTGTAGAATGGATTTTGAACCAAGTCGATAACTTCCTGTGTAGGAGGTGCAAATGCACCTCGCATATTGGGTGCACCCAAAAAGGTGAAGGACAAACTTTGTCCGGGACTAATGCGGTGTTCGAGTGCCACAAAATAAGACGCACCTTGTCCGTACGTTCCCAAATCCCAAGCGAGCGGATTGTCTGCCGGTGTATAACGCACCGAACCCATAACCGCCAAGTACCAATTCGGACGAATTGGGTTTGCCCAAGCCACACCCAAACGATGTGCCCAAGCGCCTCCGGAGGCTGTATAGTTAATCTGAAAACCACGACGAATGCGTGATGCGTTGGTTGAAAGGTTAGACGTTCCGGCAACACCACCAACACCGAATGATGTGGGTTGCATACCTCTCGAACGGTCTTGATTGCGTGTTACATCATTCAAACCACCCCAAAGCGAAAACGGCGAGCCGCCCGTGTTGATATCATTCATCAACAGACCATTAAGAAATGTCCTGTTGAGGTTAAAATCGTAACCTCTTGCACGAAAACGCATTTGGCTGAATCTTGCATTGGAAATACTTGTAAATACATCTTGTCCGCCTAAAAGGGCAAGACCGCCACCTTGAAAGTCGTCGCCTTCGGACTCAAATTCACCCATTCCCTCATCCATTGCAGAGACATCTGACTCGGGAAACATAAAAACGTTTCCTAAATTAAGCGTAGCACCTGCGGGCAGGGTCAGCGAAGCCTCGTAACTGTCGAAGTCTGCCGCAGAAATAGTGATTCTCCACGTTCCGGCAGGCAAATTCGAAACTGTAAATTGTCCGGCTTCATCAGTTGTTACAATGCGTTCGTCAACATTGTTGGTTACGTGAACGGTTGCACCTTCTATTGGTGCATTTCCGCCGATTCGGTTGATGGCTGTTCCTCGGATTTCCTCGGTTTGGGCCGACAATACCGCAGAGATTGCGATTAGGGCTGTTGTTAATAAGGTACGCATATGTTTTTTTGGCTTAATTCAAAGTATAATAGCAGGCAGATTCCTCAGTCGCTTTGCTCCTTCGGAATGACGGTGTACCGCAAAAAGAGGGGGAGTATGCGGAGGCGGCTTCGCCGCCTCCGCATACTCCTATACCCACCACATGCAACACGTTGTCATCCCGAACGAAGTGAGGGATCTGTTTGTTATATTTCTGTTCTCTTTTTTTCATCGTGAAATGAATATATAAACCGGCAAATGGTCGCTAAAACCACCATGATAAATCCCCGGTCCGGGAAGAAACGACCTAAACGTATAACCGGCTCTAGAACCTGCCTCCGGTGGTTCAAAAAGGAATGGTGCGGCTACGCACTTACCAAAAATAACGCCTTCAAAATCTTGACCTCTGCGACCTCCTCTTCTTTCAGGTCTTGGTGGAGGCATCAACTGAAATCCACCGCTATTATCAATCATATTTTGACTCACAATAATCATATCGAATAAATTCCATTGACCACGAAAAGGCAATGTTCCAAACCCTGCTCTATGCATATCGAAAAACGGATTGAACAAATCGCCTTCCTGTAGATTTCTTCTGTTTTTTGCACGCAACACATATTCTATACTCCGATTGTTCGGATCGTCATTAAAGTCGCCCATGATGACGATGCGATGATTGGGAGCAGCATTTTTTATAGAATCAACCACGTGTCGCAAAATTGATGCGGCAAGTTCACGCCTGGGTTCGGAAGCCTGCTGTCCGCCCAAACGAGAGGGCCAGTGCATATTGAAAAAATGAAATGTATCGCTGTCGATACTTCCTGTGAACCACAGAATGTCGCGGGTTCGCATGGTTGGAAAATCTCCACCTCTAACCAAAATCGGTTTGCTTGATATGTATGTAATCGTTTGAGCGCAATACAGAAATGCCACATCAACACCACGTCTGTCGGGCGAATCATAATGTACAATCTGGTATCTCGCCGCTCGAATGCGAGGTGCATTTGCCAAATCTTGCAATACAGAACGGTTTTCAACTTCTTGAAGACCTATCAAAATAGGCCAGTTTCCGGTTGTATGCGATCGCGTTGCAATGGCAATTCTTTCAATCACATACGATAGTTGACCTATTTTATGCCAGTATTTTTCCGATGTCCAGTTGAACCTGCCTTCCGGTGTGAAGTCTGCATCGTTAATGGTTGTGTCTCTGTATGTATCGAAGAGATTTTCTACGTTGTAGCAGAGGATGACGTGGGTTTGGGAGTAGCCGACTACTGTGATCAACAGCAGTGCTATGGACATTAGGGCAAGTTTTAGTGTTTTCATACGTTTAATTTATACCTTTTTGTGCAAATTGTTCTTGGGGATTCAAAAAATGTATAAATTCGCCCAACGAACGTTGCAATATTTCTTTTGGAATGAATAGTCTTTCGTATTTAGCGATCATTGTAGGGCTAAGGCTACGACTCATAGCATATTCTACAACACTGCGATCGGTTTCTTGACAAAGCAAAATACCAATGCTTGGATTTTCGTTGCTATGGCGTACATCACGATCTAATGCTTCGAGGTAGAATTCGAGTTGCCCCATATACTCGGGTTTGAATTTACCTGTTTTCAACTCAATAGCAACTAAACATTGCAATCCTCTATGGTAGAACAATAAGTCTAATTTGAACGTAGAATTACCCACTTGCAAAGCATATTCTTTATCAACAAAAAGAAAATCTTTGCCTAATTCAAGCACAAAATCCTTCATATTGTCTAAAATGCCTTTTTGCAGGCGTTTTTCGGAATGTTTTTTCGGAAGTTCGAGAAACCCCACTTGCAAAGTATCTTTCAGCATCGGAACGGCTTGCGGATAAGTATCTTTTAAACCTTTGGAAAAACCTTGCTTTTCACCCAGCACAGAGGAGTACGCATCATTTTTTATGCAACGCTTCAGTTCTTTGATACTTAGTTGTTCTTTGTGCGAGTAGAGCACATAAAAAACACGTTCCTCTACTGTTTTGCAAGCATTCAGTATTTCAAAATGATTTGTTAATGTCGTTAAATTCAAAAAATTAGGAAATTGTGCAGTTTGAAACTGCACAATTTGTCCAGTTTGAAACTGGATAATTTGTCCAAGATTTAGTTTTTCTTGATACTGAGCAAATTGCAATGAAGAGTACGTGTCGTAGAGTAAAACCATATTGTAAATGTTCCTTCGACTATACCCTCTCAAAGTCGGGTCTTGCGTTCGCAAATACTCCGAAAGTTGCATAACGGTTTTGCTACCCCAAGCAGAATTTTGAAGGCGTTCGGAAACAAACGCACCCACTTCCCACGCAGAGAGCAGATTTTCGTGGTTTACGGTTAGCAAAGCCCGCGAACGACGAAAAGAAATGATTTCGTGTATCTGCCGAAAATCTATTGTTGCTATGCTGTTTTTATCAATCATTGTTTAGTTTATACCGGGCCAACGACTCCAGTTTATCGGACTTGTTTCTACCGAATCTTCCAAATTAGGCCGTCCGATTTCGGCTCCGAGTACGCTTAAATTTGGAAAAAAATCTATGCCTGTCAAGTGTTCCAATTCTCGAATGGTCATAGCATCTGCTTGTGTAGGTGCTCTGCGAGCCATTCCTCTATATTGTTCTAACCAAAATGCAATGCCTTCAAATGTATCTCCACGTCGCTGAACAATTGCCTTGAAATAGAATCTTGGAACCACCGTTCTGTTGATTCGATAGAGCACCTCTACGATTTCAGTTCCCGGAGCATCCGGAATAATTGATCCTCCTTTTACGACATAAAGCGTATCAACTCCTTGCTGCCTTGCCCAATCTCTGGTTAAATGTTCGAGCCTAAGCCAAATACCCTGTCCGCTCCCTGTGCCACCGTGTGTGTTATGAAACTCGGGCAAATGCGGACTGATGTTGGACATAAAATTGGACTGGTCGTTGGCGGTTTGGTTGAATGTCCGATCGGCAGAAGCCATAAGATGTCCACGTTCGTAGCCGTAAAGTGTCCAAAATCTTGGAATGGTTTGTATGCCACTTCTAACTTCGTGTGCTTGAAAATCTATTGGAATTCTTGGGTCAAAGAAAAAGAAATCACGGTCAATGCTGCCCGCAAGATGTCCTCTTGTCAGTTGATATGCCACCCAAACAGCGTGACGCTGCCCGGTATCAAACTCCAACGCAAAATTAGCCATCCCACCAATATCGTGCTGAATAAACCACGATGAATCTCTAACCAAAGGCAATTCGAGCCTAAACGGCACATAGCCATCGGGATTTCCGACTACACTACCTCGTATGCGTTGAGTCAGTTGAACAGATTGCGATATAGAGCCAACACTTACGGTAACTGTTCCCGTCCGATTTTGCCCCGTGGTGTTTTCGGTGTATCCAACGACGATCGCCAATTCGCCTGTTCCGCTAGCAGGTGAAACCGAAAGCCAATCGTCATCGCTGGTTGCTGTCCACGCATTGCCATCCTCAGTCTTTATCCACAAAAAACTTGACGAACGCTCCGCACCAACTACAATCGCCTCAACAAGCGTGTTTTCGAGACTAAATCCAATGTCCAAACTCACACTTTTTTCCTCTCTGCAAGACGTCACTGTGAGCAGACCAAGCAAAATTATGCCGATGATTGTTTTATGAAAGATGTACTTCATTTGATTATGCGAGTTCTTTCTTTTTACAAGTTGCTGCACGCTTCGGTACAACAGTTGCAGACTTATTTCTTTGCGTAAATTCTTTCCAAAGGTCGCTGTTTTCGAGTTGCTTTTTGCGATATGCGTCTCGTTCTTCCCGCGTCATTCCCAACGTTTCTTCATACCTTTTTCGCTGAATTTCTTCTTTCATTCTCAAGGCACTAAAGCCCGGTATTGCATTAGACGTCTTCATGATTTTTCTGTTTTGAATGATTTAATGATTTCATTAGGGCTTTGTATATCCAAAGTGGTGTATCCGTTTTTCCGATTAACGTCGTTGTACCCTTGTATGCGTTGAAAATTAACCATATGCTTAAAATTCCAACTTGCCAAGATTGAGGCATTGTTAATTGTTGCAATGGCGATATGGTTGCAATCGTCAAAACTTGTTTCCCCAACCACTTTTTCGTCAATATATTTTTGAGCGAGGTCTTTTGCCTCATCTGAATTTTTCACTTCTTCCATTCTACCCATATACTTTCCGAACAATGCTTTTACGGACTCTGGGGCATTGCGAAGTTCATCAATTAGCAAATCAGACGCAATAAAAACTATTTCATCCCCTTCCAACAACTCAAAAAGCGGTCTGGTTGCATCTTCAAAGATGTCATCAAAATATCCACCAACGATTGATGTGTCTATGTATACTCGGGGTTTCATCTTTTTTTTAATTAGGCGTTAATCCGACTAATCTCAAATCATCAATTCTTGCTCCGAATTGTGTTGGTCCTCCTGCAATTCTCAATCGGAGTGAACTTGCGACTTCGTCAATATGAAACCTTGTTTCTACCAAACCCCAAGTATCTGTTGTTTTGGTAAAGTCGATAGGTAGCCATTCGCCGTCATCAACACTAAAATGAGCAGACATTACGGTACTGGTTTGATTTGTTCCGAACGAAAACAAGAAGTTTTGGTAGTCTTTCGGATCAATACCATTGACATAAAATACACCACCACCTGCTGCTGCAAACATTATATTATTGCCTCCGGAAGCCCCCGGATAACCGGTTGACGGCTGAGCTCCACGAACATCAACTCGAGCTCCCGACGTAGTGTAATAAACAGAGTCTGAACTACTGCCTGTTCTATTCCAGTCTGTGAACGCTGTTACAAGAGGCCCTTGACCAGACGGAGGTGCACCTATTCCAAAATCATCGGCTAAAATCAATGTCGATTCCTCCCACGCACCTTGTTGCAAAATATCAACTTGCCGGAACAATCCACCTACTGTTTCAATACTCAGTGTTGCTCTGCGTGGACCATCTTGGTTTCCGAGTATCGTAACGTTGATTCGTCCGTTGTCTTCGCCACCGTGCACAACTTCGCCATTTTCTTTCACTTGCCAAATGGGCGTAATATAAAACCAGTCGCCAATGCCTACATTTGACGTGACAAACCAACGACGTGTACTTTCTACGTCAATACTGTAAACACCACCGCCGGCATTTGCCGTAATTTCATTGGCACTAACGCTTAATTCGGGTGTGTTTTGTAAATAAAATTCGTCTTTTTTACAGCCGGAAAGTGCGGTAATTGCGATAAGAACGACAAAGGGCAAAAATTTGAATAACGGTTTCATTGTTATAGGTTTTTTTATGTTCCACAAAAGTACGTTATTTTTTTGAGATTACCAAATTTTTCTGACAAAAAAAATGGTCAAAAGAAAATCTTCCGACCATTTTTTTGGTTATATGATTTGTTGTGGGTTTACTTCACAATCACTCGCGACAGGATTGCTCCATTGTCGAAGACGATGCGTACAACATACGTTCCACGTGGAAGTACAGACACATCAACCGAATCTACATTGCCCTGCTGCTGAACAACAAGTTGTCCGCTGAGGCTGTAAATTCTCACCATTGAAATGGTTTGCTCAGCTTGAATGTTAAGCACATCTACAACAGGATTCGGGAAAAACACAACGCTGTTTTCGAGTTCTTCTCTCGGGCAGATTGAGGTTGCAACTTGCGTTGTAACACCCAATTCAACATCGTCAATGCGGAAGTTGTGAGCCGTTGCCGTAGCACTTGCACCACCACCTATCGCATAGATACGGAACGTGGTCGCAACATTACTTTCAAAATTCAAAGCAAGTGCGTAATGTGAAGCCCATAGCAAATCTCTTTCAATGGTTCCCGTTGCAAGGTCGGTGGTAAAATTATCTCGGCTACTACGCAATGCCCACGAAGTAGGACCCGTGGCAGTCGCTCTCGCACCAAAGGAAACGCCTGCAAGTGTAAAGGCATAGCCTGCAGCAGGAGTGAGCGTAAATTCAGCATAAGTTCCTTGAGTTGTTCTTTGCATAAGGGCAAGATTATTTCCACCCGAAAGAGGAGTAGGAGATGCTGAAAACGAATTGATAGCCGGCTCAGCAAGTGGGTCAGCCATTCCCGTTATAGCACTTGCTGTAACGTTCGGAATTTGATTTTCAGGACTTCCTGTGGTGTCTGCAAAGGTGAAAATAATGTTTTCTCCCAATGGCAACGTTGTAAATGTGATTGCATTTGAAGTCGCTGTATTTCCAATCAATTCGGCACGAGCCACAACAACAACAGTGTGTTGCGTATTCGGTGCTAAACCGTTTATAGCAAGACTTGTTAGACTGTCAGCAGCGGTAAGCGTTCGTACCGGCTCGCCTTCTGCTTCTGCACCTTCATAAACTCTAATTTGAAACGATGCCACATCTGCTACCGTTTCCCAGTTTGCTGTAAACGAGAATCTATCAACATTTGTAACCGGCAAAGCAACAGGAGAGGCGATACGTGCTATGCCTGTTCCTTGCAAAGCAAGACGGTCGGTTTCTGTTCCGCTTGTGATAATCAATGTGTCGTGCAACTCACCATCGGTTTTTGGAGAAAACGTGATTGAAACCAACCCGCCATCACGAAGATCGAAACCAGTGTAAGGAGTTGCTGTAAAATGCGTGCCGTCTGAAGTTCCGGTTGAAGCAAAGGTAATAACGATATCGTTGTCCAAATGGTTGGCATTAATTTCAGCTACGCCACTTCGTATGCTATCACCGTCAACAATTATGTCGCCGAAAGAAAGTGGTACGTGGTTTGCAAATCTTAAAAATGGTACATCTGCACTAAGTCCGGTACCGGTCAAAGCAATTTCAATCGGAATTACCAAACCTCCTCCACTAATCACTAAAGCATCGTTAAAATCGGTAACAGTATCGGGTGCAAACGTAACAGTAATTATCGTATCGCCAAAAACACTTCTATCAATACTTGTTGGATATACGCTAAACACGCTACCAGATCCGGATTGTATAGATAGTGTCAAATCTGCTCCAAGACAGCCCAATGTTAAAATGAATGTTTCTGTTGACACAAGAGTCGGTTCATTGGCTACAGCCACGTCTAAATCAAGATCGTCGCTGACAAGGTTGTGCTCTACTACAACGGTTGGGACAAATGGTGCGTGGTTACTGTTTCTAAACGTTGGTGGACCAGCCGTAAAGAGTCCTGTTACGCTGTTTCTCGTCCAAACAAATTCGCAATTCACAACATTACGAGTAAAAGAATTTGCATTTGCGGTAGTTCCTAAAGAGCTAACACCAATAGGACGAAGCGCTGCACCTCCAAACGACACGACATCTAAAACACCTGCCAAATTATGGAGTTGCAAGGAGTCATCGTGCATAAACGAAACCGTAGCTTGCGTAGAAAGCACAACTTGTCCATCTGCTGCAGCATTGAATAAACCGGGAATTCGTGTCGCATTATCTCTTACGTCTTCAGGGATATCCTGCGTTGCGTCTGCGTGCGTTCCGGCAACAGCAGACTCTATAAAGAAAAATCCTCGTGCAGGAATAATTCCCGTAAGAGCAGTACCTGTGACAGACATTCCTGCTGCATTTGTAGAGCCAATATACAAACCTTCTAAATTGATAGGTGCGTTAGTTGTATTGAATAATTCAACAAATCTTCCGCGGTAAGTTGAACCTGCATTACCACCTCTTGTGTACAACTGTGAAATAATGATATCACCTTGATTTCTGATTGTAAATGTTGCTTCGGCGATTTCACTCTCCGGCAAATCATTTGAAAAAGCGATGGCACGGATAGTTGTCGTTTGAGCAACTACGATTGGATTTTCGAAAAGAGTTGAGCTTGAGTCAGGTGTTGAGCCGTCTGTTGTAAAACGGATTTCCGCTCCTGGGGTAACCGAAGATAGAGTTACATTTTGAGCACCTATAAAAACTCCGCTCGAAAGAGAGAATATTGGTGTTGCTGTAGCCGATGGAATGTACTCACCGAAAGTTAGCACGAAATCGTCAATTGCTGTTGTTGGTCTATTACCTGTTCCTGTTGAAGCACCAGTTGGAATAATCCTGATGTGTACGGTAGAAGGAACGTTATTAATTCCTCCATCAAATGTTGCTGTGATAGCATTATTTGAAAAAGTGTTGCCACCTGTAGTCATTGTTCCGGCTGTTGGTACGTTTGTCCATACCGTTCCGCCATTGATAGAATATTGAACTACCCAAGTGAGAGCACGTGGACTTGTCACATCTAACGATTGAAGTTGAAATGTTGCAACAAAATTTTGAAAGCCCAAAGTGTTAGCCAATGTCAAAACGAATGCATTTCTTTGAGCTGCTGCGTCGTTGGCTGCAGCTGGACGAGCACCGAACGCCCTGTTTGTTGCTGCTGCTTGCGCATCAGTATCGGAACCTTCACCAATACTCGCTGATGCAAAATTTCTTGGTTGGTTAGTGTTTGTGGCATTCCAATTTGTATGGATTCCCAAACTCCCTGCAGGACCGCCCATAGCAGTAACTAGTGTGCCAAGAGCAGCGTCAGCCGCAGTAGTTGAAAGGCTCCATCCAATTGGTAATGCCGCTGCAGAGTTGATTCCGTCAAAATTTTGAGTGTAGCTTGTTCCAGACAGTGTGATACCCGTCTGCGCCTTCACCGTCATAAACGTTCCCATTGCAAGGAACAATACCATGCAAAGCATGGATAGTTTTTTGAAAATTGTTGGTTTTGTTTTCATGAGCGTATTTTTTTTGAGTTATTATAGCTGGTACGTGTACCGCAAAACTAAGCATTTAGTGTAACTAAACTGCTACAAAAGTACAAAAAAAACGTTAGGTCGCCAAATAAAGTTACTAACAGCATTGTTAATAACCTATCACCAACCCTGTAAACCCCCATAAACACCAAAGCCAAAATTACCGACTGTAACCATGCCTTTCAGAGTTCCTTGCAGTTCCATTTGTTCGCAATTAGAGTACCTATTTTGGAACCTACTGCGTTATTTGTTGTTTGGATTTATTTCACAATCACTCGCGACAAAATTGCTCCATTATCGAAGATGATGCGTACAACATACGTTCCACGTGGAGGTGCAGACACATCAACCGAATTTACATTGCCGTGCTGCTGAACAACAAGCTGTCCTTTCAGGCTGTAAATACTTACCATCGAAATGGTTTGCTCGGTTTGAACGTGAAGCATATCTACAACAGGATTCGGGAAGAATACTACGCTGTTTTCAAGTTCTTCTCTCGGACATATAGATGTTGCAGGGTCTGCGCCGGTTCCGGTTAATACGATAGAATCCGTTAGCTCACCGCTTGTGATACGCAGCACAGCACGTTTTGCACCTGCAGTTAGCGGTGTAAATGTGATGTTGATCGTTCCTCCGGTTCGATGGTCATAACCTTCTGCCCATTCAGCGTCGAAGTAGTTAGGATTTGCGCCCTCCAAAGATCCGACAATGATATTCGCATCAAGATGTTTACCCGTTACAACGACAGTTTGTACCGCACTTGTTGTGTTGACGTCTTGGTTTCCGAATGCCATAGCGTTTGTTTCGAAACTTAAATATGGATTGGCGTTTTCATTGATATCACCGGTACTGCGAAGCACGACTTGGTGAGTAGTAGTGAGTGGCATACCACTAACATCACGCCATACAAAGCCTGTAATATCATACGAGGTCGCTGCACTTACAGCCAAACCAATGCCGTGGAAGTGCGAACGAACAACGAGCGTATCAACACCACCTTGTTTGATTGTCGCATTGCTTGCTGTGTTCGGTGCGAATGTATGACTTGTCGTAAAATCAACACCTCTCAATCTGACCAATCGAGCATTCATATTGTCGATATCGGCTAACAAATCCTCCATCGTGATTTCTACCGGTTCTATCGATAATGTTGAAGGCGTTCCTGCTGTGGAAAGTGCAGGTTGATGTCTTGTCGTTACAAGTCGGACCTGGCCAGAATTCACATCACGCGTACCAACAAGTCCGCTTGTGATAACATCGCCCGGCTCGTAATTTTCCGTAAACGAGAAAGGAATAACATTGTCGAAAACAAGCAAACCACCCGTTTCGTCTTTAACAAAGATATTATTTCTCAAAGTGGCTGTTCCTTGACCGGCTTCCGGTCTCCAAACAAACGTCAGATCGCCTGTAATTCTGAACATAGTTCCTGCACCAGCGGTTGCACTTTCCGCCAAAAACTCTTCAATATTATCTACATCTATCGGGAGTGTGTAAGTTGCTATTGCCATAGCACTCGTATCACTTCCAATTACTGCGATTGCTCGGAGCGTTGTGGTTTCGGAAATCAAAATATCGCTGGTGTAAGGTGTGAACTCCCATCTCGGAGCATTAACATCTTTTGTGAAATAGATATCTGCACCGGTTTCCGCTGTGATGGTTACGTTTGTCGGCTCAAACATATTTCCGGTTGCGTGAGATAATACAGGAGTTGCCACTAATGCCGTAGATACAACTTTTCCATAGATTATCAAACCCGGACGATTTGCAGCAGAGGTTGCCGCATCACTAAAGTAAAATGTACCGGCTGCTTGCGTTGCACCCCACACTACAAGTCGGAAAGTAACGGTTGTACCGGCTGCAACATTTTGAAGCTCTGTAAATCCCGATAGATCAATAACTTCTTGTGTATTTCCTTCGACTGTGACTACTGTTCCCCAAGTAATCGGTGCACCAATATCCACAAACGCATCTGTTCCAACTTGGAATTGCCATTGTCCGGTTGTTGGTCCTCCGGCAGAACGACGAATGTTGTAGTTACCAATTTCAGTTATCCAAAGAGCGTGCTCCTCATTTGCCGTCAATGTAAATGTCGCAAAGTTATTTGCCGTTATAGCAGCATCAATAGTCGTAGCGGTAATAGCGAAATTATTGCCTCCCCAAGCATGCAAGGCAGGAGTTCCACCTGATGGTGTCCAATGGCGGACAAATCCGCCAACAGTCATGTTAAAATCGTGTGCTGTAGGGGCAAATGGGCTTGGTCCGAAACCTGCTGTTGCAATGTCTCTAAATGTCCATCTTACGATTGGAGTGGTAGTAGCTTCCGTTGTAATAGCCGTCTGAGCTTTAGCCGTCATAGACGTTCCCATTACGAGGAACAAAGCCATGCAGAGCATGGATAGTTTTTTGGTTTTGATTAAATTTTCCATAGTTTTTTGGGTTTTTTGTGAATAATTTTGTTTACGAACGAGGGTCGTTCATATATATAAACGCAAAAAAACCGATTTTCGTATAAAAAAATCCTTAAAAAATTTTAACATTTGCCATAAAACCCTAAAAAACAGCGGGAAAAGTTATCAACAGCGCTGTTAATAAGTGTGAAAATAACAAGTATGGAAGTGAAAAATAGCTTCGCCCAATAGCCAAGTTGTGTTTCTATAATACTAAACACTTTCGTACTTTCCACTTTTCACTTTTACACCAACCCCGCAAATCCCATAAACGCCAAAGCCAAAATACCGGTTGTAATCATTGCAATCGGTGCTCCTTTCATCGCTTTTGGAGTTCCTTGAAGCTCCATTTGTTCGCGAAGTCCGGCAAAAATAACCATAGCAAGCAAAAAGCCCAATCCTGTGCCGGCTGCCGTTGTTGTGGCTTGTAATAGGTTCAAGTTATTTTGAATGACCAAAATTGCAACGCCCAAAATCGCACAATTCGTACTCATCAACGGCAAAAATATACCTAAGGATTGATACAGCGGTGGACTTGCTTTTTTCAAAATAATTTCAATCATTTGCACCAAAGTTGCTATGAGTAAGATAAAGGCAATCGTTTGCAAATAACCCAATCCGAACGGCTCAAGAATATAGGTTTGAACCAAAAATGTGATGATCGTTGCTAATGTAATCACGAACAAGACTGCAAGCCCCATTCCTGTAGCTGTTGACATTTTATTCGATACACCCAAAAACGGACATACGCCCAAAAATTGTGCAAGTATGACGTTGTTGATGAATACGGCGGCGATGATGATTAAGATATATTCCATGTTTTTTTTTATTTACAATTTACGATTGACAACTGACAAATTTGTAAATTGTCAGTTGTAAGTTTCCTATGTTTTCTTACGTTGTAGTTGATTGATTATTGCGATTAAGAATCCCAATGCGATAAACGCACCCGGTGCCAAAATAAAGATGAGAATCCCGTCTCCGGGGATGAATTTCCAGTCGAAAATACTACCGGCACCCAAAATTTCACGAACGCCTCCAAGCAAAGTTAGAGCAAGCGTAAAGCCCAATCCCATACCTATCCCGTCCAAAAAACTTTTGAAAACGCCGTTTTTCATCGCAAAACCTTCGGCACGTCCCAAAACGATACAGTTTACAACAATCAACGGAATGAAAACACCAAGTTGTGTAAATAGTTCGGGCGTATAAGCTTCCATCAAAAACTGCACGACGGTTGTGAACGATGCAATAATCACGATGAACGCCGGAACTCGTACGTTGTCCGGAATTTGAGATTTAAGTATAGAAATAAGCACGTTCGACAACGTTAGAACGAACATCGTGGCAATGCCCATACCCAAGCCATTCATGGCTGAGGAAGTAACGCCCAAAACCGGACACAGCCCTAAAAGCAAAACGAATACGGGATTTTCTTTGATAATACCTCTTGTCAAGGTGGCAATGTTACTCATAGTTTTAATTTTCGATTGTGAAATTGTCAAAAGCAAGTCTAACGGCTTCGAGATAAGCCCTTGCGGTAATCGTGGCTGCAGTAATTGCATCTATATCTCCCCCATCTTGTCTGACACGTAAATTTACATTATTCGGATGCATACCCTGAAATTGTCGGGGCCAAGGAAACCGAAGTTCGATTCTATCACCGAGTCCGGGAGTTTCGCGATGTCTGATAACATCTATATTGTGGATAGTTCCGTCGGGAAGTAGACCAACCATCAATTGGATTAAGCCCTTAAAGCCTGTCGTTGAAAAAGTTGCAATAGCAGTTCCAACATACTCATCGTTGTAATATGCTCTGTAAAACACGAGCTCTCCGCCGGCAACTTCTTGGGTTTTGGGTTCCTCAAGGTGATCAAACTCCGGCAAAACGGTTCGAATTGCAGCCTCTAATCTGGCCTGTCGAGCCAATGCTATGGGCTCTTCCGTAACGGCAACTACAAGTCCTACGCTCAATGCTGCAGCACCGGCTATCAGCGTTAGGGCGAGGAGCATATTTTTTAAGGTTGAAGGTTTCTTTTTCATAACTATTTTTTTGTCGTCATTCCCGCTTTCGCGGGAATCCCCTTAATGCTGGGGGATTCCGCCCTACGGCGGAATGACACCGTGACTTTATTTTCCGAACACTCTTGGTTTAAAAGCTTTGTCTATCAATGGAACAAACGCATTCATAATCAAAATCGCAAACGATACGCCTTCGGGGAATGCACCCCAAACACGAATGATAATCGTTAGCACACCGCAACCTAAACCGAATAGCAGCTGACCTTTCGGCGACATAGGCGAAGTCACCATATCCGTTGCCATAAATATCGCACCGAGCATCAAACCTCCTGTAAGAATATGTGCCAAAGGACTGATGTATATTTCGGGATTCACTACGTTAAGAATAAATGCAAACACGAACGCACTTCCGATAAAAGCTACCGGAATCTGCCACGTGATGATGCGTCTCCACAACATATAAAGTCCGCCCAAAAGAATGGCTATTGCCGAAATTTCGCCGAGCGAGCCGCCGTGTGCACCTAAAAACATTCCAAAATACGAGGGTACAACGTCCGATTGCATCAATGTACTCACCGGAACATTTTGACCAATACCGTCTACAAGATACCCAAGTGGTGTCGCACCGGTCAAAGCATCCGGACTGGCTACAAGACCTTCTCCGAATAGCGGACGAATAATTTTGGGCCAAGAAGTCATTGCCACCGGAAACGAAATCAACAAAAAACAGCGTGCCACCAAAGCCGGGTTGAACGGATTTTTGCCCAATCCGCCAAATGCCATTTTTGCCACACCGATTGCTACCAACGAACCCAAAACGGTCATCCAAATTGGCAGGTTACTCGGCAGGTTGAAAGCCAATAAAAGCCCTGTAATTACAGCAGAACCGTCGGTTACAGTAGGCGTTATTTTGAGCATGTATTTTTGAATAGCCCACTCGAAAAACAAGCACGATGCCACCGCAACAGAAATCGTGACTAAAGCGTCGAATCCGAAAAAATAAACGGCAACAAACGCAGCAGGAAGGAGTGCAACGACCACACCCCACATTATTTTATTGACATTTTCGGGACTATGCACATGCGGTGCTCCGGAGATTATTAGTCTGTTGTTCATATTTTTGATTTTTGTATTGTCATTCCCGCAAAGGCGGGAATCCCCTTGCTATTTTAGTTTTTACTTTGCAATACTCGTGCTTTTTGTTTCCCAACCCTCAAACAATCCAACAGAGGACGATACGACGGACAGCTATATAAACAACAACCACATTCGATACAATCCAACACATTTTCATCCAATAAACGCTCAAAATTTTCATTTTCTGCTAAAGCCGACAAGAGGTAAGGTTCTAAGCCCATCGGACAAGCCTCTACACATTTTGCACACCGAATGCAATTTACCGGTTCACCACGGTGTGAATCTTTTTCGTCCATCAACAATAAGGCAGACGTTCCTTTGGCAACCGCTGTGTCAAGTGAAAGCAACGCTTTCCCCATCATCGGACCACCACTGATAACTTTACCTGTATTTTCGGGAACACCACCTGCTGCTTCCAAAAGCATCGAAATCGGCGTGCCGATACGTACTTTGAAATTCGAGACTTTCTCAACGTGAAGCCCCGTAACCGTAACCAATCGTTCGATAAGCGGTTTATTTTTCTGAACAGCTTCGTACGCTGCAAAACTTGTTGCTACATTGCTCACAACACAACCGATATCAATCGGAAGTTTTCCGGAAGGAACCTCTTTTTTAAGAATAGAATAAATCAACTGTTTTTCAGCACCTTGCGGATACATCACCTTTAGCTGAACAACTTCGATACCCTCGAAAGTTTCTGCTAATTTTGTAAGGTGTTCAATAGCTTTTGGCTTGTTATTTTCGATACCGATATAGGCTTTTTTTACGCCAAGTGCTTTTTGTAAAATGGAAACTCCAATCAATATTTCCTCCCCTTTTTCCATCATCAAACGATAGTCGTCGGTCAAATACGGCTCGCATTCTACACCGTTGATGACAAGACATTCTGCCGTCTTTCCTTCGGGAACCATTAGTTTGACTTGTGTTGGAAAACATGCTCCACCCAAGCCAACAACGCCCATTTCTTTAATTTTGGCGATGATTTCCTCTTTATTTAACGTGATTTCACGTTTTACATCCTCCGAACGATCAATATTTTCGAGCCACTCGTCACCTTCCACATCAATTATGATTGCCTCTTTGCGATAACCGCTTGCATCATAAACCAAATCAATTTTATTTACAGTTCCCGAAAACGGGCTATGCACATTTGCACCGATAAAACTTTCGTTTTTCGTCAAAAGCTGTCCCACTTTCACTTTGTCACCCTTAGCAACGATAGGTTGTGAAGGAGCCCCCAAATGCTGATTAACAAATACAGTACCTTGTTTTGGCAAATCTAAAGTGATGGACGGATCTTCTGTTTTAAGTTTATGTTCAGGGGGGTGTACGCCGCCGATTTTGAAGGTTTTCATAGTTTTTTAATTTTCTACGGTTTCTGTTTTCTCAACAACTTTCCTTGGCGGAAAATTCAATTCATGAATAGCATTTGTCGGACATTCGGGAACACACTTACGGCACAACTTGCATTTTTCATAGTCAATATACGCTAAATTATTTTGCATTGTAACTGCATCAAATGTGCATATTTTCTGACACTTTGAACAACCGATACACGCTACCGAACAAGATTTTTTCGCCAAAGCACCTTTTTGTTTATTCACACATGACACAAAAATACGACGGCTTTTTTTACCTTTCAATCGCAATTCAATTATCTGACGTGGACAGGCTTTCACACAAGCATCACACCCTACACATTTCTCCTCAATAATCACAGGCAATCCCGTTTCTTCATCCATATACATCGCATCAAACTGACACGCTTTCACACAACTTCCCAAACTTAAACAACCATTCGGACAGCCTCCCTCGCCCGTATAAAGTGAATGTGCAAAACCACAATACTGAAGCCCTTGGTAATCTGCCTTTTTCGGTGAATTTGCTCTGCTTCCCGAGCAACAAACCACAGCAATTTTCGGATCTTCAACAACCGCCTCAACGCCCAAAGCCTTTGCAATATTTTGCACAGTATCTGCACCTCCCGGAGGACAATTCAGTCCTGCCATACTTCCTTGCTTTACAATTACTTCGGCAAAAGCTCTGCAGCCCGGAACTCCGCAACCACCGCAGTTTGCACCAGGCAATAAATCGCTGACTACGCCTATAAGCGGATTTTCTTCAACATAAAATTTCTTTCCTATGATATATAGGATTGTCGCCGCAAAAGCACCAAGCGACACAAAAATTATAACAGACAATAAAATTGCATTCATAAACACATTTTTTTGCAAAGGGTATGGAAAATAAGTTGCAAAGATACGAAAAAAAAATGACAAATACAAAAACTCTGTGAGCAATAGCCGGGAGATTCCTCGCCTTGCTCGGAATGACAAGCACTACAGAGAAAATGGGAGAGGGAAAATGGTGCGGCTTCGCCGCACCATTTTCCCTCTCTTTCCACCAATTGGCTCTTGTCATGTCGAGCCAAGCGAGACATCTACTTGCTATTTTCTTTTCGGTATTCTTGAAAGACAATGACTTTTCCACAGTCAAGCACAATCGTAAATTGTTTGCCAAGCGAGCGATTCAAAGTGCCCTCCCACCACGAACGAAAGCTGTGGTTTTCGACAGAATAAGCCAAATTATCGGTTGTGATAAGTGTTTCAGGCGTTATTGAAAAAATGGAAACAACTTGATTTTCGAAACTTTCAAACGTTGTTGTTTGCGAAATCGGTGTAAAAACACCATAATCTGTAAACATTTTCACGGAGGTGAGAACGTCAATATAGTTGCACAAAAGCGAAATATTTCCCAATGTGTGATCTTCTCTACCACCTGTTGCACCAAGTATTTTCACGTTTTCAAATCCTTTTTTGACACAAAATTTTACGGCTTTGGTCAAGTCGTTAGTATCTGTATCTCGGACAGGAACTAAAATATCTGCAAATTTGATTTTGTTTTCTTCCGAAATACTATCCATATCGCCGACAATAAAATTCGGGATTATGCCGAACTCCAACAATTTTTGCACGGCACCATCGCAACAAACAATCATTTTTGCACGAAGCAACATTTCCAATAAAACAGGATTTTTCGGAAATTCGCCGTTAGCGAGGATTACGGCTGTTTTGTCGTCATTTTTTTCCATTCTTTCAAACCTATAATTGACATGATGAAGTAAACCAAGAACATGAATGCGGTGAAATAAAGCTCTTGCGAGAAGTACAAAGGTACGCAAAATAAATTAATTCCGATCCAAAAATACCAGTGTTGGATGATTTTTTGTGTGACCATCCACGTGGCAACGATGCTGAAACCTGCGACTAATCCGTCGAAGACGGGAATTGTAGAATCTGTGAAGTTGGTTAAGATGTAGCCGATGATTGCAGACAGTATTATACTGATAGCAACCACACGGATTAAGGGTAAAAGGCGAAGGGCGAAGGGCGAAAGGTGGTGGCTTCGACTCCGTGCCGTTCGCCGTGCACCGTTTGCCGTGTGCCATTTCCAAAATCCATAAACACTAATCACAACGTAGTACGCATATATTATTGATTGAGCATAAATCTGCGAATTGAAAAACACATACACGAACATCGCAGAACTGATAAACCCAACAATCCACATGGTTTTGTTTTGCTTGATTTGTAGATATACGTAAAGTAATCCCGTGATGACGGCGAAAATTTCGATCCAGTTTTTTAGTAAGAAGTCTGTCATAGTTTATAAGTTTAGTTTAAGGTCAAGATGCCAGCAGATTCCTCGCTACACTGCGTTCCGCTCGGAATGACGGGCTACTTTGACTGGGGGGGTGAGTATGTGGAGCGGCGGCTATGCCGCCGCTCCACATACTCCCTCTCCTTGCTATGCGTCGTCATTCCGACCGAGCAAAGCGAGGGAGGAATCTGCCTGCTCAAAACCGTACCCCAAATTTCACAGAAAGATGTATCGGTGCTTGCACAAAAAATCGGCGTTCGGTAAACGTTGGTTCATCTCTGAAAAAGTTAGACCAACTGTACGCATTGCTGATATAATCTCGGTTGAACAAATTATTGACAAACGCTTGCACGTAGAACATTCCACCTCGTCTACTTTCAAACGGCGATTCAAAACGAACGCTCAAATTGCTGACAAAATAAGCCGGCAAGCGATTTTCTCGGGTTGAAAAATTATCAAAGTATTGTCTCCCGACATATTTTCCGGTGAGCATAATACTGAGATTTTCAATCGGTGTAAACGTTAAAATTCCTGCACCGATAACGTTTGGCGAATACGCCAAATCCACATTGCGATAAGTAACCGTGTCAAATTCAAGATTACCCCAATTTGTAGAATTATCAAACGTATGACGAATAACCGTATACTCTTGAATTCGGTTTTGGCTGAGCGTTAAATTCCCGTCCAATCTAAACATATCATTAAACCTAAAACCGCCCGTCAACTCTAAGCCTAAGCGATAACTTCTATCCACATTATCCATCAACGCAGAGCCGGATTCGCTCGTTCTGCCGTTGGGCATCAATTGGTCACGATAATTCATAAAATAAATGTTGCTACCAAACGCCCAACGATCTCTATTGATTTGATAACCAATTTCAACATTGGTCAAACGTTCGGGTCGCATCGTTGCCATTTCCCCGCCCCACTCGGAATACATCACAAACGCATTTCTAAAATCGGCACGTGTTGGTGTGCGTGAGGATTGTGCAACAGAAGCAAAAATACGTTGGTATCTGTTGGGCTGAAACGACAGTCCAAATTTTGGATTAAAAAACGAAAATGTTTCTGAAAACTCCAATGTGTTATGGATGTTTCGATGAGTTTGTTCGTGATATGTTCCGTGCATATCAAGGGTTAAAAAACGGTATTGCAAATCCACAAAAGCGTTGAGTCTGTCGAAAAACGTGTAGTTGATTTTCACAAAAGCACTCGCTTCGGATTGCTGAATATAATTTCTGTACCAATCGTGATTTAGACCTGTGTACCAGCTTTGAACATTTGAGATTTCTCTATCGAGTCTAACGTAGGGCAGTCGTCCGAAATGAACACCATCGTAAAAGTTGTAATGTCCGCCAACCGTGAGATTGAAGTTATTTCCTGTATATAAAAAATTCAGATTTGCGGCATAAAAATCGTTTTGCATAAATTGTCTGCGAATCACATCTGAACGCCCGAACCCTACACCTTCAACCTCAATCGTGTCATTTGCAGTTCCCAAAAATTCACGGAAACGCCTGTTCGCACGAAATGTTTCGTAATATCCAAAACCGTGTGTATAGTTAAAACCTGCGTTAATTCTCAGATTGTCGGACAAACGAAACGTGTAAAACGCTTGCAAAATATGCGACCGATAGTTGTCGGTTTCGTTGTCGAAATATCTACGAATGCCGTTGTCGTCAACATACATAAATCCGTCTTGATTGAAGCGTCTATCTTGCTGAAGTTGCTGTTCTGTTGCACCTCTCCACGTGATGCCGGTCACTTGATTTCCGTACAAATAATTGAATCGCAAAAAATGTCTTGATCTGACTAATCCTGCGGAAAAAAATGCCGAATGATGATCCGAAAATCCGTTGCGAACATAGCCATCGCTCGTCAACAACGAAAAATTTCCGTCAAAAAACAAGCCATTTTGGAGTAGTCCGGAACTAGCCGAAACGTTTGTTGCAAACGTATTGAAACTTCCCAACGTTGTGTTCACATCGAGAAAAGATTGTGGAGAAACGGTGCTTGTTTCTAAATTTATCGAAGCACCAAAAGCGGCGGAACCTGTGGTTGAAGTGCCCACACCACGCTGAACTTGCACAGAATTGAGAAATCCCGCAAGATTTGGCAAATTCACCCAAAACACTTCTTGCGAAGCCGGATTATTGAGCGGAAGTCCGTTGAGTGTTACATTGATTCGTGATGCATCTACACCCCGAATTCTGAACGATGTATTGCCCATGGCAGTACCGTTTTCGGTAAATGCAACCACCGACGGCATCAACTGCAACAAAACAGGAATGTTTGCAGCATTGTTCAGTCGTTGAATTTCGGCTTGGCTCATGTTTGAAAAGCTAACCGGCGTTTGATCGTCTGCACGAATGGCTTCAATGGTTACGCTTTCCAGTTCGAGCAATCGGCTGATTTCGTCCATTTGCTCATTGGTAAGCTCTGTTGCAAATGCCCAATTTGTTAGCATTAGCGACAACAACAGAAAAAAATGTTTGATTTTTTGGCTTGGTGGCTGAGCCTGTCGAAGCCTGATTTTTGATTTCATGTTCATATTTCTAATTTTTTAATTCCATGTCGAAAAATTAGAAGTACAAACATATCTTTTCCTACGCCGGCATTATCCGTACAGGTTCAGAGGGTATAATCTCAGCCTTTCAGCACCCCTAATTTTACTGCAAAGATACGATTTTTTTTTGAACTGGCAAAAAAAAATTTGGTTTTTTTATTAATTTTTTGTACCTTTGTGCCAACGAACTAAAAAATATGGAAACGCATCGGTTTTTAGTACACTCGGATATTTCACCTCCTACACATACAAAATGGGGGGGGGTATTTGCCTCTGTTTCAATCAATTGGCGCGGGTTGTCATTTAGACAACGTTTGCAATACAGGCAACACTCACACAACACTACACTTTAATTAGCGACACATCACCTTATGGCGGTGTGTTGTTTTTCATTTAGCATAACACAAAAAACAACGAACAAGACACTATAATCAATATGAAAAAAACACAGACTATTTACAAAAATCACGGAAAATTTTGGTGCATCCTATTTGCCTCAATGGTTTTTGTACAAGCATTGAGCGCACAAACCCGTACAATAACGGGAGTGGTTACAGATGATCGACGCGAGACTTTGCCCGGCGTGAGTATCATAATTGAGGGAACAACCACAGGTGCGATTACCGATATCAATGGACGTTACTCAATCGCTGTACCCGCTACAGGAGATGTGGTACTCCTTTTCTCTTTTATGGGAATGCAAACCTCTCGTGTGCCTGTTGGACCTGGTGCAACAGTAGATGTAGTACTTCGAGAAGAAATGGAGCGCTTGGAGGAAGTTGTTATTACCGGCTTTCGTACTGTTTCGGCAGAGGCTTATGTCGGTTCAGCTTTCGTAATGTCCGACGCTACAATTAGACAACGTCCTTTTGGTTCTGTGGACGAGGCTTTGAGAGGGAATGCTCCAGGTCTTATTTCTACATCCAGTGGACAGCCCGGACAAGCAGCAGAAATACGCTTGAGAGGGGTGGGCTCTATGAATGCCGGAAATCAGCCGCTTTTCGTTGTTGACGGTGTAGTATGGGATATGGACGGAATGACCGGAGATGCCGGAAGTCCTGCAAATCCACTGACGACACTCAATCCGATGGATATTGCAAACATCACCATTTTGAGAGATGCTGCTTCGGCTGCTCTTTACGGCTCAAGAGGAGCAAATGGTGTTATTGTTATTACGACGCATAGCGGCTTGGCAGGCGACAGACCGTCCTTCAGCTTTATGACACAAGCCGGTGTCGGTATCATGCACATGCGACCTAACTTACTTAACGGACCGCAGTTTGCCGAATTGTGGGTGGAGGCAGAAATGCACGGTATTCTCGCCGGTATTATAGGAGATCGCGTAGAACTTGCCGAACAACTATGGGGGCTCTATCTTGATCAAGACAATTACCTATTCAACGGTTTGAACTTCCACCAATGGCAAAAGCAAGCTCGTCATAGTTTTAACAATATGTTTGCGATACCTGTCGGTGATGGCACCTATCACGACTTCGATTTTTTTGGTGAGCATCGACACCTATTGCCTAATACCAATTGGTTTGATGAAATAACGCGAATTGCACCGTTTGTGCAAACCGACTTCTCGATGCGAGGCGGAACAAGAGATTTACGTTATTTTCTTTCGTTGGGGTATTTCAATCAACAAGGAACAATTATCCACAGCCAACTACAACGCTACTCGTTGCGTTTAAGACTTTCGGGAGGAACTGACAGAAACAGGATCCAATGGAATTTGAACAACGCATTGACTTATTCGATGCAGTCAGGTCCACCTCTTTCGGGAGCAAACTTCAACCAGCCACAATACACGGCATCAATAGTACCTCCCGTAGTGCCTGTACATTTGCAGGATGGGTCACTCAATTTTAACTTCCCCGACAACCTGCTTTTCTCAAACAATCCGGTGGCAAGTGCCAACCTTAATCGTAACGATAGACCTCAAACGAGAATTTTCATGCAGGGTTATTTGCAGGTGAACAATATCTTACCGGGTTTAAGATTCAGAACGACCAATACGATGAATTATACTTTATCACGTCGCACGGATTTCGCTCACAGCGATTTCGGAGTAGGTAGTGCTGTGGGTGGACGATTATTACAAAGAGATGCACATAATCGCAGATTTACGACAACAAACCTTTTTTTCTACGACTATAATTGGGGCGGCGTCCATCGTTTGAATGCAGTTGCCGGAGCTGAATTTGAAAACCGAAACAGAACATTTAACCAGTTTATTACGGGTAACTTTCCGACCAACGACCACCATCATGCTTCGATGGGATCTGAGATTCTCGATTGGACGGGAGGCGGAGACAGTTATTCGCAAATAGGACTGATAGCAACCGTTGATTATTCATTTAGATTTCGTTACTTCCTTACGGCGTCGATCCGTAGAGATGGCTCATCGCGTTTTCATCCCGATTATCGCTGGGGCGATTTTTGGGCGTTGGCAGGAGCATGGCGAATTTCGAACGAACCTTGGTTCAGAAATATCGTTCCATTTGAGCAAATCAACAGCATACGTTTAAGAATGAGTTATGGAACAAGCGGAACCCTGCCGAGCGAACTTTTTAGTTGGCGCGAAGCATTTTCGCTAAACACATATATGGGACAAACAGGAGCTCGTCAAACGTTTATTCCATCTCCAACCTTGACTTGGGAGGGCAATAGAATTTGGAATTTTGGTATAGACATGAGGTTGTTCAACGAACGTATTCGCTTTTCAGCAGAATACTTCGACCGCAGATCACACAATTTATTGAGAGATGTGCCTGTATCCTCTGCTTCCGGTTTTCAAACCCAATTGATGAACACATCTGCCGGAATTCACAACACAGGATTTGAGTTCGAATTGGGCGGAACGGCTTTCGAAAGAGGTAGACACAGTTTAGATTTCAACTTTAATTTGGCAACATTAAGAGCAGTTTACTACGGTTTGGAATCTCCCGAATGGGACCCAACGATGCGCCAATGGTTAGACAACGGACTATCTGTCAACTCGTGGCGTTTGCGTCGATGGGGAGGTGTGGACCCTCAGACAGGTCAGAGATTGATGTGGAGAGAATTTCCAACGAATAGCGGAATATTTGATTGGGGTCCAAATAATCATTCTCAAGCTCCGTGGCTTCTTGAAGGGCAGGGTATTCCTAAGGTTACCGGAGGTCTTTCATTAACTTATTCGTGGGGTCCACTCTCGTTGAGTGCACTATTTTCATACGGATGGGGACATCATATTTTTGACTTCTTGGGAGCCAGCAGAACAGATACCGAAGGTGTCTTTAATAATTATTCGATGTCTGTAGACCAATTGGATCGCTGGACACCGCTCAATCCGTATGGTCAAGTACCTATGCGACTTCACGGTGCATCGCCTCAAACACGTCACACCAGATTCCTTTACAGAGGCGATTATTTGAAAATTCAAAGTATTAGACTTCAATACACCCTACCGGAAAGTCTTATTAATAGAATTGGTATGCAGTCGGCAATTATTTTTGCACAAACCGAAAATCCGTTTATTTTTTCGCACATCCCGGGATACGATCCTGAATTGTCGATTGATGGATTTCGTATGTTAGACAGTTTTCCTTCCGCCACAACGTTCTTAGTTGGACTTTCACTTAATTTTTAATCACGAAAATTTAATTACTATGAAAAAGATATTTTGCATATTGTTTTTGCTCTCAATTCTGTTTATTACGCCTTCGTGTGATTTGCTTGACAGAGAGCCTTATACCATGTTTAATATGGAGGATATACGCACTCCGGTAGGAATGATGAACTTGCTTACCGGTGCATATGGACACATGTCACATCATCACTATTACGGAAAAACTCTCTTCCTTTATGAGGCTGCAAAAAGTCCTGATTTTTGGATGCGTAACGTTCCGGGAGGTTTATCGTTTCATACCGAAGCATGGAATGGAGAATCCGAAAATACCAACGGAAATGCCTTACGCATTTGGACGGCAGGTTTCAATGTGATACGCAACTTGACTATCCTTATTGAAAACATAGATGATGTTCGTGGCGATGTTGAGCAGTTACGTCAAATCAGAGGTGAAGCACACGTACTTCGTGGATTGGCTTATTTCGATTTGATGCGTTTGTTTGCATATCCTCCACTGTTTTCGATACCCGGGCAAGCTAGATTTCGGGAACAGTTCCGCTGGGGCTTACCAATTATCACCACGGTTGAAAAAGGAACCAATGTCTTCCACCGCGAAGTGCGTCGCGAAACAGCAGCAACCACATACGCATTTATTTTAGAGGAATTGAATGCCGGTTATCGCCTGCTTCACGGAAGATCGTCAAGAGGACGTGGATTTACCAATGCCGCTGCGGCTAAGGCTCTAATTATTCGTGCACATTTATATCTTAACGATTGGCAAAGAGTTGTTGAATATGGTGAATACTGGATGGCGATGTATGGTGGAAATTATTCGATTATTCCTTGGGAATCTTGGCCATCTACACATCACCGCCCGTTCAACTCGGAAAGTATTTGGGAATTTGGCTACACCGTTGCAACTAATCTGGGAGCAAATTCAATAAACTATTGGGTTCGCCACCCGTCGTATGACAATCCGGGATCTCCGTTAGACGGACAGGTGCAAAGCACAAACATAGGATTTGCTAAATTAGGGCTTACTTGGGGCGATCAAGGCGAATGGAATCGTGACAGAGGTCGTGATATATTGGAAGAATTTCCTGACGATATTCGCAGAACTATGATTGTACCTATGGGTATTCACGGAGAAGACGACTGGGTAACGATTCGCAGATTTGTTGGCGATCCGTTCCACTCTGTACATAACATTCCTGTGGTAACTTTTCCGGAGGTTATTCTCAGTATCGCCGAGGCTTATGCCATGTTGGGTAATTTTCAGATGGCGGCTTACTATCTATCTATGATCACATTACCAAGACGCAAGGCAGAGGTTACTGCAGCAGAAATAAGCGGAAATATGCCAGGAGGAAACGCTATTACTGTGCTCGATGAACGTCGTCGCGAACTCATGCTTATGGGGCACAACTACTGGGATTTATTCAGACGAGGGCGTGATCTTGTGGGACTACAATTGGTTCCGGGGAGCTCAAACTTTGGTGTAAATACTGTGACAAATGTTCGATTTGGGGACTTTACACATGACCCCATGGCCGGAGCCGGATCTTCCGGTTCAAACCGTTTCCGTCAAGCCATATTTCCGATACCACTATCGGAAATGGTAGCAAACCGTGCTATGCGCGATCAACAAAATCCCGGATACGGTCCATTTGACGACGGTGCAGAAGAGGAATAGATACAAAAACGTTAACAATAAAAAACACATACAAACATGAAAATATGTAAATTCCCTGTAGCACTACTCTTGATTTTCGCAATGGTTTTAACAACCGCTTGTGAAAGTAGCGACTCCGATACCAGAGGAGTTGAGCTAAATGTTGCAATACCGGTTCTGCCGGACGGAGTAGAGTTCGATGGTACTACGCTTAAATTCGAAGGAAGCGGAAATACCGTTGGTATTGATGTCGAACTTCAAGCGAGAGGACGTTGGTATGCCCTTGTTCCTACACTCGACGATTGGGTCACTTTTGAGCATGTAGGAAATAAGGTACTCCTTAGGGTGGCCGGAAATTATAGTGGAGTCTCTCGAACGTCAAGGATAGACTTTGCTTATCAAGAAACCGTAAAGCGAATATACATACAACAAAACTATGTCCGTTTTATTTCATTCCCGGCAGGAGATACACTGATTATTGGGGCAGGCCGTGCCAATACAACATTTCCAATGCGAACTACTGTGGCACAAGAGAATCTTTCAATAAGTGTTACAGGACCGGAGAATGTTTATTGGATCAATCCTATTATGGTAAATCGTAATGAGGTAACATTCTCAACTGCACCTAACCCATCACTGATAGATTCACGCTTTGCAACGATTACGATTTCGGGAGAGGGTGCATCGGCTTCGTTTGAACTTGTACAAAAACCAATCTAAAAAAACACACAAAATATGAAAACAATTAAAATTTTGGTCACGGCAATTTTAGTTACGACTCTTGTCATAATCGCCGGTTGTAGAGCAGATCTTTATGATGGACCTAATCGTTTTTCTATAAATGTAACGGGGGATCTTCTTGGTCAGATTGAGGATATAAAACTCGATGGCGATACGCTTTTCCTCGGAGAATTTAATGGTGCACGTCGATTGCTTTCCATTGAAATCGATCTTGAAACTCCTGCCGACCACTGGGAAGTTATTACCCCAACGGCTGTTAACTGGATTGCTTTCTCGCGTCATGGAAACCGAATACATCTTACCGTAGGAGAAAATGCAAGGCCAATAGATGGTGCATATAGAGATCGATGGTCTTGGTTCGAGCTTTCTATTGGAGACAACATTAGACGAATCCACGTTCATCAGGACTATTCGCGCTACATTGAATTTGCAATTGGAAATGCATTTAATGTAGGTGCACCATCGGGAGATGCCAGTCTTGAAGTTATTACTAACGTTGCCTGGGAAAATATCGTGATAAACTACGAGAATTTTGAAATGGTTGAGTGGATACAAAACATTAATATTGACACTGTAAACAGTATGTTGGAATTTGAATTTGGAGAAAATGAAAGCGAAACCGATAGGCGTAATCTCACGTTCACACTTTCCGGAGAAGGTGCGGAAGGATTGCTTGCCGTTTCACAAAATCGATTGCAGGGAGAGCCTTACATCATCGATCTTTCCGGACTAACTTTTGAAGACAGTTATGTGTATGAAATATTCGATCCGGTTAATCAAAGGGTTATAGGTAAGATTGCTTTGGAGTATCTACACAGGCATAACCCCGGTGATGTTGACCCCATAGTTCGTATGAGAACCATCGTTGCCTATCCAATGATATTGGATGATAACGATATTCCAATTGGTGTTAGTTTGAGCGGAGGACTGGTTGTTGAAACGGGGCACCATATTGCGTGGCTCTCAAATGTTACCAATACTACTCTCCCTCACGAAATATTAGCCGTTTATGATCCGGGCGAGGATATTAATCCGAGTTTGCCGATGATTACGATTGATTTGCTCGAACAACCACATCAGATTATCATTCCTGCAACGATTTATTTGGCTCAAGGAGCTTCGCGTATGAGTATCGCCGGAGAAGGAGTGATTGACCGACCTATAGAAACTCATGTTCATGCCGAATTGAGACCATTTGTGCTTCGCGACCAACGTTCAGGTCCTGCTAACAACCACGGACAAACCAGCGAAGATTTTACGTATGGTATAGTGAAAATAGGTACTCAATTTTGGACACGCGAAAACCTCCGCACCTCACGTTGGTCGGATGGTGAGAACATTCCGACAAGTGTAGCAATGTTAGAGGGAGCACGATGGGGAGATCCAATGGGTGACGGACCATGGACGCCGGCGGACGGAAATCCACTGGTCGGTCCGGGAGCTGCAATACCATGGACAAACGGTATGTTCCCCGCAACCCATATAGGAGTGAGAACGCATAGTGTTACTGTTGGTCACACAACCATAAATGAACGTGACGCCAATAATCCGAATCCCGACAGTGAGGAACTTCGTATGACGTACGGGCTATTATACAATTTTCATGCTATGACAAGAACACGTGGTATTTTTGGTCAGCAGATACCTGCCGCACAAATTGTTGACAGGTTATCTCCGGCTAATTCACCTTGGCGCGTTCCTCGAAGATATGAGTTTTGGATTATGGCAAGATATGCTTACCAATTTCACTTTGGAGGACCAGGTATGCCACAAAGTCACACGCAGGCACCGGATCGTTTAGGAGGTAGAGAAGGTAAGCTTAGTGGATACACTATAGAAAGATACCCGACATCACAACCTTTTGTTGGACATAGCAGCAACATCACCGGATTCACGGGAATAGGAAATGTATCGCGTTCAAATACAGTTACCGGAACCAACGGAGGAACGATGTTCTTGGCCATTGATGGCTATCGGTGGAGGTCGGCCCAACCCGAAGCCTTCCAACAACACTGGATGGACTTCTTTTCGATAGAAACACAGAACAGCCAGGAAGCCGGACATTTTCCACTGCAACGTGCAGGGCAGTCAACCCACAGAACGAAATATGTACGTTTAATTTTAGATTTGTAATATGAAAAAAATCCTAATCATTGCCCTTGCAGGCATAATAGTAACGCTAACGGCGTGTAGACCCGAAGATACTTCGGAGCAGCAATTGTCTTTGCAAATCTCATTCACAGGATCCATAGTACAGCCTTCTGTACCGGGAACAGTCGGAGAACCATGGACTGCCGAACATCGCATCGGAGTATTTATGAGCAGAGCAACAAATCCCGGTCATGATAGAGCAGACACACTTCCGATATTCGCACCGAGTAACCTCATAGTAGATAACAAACAATTTTCGGCTTCTCCCGGAAGTAGAACAACATTTTCGGCTATAGATGGTAATCCGTTGTTCTTTAGTGATGAGGATACAGCTCGAAGAAGATTTGTAGCATACCGACCGTTTACGACGAACATTACCGAGGACTTTAGAAAACCAATCAATATCAGCGATCAAAGCGATTTGGCAGCTCTCGAAGTACTTTATGCAAGAGCCACAAGAGAAAATATAGGCTACAACCGTAGACATCAAGCACCTATTGATCTGAGTTTTACGCAGCAATTAACGAAAGTGGTTTTTAATATCTCTAACGGAGAAGGTGTAACAGACCCTGTCTCAAGCGGACTTACAATAAGAATTACCAATCAAAACCTTACGGGCTACATGTTGTTGGAAGATGGGTCATTAATAACCACAGGGGAACCCACAGACCTCGTAATAGGAAACCATAGTATTTCCGGAGAAACAGTTACTGCAAAAGCTGTTGTATTCCCCGGTAGCACCGAAGACGTTATGCTTGAAATTATCAACAACGCAGGAGAAACGTTCAGGATATCCTTCCCAAATACGGAATGGGTAGGATCGGTCATTCACACCTACGATATCACACTTTCAACAACGGCTTACATATTGGATCTTAGAGATGCAACTTGGGAAAGTTCCTTTGTTTACGAAATATGGGCAAGAGGAGTGAAAATCGGTGAGTTGTGTTTAGAGCTTCTTCGTAATAACAACGTTAACAGGCAGGCGGTCGTAGCTTACACGATGTTACCGAATAGCAACAGAGCTAATTTAGCGACAGGTTTAGCCGTGGATAACGGAAATTTTGTTCAGTGGAACCTGAATGTTACAGCCACTACGCTTGCAAATCAAATCCTGCTTTCATACGGTGGAGGCCATCCGCCAATTACGGGAGACTCTTTGATTTTCCTTACTGTAGGATCCTCGCGTTGGACAACGGTTAATCCGGGAGTTGTCAATACCTTTTATGCTACATTGAAGCCTATGTTGCTACGCGATGAACGTACAGGAGACGCTATCAATGACGAAACAACAGAGGTAGAATACTACCGAATCGTTAAAATAGGTACACAATACTGGATTGCCGACAATCTTCGCACCAGACGCTTTGCGGACGGAACACCGATATTAACCGATGTCTCGGAAGATGATTGGAATGTAAGAACTCCGGGAGTTCAAGCGTGGAGTCCGGCCGTAGCTCTATCGGCTCGAGGCGGAACAGGTATCACATTAGGAACTCGGAGAGATATAGACGACGCTAATTCTACAGAACCGGACGATATAACTCTTCGTAACACTGATGGCTTAGTGTATAATTTTCCGGCGGTAATCAACTTCCGCCCTAACGGGCATACCACTGCCATTCCTCAAGGAGAGATTGTTGATAGAATATCGCCAAACGGGTGGAATGTTCCGAGAAGAGCACACTTCGAAATACTCTATCGCTATATTCATCAGGTTGATTTCGCTGCCGGAATAGCACCTCCGGCCAGACCGGCCGCTATACTCAGTGACTTTCGTAGCAATGAAACAGGATTCAGTGCAAGAGGAGGAGGACAACGAACAGGTCTGGGCACTTATGCGGATCCGTTCATAAATGCATCACACTTTATAATGATTGACACGTACCAACATGTTCCGAACGCAGCACAGTTTGAAGGTCGGCACATGATGACTACGTTTAGGATTAACCTTATGGATGGACCTTTAGGTACCTCTGCACATTTCCAAAGCACATCAGTTGCTACAGCTAACTATATTCGCTTGATAAGGGATTGAGATTAAATGATAGTTAGACCCCTTACGGGGTCGCTATTAGGTAGAAATCGATAATAACAAATAACGCTCCGCAGGAGCAAATGACAAACGATCATAATGAAAAAACTACTTATACTACTACTCCTACCCTGTCTCCTGTTAGGATGTGCTACACCAACAGCCACCGACGGTAGATGGCAAACCAGAGGCGAAGCTGCAGAATTTATATTCCAAGAATATAAACCGCTATCCGACAGACCGATTATTGTACGCTATTTTATTCCTTCGACAGGAGACATCAGAACGATGCCGGTGTTGTTCATCGCACACGGTATGGGACGAAGAGCGTCCATTTCGATGGGAGGGTGGATGGAATTTGCCGAACGAGATGGCATTGTTCTTATCGCTCCGGAATTTTGTTTGGAACATTATTCTGTAAACTGCTTTCAACGTGGAGGTATTTTTGAACGAAGAGACCTCACTCAAATAGTATCTCGCGAACTATGGACAGCAAACAAAGTTGAAGCCGTGTTCGACAATTTTCGCCACTACACGCGAAGCAGAGTTTTAACCTATGACATCTATGGACATTCGGCAGGAGCACAATTTGTTCACAGAATGTTACTGACAATGCCCGAGGCAAGAGTTGGAACAGCCATAGCTGCCAATGCCGGGAATTATACCTTCCCAATAAACGGACTTCATGATATTGCAGGCGAAGTATATGGCTGGCCCTTTTCTGTAATGGGTACGCCATTCGGAACAGAACAAAATCTTGAAGCATTTTTTGCAAGAAATCTTATCATTCAATCCGGAACGGCAGACACAATTACCGACAGTGACGATTTATTGAGAACAGGTGGTGCTATGGCACAAGGCGTTACACGCGTGGAGCGAGCCCATAACTTTTTCAATACATCCAAACAAAAAGCAGAAAACATGGGATTGCCGTTTAATTGGAGAATAGTTGATGTAGAAGGAATAGGGCACTGGTCTTTAGGAATGATACACGGAGCATACGAAACAATAGACGGAGAACGAACGGTTTCTGCCAACAATTGGACACCAACTTCTGCATACGGACTCTTATTTGGAAACGAAAAATAGAGATTAACCCGTCCACATGAGTAACCTCATGTCCCGCACAGGGATAAAAGCAAGTATAAACACACAAAAATACAACATTATGAAAAAAATCCTAATCACAACAATTCTCTTTGCCACAGGCTTAATGCTACAGGCACAGAACATCTACGTGCAACCTATCACGGGTGATCAGATACCATTTGTTATGGCAGAGACCAAGATTACCTTCGCTGATAGAGTAATGACCGTAGGAGAAAGTACATTCCCATTGGCGGAAGTACGAAATCTTTCTTTTGTCGAAATTAAAGGAGAGGGACCTATGGATCCTGAAACAGACTGGATAGTCCAAATTCACGGTAATGCAATTTCAGGAACTACTGTCTGGACGAATGCTGTAGCTAATTTTACTTCAGGCAATGCCGGAACTTATGTGTGGACTATTCCAAGTGTAGAAATGCACGGCGGAAGAGATTTTGGCATTCAAATTATGGTTGATGGTAGCCAATTCTTGTTGCTTAACTTCGGAACGCAGCCGGCTATTGTAATCACAGGTGATACCGAAAATTTCAGCGGAACAGGAAACGTTCGTGTTGGAGAAACCAAAACATATACCAATGTTACAATCACGATTGTATGGAATGGAACGGATGTTACATCTACAACTGTGAATTTCCCTGTACCACCACCAACAGCCATTGCACCGATTGCAGACAATCAAATTCATGTTTTTCCAAACCCTGTAAGAGACGAATTGACGATAGCTGTTTCTGAGTTTATGCAGGATATGACCTTCAGTCTCTTTGATTTGAACGGAAGATTGATGCAAACAGGACGAATTCTGTCTGAAACTACAACAATCGACATGCAAAACCATCCGTCCGGAACTTACATTTTGTTTGTTGAACAAGGCGGTGTGCGTATTCAATCATTCCAAATTATTAAACAATAAAAGCGAAATATCATGAAAAAATTAATTTCAACCATAGTAGCCCTCACCATGCTGACAGGCATAGGTACGTTATGGGCGCAGCAAGATAGGGTCTTCACTGTTGATGTGTCTAACCTTAACTGGGAACAGAGTTATATCCTCAACGTTATGGCAGGAAGCGAAGTTATCGGTCAAATCGCTAATGAATTTCTACACAAACATCTTCCGTCAGAAATAAATCCGGAGGTACGCAGACGTACTGTCGTGGCTTATCCGATGTGGATGGGAACGATACATCTGCAAAACGGATTTGTGATAGACAACGGAAATCATGTTTCTTGGAATCTAAGAGCGACTCTTCCGCACGAAATGCTGACTTATGAGGCAGGCGAAGCGGTAACGAACCCAACAACGATTTATATTATTGTGGAGGACGGTGAACAACCGCGTGTGTCAGCAACTAACAGCACGGGCTTAACTGCTGATCCGACTACGGTAGTTCCATACCGAGTTCGCGATGAACGTACAGGTGCCGAGATATTCGGACGAGGAACCACAGAAATAGAATACTACGGATTAGTAAAAATCGGAACTCAGTTTTGGACTAGAGATAACCTTCGTACTACACGTTGGATCGATGGCACTCCAATACCAACGAGTTTTGCTATCGCTGCTGAAACAGATTGGACTGATGCATTAGAACCGGGAATCCTTTTAGGAATAAGAGGTCATGGTCAAGCAGATGGAGCTGTCACAAATGTTAATGTTACTTTTGCAGATGCCAATAGTACCGATCCGACTGCTGTTGCGTTGCGTCAAAGATATGGCGTTCTCTATAATTGGTTTGCAATGACAAGAGTTTATGATGCGTTTTTAAACCAAGAAATACCAGCGTCGCAAATCGTTGACAATATCTCTCCGCAAGGCTGGACAGTTCCTGTGCGTGCTCAGTTTGCAGAAATGGTTAGGTATGTTTACAATCTAGAAAATGTTGCACTAACCGGAACATCAAACCCGATTCCGGGTGCAGTTGGCGGAAGACTCAGCGGATACACCCTTGAAGCTTATCCGACACCAGACGCTGTAAATACAGTTCAGGCAAGACCCGAAAATAATAACCTAAGTGGATTTACTGCTATTGGAAATATCTCTCGTTCGAATACCCCAACTGGTTTCAATGGAAATACCATGTTCTTAATGATGGACGGTTATGTCTACAGAGGACCTGGATGGGGTGGAGCAGAGCAATTAAATCGTTTAGCTCAGCACTCAATGAATTTTTTCCAAGTTGAAACTTCTCTTGATGGTGCTCACGCTCCGGGTTTTCCTGGAGTTCAAAGTGCTCACAGAGCAAAGTATGTGCGTATAATTCGTGACTTCGTTTGTGTACACGTTTTCGAATTTATTGAAACCGTTGCACCAACTTGTACAGAACAAGGTTTTCAGCTATACTCTTGTATCCGTTGTGATGTGGATGACCACCGTGCACCTTTCGAACAGGCAACCGGACATGATTTTGCATTTGAAGAACACGTTGATCCAACGTGTACGGAGGAAGGTTTTGATCTTTACAAATGTTCTTTTTGCGGTGAAACCGACGAAAGAAACGTTGTATCTGCCCTCGGACACGACTATAGCGGATCCGAAGCAACTTGTACTGATCCTCAAATTTGTCCAAGACCCGGTTGTGGTGTAGTATTGGTAGAAGCCCTCGGGCACGACTGGGGACCGATACAAGTGGAAGAAGCTCCAACCTGTACTCAAACAGGCGAAGGCTACAGAGTATGTACACGCTGTCCGGAAGAACAAACAGGCATCGTACTTTCTGCACTCACGCCACAAAACGTGAGAAGCGAAGGTGCAATGGTGTTTTGGGATGCAGTGGATTTTGCAACCGGTTATATCGTAGAGATTGACGGAACTCCACAGCCTGTGGTGACAACCAATAGCTTCGATTTTCTCCCCATATTGCAAGAAGGCGGAACTGTTGCTGATGTAAAAGTGAGACCTGTCTTCGCCGACCAGGATCAGGATAGGGTGTTCATCCACATAGGACTTCAAGTGCATGAATTTATTACGGCAACAGTGGATAGTATTGTTCCTGTTTTGAAATCAACTGCAGATTTGGACGAACTTTTGATTTACATAGGCGGCAATGTACATAGCACGTTTTTGATTGATGATATAGATAGCATTATTTTCCGCGAGACCGGACCGTTCGCCGAACCTTGCTGGTCTGACGTTTACACTTTTACGACTCCGACGACTGTCTTTAGGGTTAACATTGAAGATTTGGAGTGGGCTGACAGCTACGTTTACGAAATTGTGGTAGGTAATGAAGTTATCGGTCATTTAGCTTACGAGTTCCTGCATCAACATCTTCCGGGTGAGCAATGGCCCACAATTTTCGACAGAAGAGTTGTAGCTTACACCATGTTGAACAATGGTAGAGCTAATCTTTCGACAGGATTGGTTCTGATTAACGGTAACTTTGTTTCATGGAACACAAGTGCTACCGGAGCTACGCCTGCACACGAGATATTGATTTCTTATGCTGAAGGTGAAGAAATTAGTCAGCCTGCCTATCTTTTCATTCTTGAAGGTAATCCACGTGTGACCGGAATTGAAATTCCGAATATAACCCCTACACTGGCTACATTGAGACCTATGATGCTGCGTGACGAGCGCACGGGTGCTCCTATCAATGGCGAAACCACAGAAGTAGAATACTACGGCGTAGTTAAGATTGGTATCCAATACTGGATTCGTGAAAGCTTGCGTACTACCCGTTTTGCAGATGGCACACCTATACTAACTACAGATAGCAGAAACACTACGGGAGATTGGCCTCTTATTATGACTAACCCTGCGTGTGTCGTTGTATGGGCAGCTCCGGGCTGGGGAGCTTTTGAGGGTCATGCTGCTGCTCCGGGAGGAACAGGAATACCGGGTCTGGGTGCGACTAATGCCAACAGTACGAACGAAGCAGATGTGCTTTGGCGTAACCGACTTGGCGTGTCATATAACTTCCAAGCACTCATAAATACTCCGGTCGCAGCCGGCACGGCAATACCGGAGAGTGACATTGTCGATAGACTATCGCCGAACGGTTGGAGTATTCCAAAAATGGATCAGTTTGCGATGTTGGTCAACTATGTTTACAACATCAACAATTCAGGAACGCTTAATGTTCCAACAGGAACCGGCCAAACTCATGGCAGTATAGAGGGTGCAAATCTTTTCGAAGGAAGACTCATCGGATACACTGTAGAGAACTTTCCGGGTCTTACCGGAGTGCCAACCTCTAACATAACCGGTTTCGGAGCAATAGGTAATAGAGGAATATCTAATACCGGTGCGAACAATAATGGTACACGCTTTCTGATGATTGACGGCTATTCGTTCAATGCTGCCGGAGCTGAAATACAGAATCAACATACGCTAATGAGTTTCCAAGTCTATTCAAACGACGGACGCATCAATCCTATGTGGCGTATGATCAGCACGCTTTGGGCAGAGCGTGTACGTTTGATAATGGATTAATTTTTACACAGATATCGGTACAGACTGTGGTCTGTACCGATGTCTTTTTTGCATTACGAAGAAAACAACCTAATTGGACAGGAAACTAAAAAGAAAAACGGCAAAATTACTTGGAAAGATCGTTTGTTTTTCGTAACTTTGCATTACGAAATTTTTCGTAACGAAGTTTTTCGTAACGCCAAGAGAAAATAAATCAATAAACTATGGACAACCCTTTCAAGTATGGTTCAATTGTTGAAGGTGGTTTTTTTACCAACAGAACTGACGACTTAGTAAAAGTTGCTCAAGTTATTCAAAGCTCAAACCACTTAATTCTGATTAGCCCTCGCCGTTATGGAAAAACGAGTTTGATTAATAAAGCTGTTGTTTCACTAAATCGACCGGTAGTTTTTTTGAATTTGCAATTGGTAACATCAACATCGGATTTTGCAACGGAGTTGCTCAAGCGGATTTTAAGCATTTACAAAATAGAAAAAATCAAACATTTTTTTAAGGACTTTCGTTTTGTTCCAACAATCTCGCTAAATCCGGTATCGAATAATTTTGATATCAGTTTTGCGCCGATGGCATCTGCAAAACCAATTTTGGAAGATGTTTTAACGCTTATAGAAACATTAGGGAAAAAGGGCAAAAAGCCGATTGTTATTTTTGATGAGTTTCAAGAGATTCGGATAATAGACAAGTTGTTGGATAAGCAACTGCGCTCCATTATACAGCATCACCAATGTGTTAATTATGTATTTATGGGCAGTCAGGAATCATTGATGCGAGATATTTTTGAGCGTAAAAAATCACCTTTCTACCATTTTGGAACACTACAAACATTAGATGTTATCCCGTACTTGGATTTTGAAGTTTTCTTGAAAACCGGTTTTTCGCTAATTCATAAAAAATCGGCGTCTGAGATTGCAAAAGATATTCTTTTGTTTACACAACAACATCCTTATTATACCCAAATGATGGCGTATCATTATTTCAACGCATTGCTTCGCAACAAACACTCAACCTTGCAGGATGTTATTTTATCCATTGTTCGCGAGCATAATATGGATTACGAACGACTTTGGATGAATTTAAATCTCAAAGATCGGGAACTGATTTTGGAATTAATTTATATTCAAAAAGGTTTAAGAACAGTCAAAAACAACACCATTCCGACCAGCACACGATACAGTGCCTATAAGCGTTTGCTACAAAACGGATATTTGATTCAAGCCAAAGAGGGTTATAAAGTAGAGGACCCGTTTTTTGCAACTTGGCTTATGGATAAACGAGAACAAATGAATGTTATATAAAATATGAAAACAAAATTTATCATTTCAACGATCGTAGTAACGGCCCTAATGCTAACCGTTACACTACAAGCACAAGTTTTCCCAACAACCCGCTGGCAAAGGGCAAATCCTGCCGAACACGGCTTTGATGTTGAAAGATTAGAACAAGCCCGTCGTTTTATCATTGACAGTATGCATACTACCGGTGTTGTGGTGGTTGTCGGTGGCGAAGTTATTTTTCAATATGGAGAGGTGGAGCGACCTGCTGTAATAGCATCGGTTAGAAAAAGTCTGCTATCCATGTTGATGGGAAGATATGTCGAAGATGGAACGATCGACCTATCGCTCACTATGGCAGACCTCGGAATAGATGATGTTGACGGACTTCTACCGATTGAAAAGCAGGCAACCATACACCATTTGATCACATCACGTTCCGGTGTTTTCCACAATGCTTCGAATGCCGGTGACGACTATGCAAGTAGACCCGCAAGAGGAAGTAAGCAACCCGGAGAATTTTTTCTTTACAATAATTGGGATTTTAATGCCGCAGGGGCAATATTTGAGCAGCTTGTCGGACGAGATATTTACGAAGTATTTCAAGACGACTTGGCAATCCCAATAGGCATGCAGGATTGGGATCTAAGCATACAGAGAAAAACCGGTGACCTAACACGCTCCCGTTTCCCGGCATATCATTTTCGGCTATCTACACGAGATAAGGCACGTTTAGGTTTGCTAATGCTTCGCAACGGAATGTGGGAAGACCAACGACTCATCTCCGAATCATGGATCGAAAGAAGCACTGCCGTATTTACGCCAAGAGCCGAATTAAATCCTGTAGCACGCCAAAGAAGACCTTACGGAAATGCTTACATGTGGTGGGTATTTGACGTAGAGCATCCAACACTTGCAAACCATGCAGCAGCATTTGAAGGTGCATACACAGGAACAGGATACATGGGACAATTCATAACGGTTATACCGGCATTAGACATGGTAGTAGCACATACAACAGACCGAATTTACGGACGAAGAATAATTCGAGAACAGTACCACACGTTACTAAAAATGCTTGTTGATGCAAAGAAATAACATGCAAACAATAGGAATAATCGGCGGGGTAGGACCAAATGCAGGATTGGATTTCGTTAGAAACATCTTTGCTAACACTATAGCACGAAAAGATCAGGAACACCTCAACTGTATACTGATTTCTTGCTCTTCGATAATTCCCGACCGAACGGAATATCTTTTATCCATCGTGGAAGAGAATCCGGCTTATGGTATGTTTGAGTGTGCACAACGTTTGTATGCTGCAGGAGCGAACTATGTTGCCGTTGCCTGCAATACGGCACATTCGAACAAAATTTTTTCATTGTTCCGCACTATGGTAGAGAAGTCGCTACCCGATTTTGAGATCATCAACATGATTGAGACCTGTGCGACTTATGCAAAAAAAGACATAAAGCCCGGAAATGTCAAACGTATAGGGCTTTTGGCAACTTTGGGTACGCACACCACTAAGGTGTATCACGAATATTTTAAGGAAGAGGAAGGCTTGCTTCTGATAGAACCCGACCTTGAAAAACAAAAGGAGGTGCATGCTGCCATATACGATTTGGACTATGGTATCAAGAGCTATTCAAACCCTATAACAGACAAAGCTCGAGAAGTTATCAACAAGGAAATACACAGTCTTATTGAACGAGGAGCGGAGGCGGTGATCTTAGGTTGTTCGGAATTACCCTTGGCGGTAAATCCTCAAGATTTTGATGTGCCGTTTTTGGATCCGGGATTGATTTGTGCTCGTCGGCTCGTTGAAATTGTTGCACCGGAAAAACTGACAATATGAAAAAAATAACATCAATAATCGCTGCCGTTGTCCTATTAGTAGGTTTGGTATGGGCACAACAAGACCGAATGTTCATTCACACCGGACTTCAAGCATATGAATTTTTTACGGAAAACGTGGACAGCATTGTTCCGGTTCTCGGAACAACAGCAAATTTGGATGAACTCCACATTTACAAAGATGGCGAGGTGTACAAACGTTTTTTGGTAGACGGAATAGATAGTATTATTTTCTTTCCGACTGTCTTTGAGATTGACCTTTCAGGGATTACTTGGGAAGAGAGCTATGTTTACAACATTGTGGTTGGTAACGAAATTATCGGTCAATTGGCTTATGAATTTCTGCACAAACACCTTCCGGGAGCTTCGGAACCTGTAGTACGCAAACGGGCTGTGGTGGCTTATCCCATGACAGAAAACGGCAGAGCAGACTTGTCGAGCGGGCTTGTTTTGGATAACGGTTATTTCATTACGTGGAATCCGAGAGCGACCATTAACACCCTGCCTCACGAAATTCTTGCAACCTACGTTGCCGGCGAAACGGTTACGACCTTTCCAACGGTAATTTTCTTGCAAAAAGGAGCCTCACGGATGACCACAATTGATAATCCTGCCGCTACTAACCGTATTTCCACTACGCTAAAACCTTTCGTGCTTCGCGACGAACGTACGGGAGCAGCAATCAACGGTGAAACGACAGAAGTAGAAACTTACGGAATAGTCAAAATAGGCACACAGTTTTGGATACGTGAAAACCTGCGCACAAGACGCCTTGCAGATGGCACGCCTATACGTACCTATCCGACAACAGAACCTTGGTTAAACGCGATGAGTCCAGGTGCGTTTATTGGAAGTAGAGGTATTTCAGGTATTACCAATTCTTCCCTTCAAAACAATGTGCTGAATGCCCGTTGCGATCTTCCGGCATCAGTGGTGTTACGTAACAGGTACGGAGTTGTGTATAATTTTCATGCGGTTACACATACTACAGCATCAAATATAGCTATTACGGTTACGGACAGGTTGTCGCCCGAAGGTTGGAGTATTCCGGTTCGGAACCAATTCGCACTGCTTGTCAATTATGTTTACAATGTTTTTGGCTCGGGAGATAACCTGCCGACAGTGACAGGCACTCAGCCGGCTATCACTGGAACAAGCTTGGGGCAGGGCAGGCTTAGCGGATACACAAGAGAGGCCTATCCGGGCGATGGTCAGCGTGCAACGAACATAACAGGATTTGGAGCCATTGGAAATAATGGTAGATCAAGCTCTGTTGACGGTTGGAATAGCAACACACGTTTTTTGGCGATGGACACTTATCGATTTGTTGCAGGGGGCAGTGGCATTCAAAATCAGCATGTAATGGTATCTTTTCAAATCAATACGAACACATCCGGAAATACATTTGATCACAGCCCTTCGTGGCGTTTTCACAATACACATTGGGCAGATCATGTACGCTTGATTATGGATTACGACTACGAAGAAGAATCGCCTCTCGGACTGCTGGATTTTGGAACAGGGTCTATAGTCTATAATTTTCATCCGCCTATGGCAACCCATCCGGTAAGGCTTCACTATCATATTCCAAGAGGAGGAGACCCAACCACAATGCCTATCGTATTCTCGATGCATGGTAATGGTCGCAACGCTGTTGGTCAAATCAACGCATGGAGAGCATTTGCCGATGAACACCAAATCATGGTATTTGCTCCGGAGTTTTCCACACAGTTTTTTCCGGGTAATATCCAATATCATCGAGGGTGGGTTTCGAGTTCAGGGACGTCTTGGGTGCCAAGGCCTCAAGAGCAATGGTCATTCACCTTGATTGAGCACATGTTCGATTTCATTTTGGAACAAACAGGTAGCACAGAAACACAATACGACATCGTAGGACATTCGGCAGGATCGCAGTTTGTTCATCGCATGATGTTTTTCCTTCCGGATGCACGCATACGAACGGGTATAGCGTCTAACGCCGGCTTTTACATGATGCCGACACTTACCGGTGCATATGGAGGAGGAACATTTAATTTTCCGTACTCGCTTGGAGGGACCGGTACGACTTTCAGTCAAGCAGACTTAGAGGCTTATTTTGGTCGCAATTTAATTGTTCACCTTGGTATGGCAGATACCATTCAAGATAGTGATGTTTCCGTAACCCCCGGAGCTAATGCACAATCAGGAGGAAGACCAAATCGTGTTGAGAGGGGGCACTTTTTCTTCAATTTTGCAAGAGAAGCAGCAGAAGCAGCAGGTGTTCCTTTCAATTGGCAATTGGTCGAAGTGCCCGGCGTAGCTCACAATTCAAGCGGTATGATACAAGCTCCTACCGTGGGCTCGGCAGCATTGTTGTTCACTAATCCACCACAGTCCTTACCACCAAATTATCATAAACCGAAATCAAATCAAAATCCCACCCCCTAACCCCCGCCGGCGGGGGAAATAACAACCTAATAACAATCAATAACCACTCAATACTTGACAAGTAATCTATAATTCATAACTCAAAAAACCGTAAATTATGTTAGTAACAGGCACCGTAATCTCATTAATTTTTATCGCCATAGCGGCATGGCTACTACTCAAAAAATACAACCCGCAAGCAGTTCTGCTCGTGATAGGATTGACGATGCTTGTGGTAGCAATGATACTTGGCACCTCTGGCGAACTGATAGCAGTATCAACAGGAAATGTAGTGTTCGACTTCTTTAGGGTTGTTGTGAATACGTTTACAGGCAGCTTGTCAAGGTTCGGATTCATGATTATGGCTATCGGAGGTTATGTGGCTTACATGAATCATATCAAAGCGAGCGAAGCGTTGGTGTACGTTTCGATGAAGCCGATGTCTCTATTTAAGAAATATCCTTATATTGCTGCGATTGCGGTTATACCGATAGGACAAATCTTGTTTGTAACCATTCCGAGTGCTGCAGGACTTGGCTTATTGCTTGCGGCTTCAATTCTTCCTGTTTTAGTTTCGATAGGAATCAGCAGGCTTACTGCGGTATCTATTATTTCGGCGTGTACGGTGTTCGACATGGGACCAAGTTCTGCAAACACAGCAAAAGCTGCAGAACTTGCCGAGATTAGTACAATAAATTACTTCATCACACATCAACTACCGTTGATTATACCCATGACGATTCTGCTTATGGTCGTTTACTTCTTTACAAGTCGCTATTTCGATAAAAAAGATGTAGCAGCAGGAAAATCCACATTTGGCGGATTAACCGACATCAAAGAATTAAAAGCTGAAGTTCCTTTGATTTATGCGATACTTCCTATGTTGCCTCTTGTGCTACTTATTGTGTTTTCGCCATATTTGGGAATTTTTACGTCTCCACCAATCACTCTCGACACAACAACAGCGATGGTTACTTCACTTTTTGTCGCTATGTTGTTCGAACTGGTAAGGAAAAAAAGCCTTAAGCAATTCTTTGATGGTGTGCAGGCCTTTTGGGACGGCATGGGTAAGATATTTGCCACTGTGGTTACGCTGATTGTTTGTGCGGAGATATTCTCAATGGGACTGATCAATTTGGGATTTGTAGATGCACTTGTTCAAGGTTCGACACAGTTAGGATTTTCCGGCGGTATAATCGGCATACTGATCGCCATTTTAGTCTTTTTGGCAGCTATGCTTATGGGAAGCGGTAATGCGGCATTCTTCTCATTTGGTCCATTGGTTCCAAACATTGCCAAGCAGTTCGGTATGTCAACCTCGGAACTTATCACACCAATTCAACTTTCAGCTTCCATCGGACGAACGGCATCGCCGATAGCAGGAGTTATTATCGCTATATCACAAATCGCCGGAGTGTCTCCGTTCGAGTTAGTGAAAAGAAACCTCATACCAATGGGTTCGATAATGGTATTCATGATATTGTATAACTATTTTATATTGTAAACCATGTTAAAACTGATCAAAAACGCCCGTTTCTACGATGCTCCAAAAGGAGATGTAAACGACATTCTTATTGCCGGCAACAAAATTGCTGCTATTGACAAAAACATTTCTGCACCGGCAGGAATACCTTGTGAGGTAGTCGATGCCAAAGGTAAATTAGTTACCCCCGGATTGATTGATATCCATGTGCATACCTCCGGAGGAGGAGGTCAAACCGGATTCCTTTCTTTGGCTCCGGAAGTAAAAGCATCTTCGCTGATTGCCTGCGGAACAACAACTGTAGTGGGCTTGCTCGGTACAGATGGCTTTGTCAAGCAATTGCGTCAGCTCTATGCCAAGACAATGTCACTTCGCGAAAATAATCTCTCGGCATACATGCTTACCGGATACTACGGCTTACCGACACCTACACTTACCGAATGTGTAGCCGATGACCTCATCTTCATTGCCCCTGTGATAGGTTGCAAAATCGCTATTGCAGACGATAGAAGTTCGTTCCCGACCGAGCTTGATCTCTTAAGACTCATCAATAAAGTACGCTTGGGAGGGTTTACCTCTTCGAAGGGTGGAGTGATACACGTACACCTCGGCTCATTACCCGAAGGCATGACCCTGCTGCTGGATATAGCAAAGCAATACCCTTCGCTTATTCAACACATATCGCCTACTCACACCATGCGTACCGAGCCGTTGTTCAATCAGGCCATCGAGTTCTCCAAAATGGGAGGTATGATGGATATTACCACAGGAGGCTCTAAGTTTATGGAGCCGTATGAAAGCGTCTTTTATGCTCTCGAAAGAGGAGCAAGCATCGATTCCATCACCTTTAGCAGTGACGGAAACGGAGGTATAACAAGAGTTGATCCGGTAACTGGAGAAAGCAGTTACTCTTTAGCTCCCGTACACGGAAATCTTGATGAAACCATCAAACTCATCACAAAAAAAGGCATGTCGGAAGCCGATGCATTCAAATTAGTCACTGCTAATCCTGCAAAAGTGATGCATTTCAAAACAAAAGGTCATATAAAAGTGGGCTTTGATGCCGATTTCTGTATTTTCGACTCCGATTACAAAATCACCGATGTCATTTCATTAGGAAACTCCATGCTCAGAGATGGGGAGTTTGTTATGACACGGAACTACGAATAACAAAAAAAAATAATCAGTTCGTTATGAAAAAATTCCTAACCCTACTCCTAACGCTGGCTGTAGTAATAGCATCAGCACAACGACTTCAGGAACCCCAAGCGGTAACCGACAGATGGTTCTACCCACCGGATGTAAGAATAGATAATCCGGCATTCAACAGAGATGTAATTGCGTGGACAACGTACGAAGAGATGATGCTATTCTTGAACGACCGAGTTTCGGAGCATCCCGAACTAATTTCAATGAAAACTATCGGGCAAACTGCCGAAGGACGCGACATCCCTTTGATTGTCGTTAGCAGAAACGATGGTAATGAGGATAAACTCCGAGTGCTCTACATGGGTAGAGTGCACGGTAACGAGCCTTCGGGTACGGAGGGCTTGCTTCATTTCATCCGGCAACTTGCCGAAGATGAAGAGGTGAACGCTCTTTTGAACAGAATAGACTTCTTCATCGTGCCTATGACAAACATCGATGGTGGGGAGATAAATACACGAAGAACGGTGGTTCAAGACATTGATCTTAACCGCGATATGACGAAGCTGTGTACACCGGAAGCTGTGGCTATTCACGCTGCAGCAAATATCGCACAACCACACATCGTTGTTGATTTCCACGAATATGGTCCGATAAGAGCACTCAATAGGCGAATATATCCAGGGAGACCTGCATTAGCTGCTGCAGAAGATATGCAGTTTCTAGTCAGTGGAAATCCCAACGTGGCACAATCTATACGCAACGTGATACAAGAACTTTTCTTGCCTAACCTCAGGGAAAGTATGGATGCTAACTCATTGACACACTACAACTACTACACAGTTTCCGAAGATGGACAAGGAGGACTATTGTTCAATATAGGAGGCTTCTCTCCAAGATCGTCGAGCAACGCCATGTCGCTCCGAAATTCAATAGCCCTATTAACAGAGACACGCAATCTTGGCACTACATCGGCATTGAGACGAAGCTTTGCACAATATGTATTTGCTGTCTGTGTCGCTCGCACAGCTTACAACAACGAGGATCTTGTACGTCAGGTGCTTGCCGATGGATTAGCCGACCGAAGTGATGTGGCTTTAAGATTCACACACCCAATATACGAAAACCACCCTCTATTGTTCATAGACATGGACAAAAACGATACCATTAGCATCGGAGTTAGAGCCAGACGCAGTTATTTACCACCCATAGTAACCGTATCAACACCTTTACCTCGATACTACTACCTGCTACCCTCTGAAACGAGAGCTTTGGAAGTACTTACACAGCTGGGGATAGAAACAACAATTTTGCAAGAACCACGAACCGCAACGGTTGTGTACCATATCGTAACAAGCATTACCCCCGAAGATCCGGTAGGAGGCATAATACCACTTGCAACAACAACAAGGACAAACACGAGAGAAGTTACATTTCCCGTAGGAACAATCAAGGTTTGTACTAACCAACGCCATTTCCGACTTGCCTCCGTTGTACTGGAGCCGGAAATGAGCCAGGGTTTCGTAAACTATTTGGTTATAACTGCCGTTCTAGGTCAAGAATTACCTCTTTACAAAGAGTTATAACCCAGCTACATTCATCAAAATTTGGTAATTTGATATATTTTTCGTATCTTTGCCGGGTTGTTTCAAAAACATATTTCAATATCATGTCAAAAGAAATTCGTATAAAGCGAGGATTTACAATTCAGATAGAGGGCGAGGCTGACAAATCGTTGATGTCGTCAACGTTCAAAATTGACTCTTACGCTGTTAAACCAACCGATTTTCACGGTGTTCGTCCGAAACTTTTGGTTGAGGAAGGAACGGTTGTCAAAGCCGGAACGCCACTGTTTTTCGATAAAGCAGACGAACGCATCAAAATTACATCGCCCGTAAGCGGTGTGATTTCTGCAATTGTTCGTGGCGAAAAACGCGTAATTGAGGAAATTCGCATCACACCTGATCAACAAATTCAACGCATTGATTTTGGCAAAGAAGCATTAGAAGGACTCACATGCTGCCAAATTCGGACAAAACTGCTCGAAAGCGGCTTGTGGGCGTGCATTCGCATGCGTCCTTTCAATGTGATTGCTAACCCCGACGACAAACCCAAAATGATTGTTGTCTCGGCATTCGACACGGCTCCGCTGGGTGCAGATTACGACTTTGCTATGTATGGTCAAAAAGAAAATTTTCAAGCAGGATTAGACGTTTTGGCAAAACTGACAGAAGCAAAAGTGCATTTGAATGTACACGAAGAACTCACGCGTGAAGACACCTTTTTGTCTGCGAAAAACGTGGTAATTAACAAATTTTCAGGAAAACATCCCACAGGAAATGTCGGTATTCAAATTCACCACCTCGACCCTATCAGTAAAGGTGAAGTGGTATGGTTTGTAAATCCGCAAGATGTGATTATTATCGGACGATTGTTTTTGGAAGGTCATTTGGACATGACTAAAATTGTACCTATGGCAGGCACTGAACTCAAACGAACAGGGTATCATAACATTATCGCCGGTGCATGTATAAAGTCGCTTGTTGAAAAAAGTTTGATTAGTGATGCAAATCCGCGTTACATCAGTGGAAACGTACTTACCGGAAAGAAAATTTCACTAGACGGTTATTTGGGTTTTTACGATCATTCGATCAGCGTTATTCCCGAAGGAGACTACTATGAATTTATGGGCTGGGGAATGCCCGGTTTTGAGAAATTCAGTTTTTGGCGTTCGTTCTTCTCATGGGTAACGCCGAATTCAAAATATGTGCTGGATACGAACTTCCACGGCGGAGAGCGTGCCTTGATCTGGACAGGGCAATACGAAAAAGTTTTGCCTATGGATATTTTGCCGACACAACTGCTCAAAGCCTGTATTGTCGAAGATATTGATGCTATGGAACAGCTTGGAATTTATGAAGTAGATGCCGAAGATTTTGCGTTGTGTGAATTTATCGATCCGTCGAAAACAGAAATGCAAGAAATCATTCGCAAAGGAATGGATTTAGTTAAACAAGAAACATCTTAGATATGTTAGAAATGCGATTTTTAAGAGATTTTATTGATAAAATCAAGCCAAACTTTGTAAAAGGTGGCAAATTACATTGGTTGCACTCCACGTTCGATGCATTTGAAACGCTTTTATTCGTGCCGAACAAGGTAACCTTAAAAGGCTCACATATTCGCGACAGCATCGACTCGAAACGCAATATGGGAATCGTGCTTTTGGCATTGATACCAGCTTTGTTGTTTGGTATGTGGAATGTGGGAGTTCAACATTTTTTGTCGCACGGTGTAGAAGCAACGTTTTGGCAAGAATTCTTTTATGGATTTTGGAGGGTTTTGCCGATTGTTATCGTAGTTTATGCAACAGGTTTTATTATTGAATTTGTTGCTGCACAACTCCGCGGACATGAGGTGCACGAAGGAATTTTAGTAACAGGCTTGTTGATTCCATTGCTTTGTCCACCTACAGTTCCACTTTGGATGGTAGCAGTAGCAACGGCTTTCGCTGTGATTATCGGAAAAGAAGTGTTTGGCGGAACGGGAATGAATGTTTGGAATCCGGCTTTGATTGCACGTGCATTTTTGTTTTTTGCCTATCCGGGACAAATGTCCGGCGATGGCGTTTGGATTCGCGATAAAGGCGATGCTCTCACAGGTGCAACGCCATTAGCAGAAATACAAGCCGGAAGTTTGGATATTATGTCTGCACAACACATGTTTGTCGGACTAATGCCCGGAAGTATCGGCGAAACATCGGCAATAGCAATCTTACTTGGTGCTGCAATCCTGCTGTTTACGGGCGTTGCGAGTTTCCGAATCATGTTTTCGGTTATACTTGGCGGTTTAGCAATGGGTGGGCTCCTCAATTTGATTGGAGGCGAAAATGTGTGGTTTCAAGTTCCGGCATATTATCACCTGTTGATGGGAGGATTTTTGTTTGGAGCGGTATTTATGGCGACTGATCCTGTAACTGCTTCGCAAACCGGAACAGGAAAATGGTTTTACGGATTCTTGATCGGTGTGATTGCCGTACTGATACGTGTGTTCAATCCGGCTTATCCGGAAGGTATGATGTTAGCAATTTTATTGATGAACACTTTTGCTCCGCTGATTGATCATTACGTGATAAATGCTAATAAAAAACGACGTTTGAAACGAGCACAAATTGTCGCAGAACAGACATAAACAGCACGTCATTCCCGCGAAGGCGGGAATCCCCTAGAACAAGGGGAACGTAGAAACAAGGAGATTCCCGCCTTCGCGGGAATGACGAAAAAAACGAAAACAAAAAAACAAAAATAAACAATGTTCAGCAACCGATACATCTTCATCTATGCAACCATTCTGGTCGTTGTAATTGCAGGAGTTCTTGCAACGACCGCACTGTTTCTCCAACCGTTTCAGCAGCGCAACATAAGAATCGCAAAAATTCAAGACATTTTGACTTCGGCAAGTATTGAATCTACACGAGCAAACGCCGAAGAATTGTTCGACAGACATATTGTTGAGCAACGCTTGATCAATCGCCACGGAGATATTGTCGACGATGGTCGTAATCCGTTCGATGTCGAACTAAGAGATGAACTCCGAAGACTTCAAGACCTCGAAAGAGGAAGAAGCACGGAAGAGCCTGCATTTCCAATGTTTGTAAGTGAAATCAACGGACAAAGAAAATATATTGTTCCCGTAATCGGCAGAGGTTTGTGGGGACCGCTTTGGGGCTATGTAGCACTGCGAGGCGACTTCAATACGATTGCAGGTGTGGTGTTTGACCATGCCGGCGAAACACCCGGATTGGGCTCACAAGTTGCCGAATCGTGGTTTCACCAACAATTTGTAGGAAAACGAATTTTTGATGATAACGATAATTTCGTGTCGGTAAGATTGATGAGAGGTGGGGCAACTAATCCTCACGGAGTTGATGCACTCTCCGGAGGAACAATCACCGGCGACGGCTTGAGCGAAACCATTCAAACGAGTTTGGAAAATTATGTACCATACTTTAGAAATCAACGTAGACAACAACAAGAACAAAACATAGACTAACAATGGAAAACAAAAAACAACCTTTATTTTCTCCGGCAAATATGAAGTTGCTGAGCAAGCCATTGGGTAGAGACAACCCGATAACCGTGCAAGTACTCGGTGTTTGTTCGGCTTTGGCAGTAACCGTACAACTCCAACCGGCTTTCGTTATGGCAGTTTCCGTTATTGCCGTTTTGGCAGTGTCGAACTTGTTGGTCTCGCTTTTGCGAACAACCATTCCGCCACGCATCCGAATGATTGTACAATTAATGATTGTGGCGTTTTTGGTAATTATTGTTGACCAAATTCTATTGGCCTTTGCGTTTGAAATCAGCAGACAACTCTCGATTTTTGTGGGCTTAATTATCACAAACTGTATCGTGATGGGACGCTTGGAAGCCTTTGCCATGACCAACAAACCTTGGCAATCGTTTTTGGATGGAATCGGAAACGCAACCGGTTATGGTGTGATTTTATTAATTGTTGCGTTTTTCCGCGAACTTCTCGGATCGGGAACGCTTTGGGGATTTCAAGTTATTCCGCAAGCCTTTTATGATGCAGGTTATGTGAACAACGGCTTGTTTATCTTGCCTCCAATGGCACTCATTCTCGTGGGTGTTATGATTTGGATTCATCGCCTAAAAAATAACGAACTCATCGAAAAAAATTAATCACAGATTATGGAAAACTTACTCAATATATTCATTTCGTCGATTTTTGTCGATAACATGATTTTTGCATATTTCCTTGGGATGTGTGCATTCTTGGCGATTTCTAAAACGGTTAGAACATCAGTGGGCTTTGGGCTCGTTATCCTGTTTGTTTTGGCTGTAACGGTTCCGCTAAACTATTTGATTTTTAACTATCTGCTCAAACAAGGTGCATTGGTTTGGATTAGTCCGGATTTGGCACACGTTGATTTGAGTTTTCTCAGTTTTATTATGTTCATTGCCGTTATTGCATCACTTACGCAAGTGGTGGAAATGGTTGTTGAAAAATACGCTCCGGTGTTGTACAACGAATTGGGAATTTTCTTGCCTTTGGTTGCTGTACAATGTGCGATTATGGGCGGTTCGTTGTTTATGCAGGAACGCGAATACGAAAATATTCTCGAAGTCACAGTCTTCGCATTTGGCTCGGGAATCGGTTGGTTGATTGCCATTGTCGGTATTTCCGCCATTCGTGAAAAAATTCGTTATTCAAACATTCCGGCACCGCTTAGAGGTCTTGGAATTGCGTTTATCGTTACCGGATTGATGGCTATAGGCTTCATGTCGTTCATGGGAATTAGATTGTAAAAAATAAAAACAAACACGTCATTCCCGTGAAGGCGGGAATCCCATAGCAGGGGATTGCGGAACAAGCCCGCAATGACAACCAAAAAATAAAGAAATCAAAAATGTTAAACACAGACCCAATATTCCAACACATTATCTTCGGCGTTGCCGGATTTCTGACGGTTATTTTGACGCTTGTAGGAGTTATTCTCTACGCACGAAAAAAACTCATGCCTCAAGGCGATGTCAAAATCATGGTTAACGGCGAAAACGAACTCATCGTTCAACCGGGCTCAACCCTGCTCACAACACTGACCGACAATAAAATCTTTTTACCATCGGCTTGCGGTGGAGGTGGAACTTGTGGTGTTTGTCGCTGTCAAGTTTTAGACGGAGCCGGCGATATTTTAGCAACAGAAACCGGATTTTTTACGCGCAGAGAACAGCAAGACAAATGGCGATTGGCCTGCCAAGTCAAAGTTCGAGGCGATTTGGACATTCACGTTCCGGAAGAAGTTTTTGGTGTCAAAAAATGGGAATGCGAAGTGGTTTCCAACCGAAATGTGGCAACGTACCTCAAAGAATTTATCGTGAAATTACCTGAAGGCGAACACTTGAATTTCCAATCGGGAGGCTACGTTCAGATTGATGTACCCGTTTGTGAAGTGGACTACGGTAAAGACATTTTGGTGGAAGAAGAATATCGCGATGAATGGGATAAGTACCGCATGTGGGATTTGAAAATGAAAAACACCGAGCCTTGTTATCGAGCGTATTCCATGGCTAACTATCCTGCGGAAGGCGATATTGTGATGCTGACTATTCGCGTTGCAACACCGCCATTCGATCCAAAAACAGGCGGATTTATGAAAGTGAATCCGGGTGTTTGTTCGTCATACATTTTTTCGCGAAAACCCGGCGACAAAGTTACTGTTTCCGGACCTTATGGCGAATTCCACATCAAAGATACCAAGCGCGAAATGATGTTTATCGGCGGTGGAGCCGGAATGGCGCCCATGCGTTCGCATATTTTGGATCAATTTGTTACGAAAAAAACAGACCGAAAAGCCACATTTTGGTACGGCGGACGCTCGCTTCGTGAGTTATTCTATGAAGAAGACTTCCGTAAAATCGAAAAAGACTTTCCGGATTTCAAATTCAACATTGCTCTTTCCGAGCCACGTCCTGAGGACAACTGGACGGGTTACACCGGCTTTATCCATCAAGTTATTTTAGAGAACTATCTCAAAAATCATGCCGAACCCGAAGAAATTGAATACTATATCTGCGGTCCACCTCAAATGAACAAGGCTGTACTTCAAATGCTTGATGATCTCGGTGTTCCGAAGGAGATGATTGCGCTTGATGATTTTGGTGATTAGTGTCGTTTTTCTATTGCCGTGATACGGCATTAAACCTATCTTTTCCCATGTTGTGGGATTGTTGGTGATGTAGGGACGAGGCATGCGTTGCCCCTACAACGTATATTTGCGACAGGGCTTATTATTTCAATAATTCCATGCACATGATTTGGCATAACCATGAATTCGTGCAAACGGGTATTCTTGTAATGTTCTGGCAATTCGTTTCATATCGTGTCTGAACAATTTTTACGGCTAAGCCACTTTAAGTAGCAAAAAAATTGGTTTTTACATTAATTTTTTGTATCTTTGTGACGGCGTATATGTTATATTCCTCTGCACTCATTGATAGACCTTTTTTGCGTATAGTAACAAGATATTCAAAATATGAAAAAAAAATTACCTGTCTTTGTAAAAATTTTGTTGATTATCGGCTCGTTGAATGCACAGAGAGTGCCTTTAAATCATACCGTGTACGATACGTGGAAGTCTATCGGCTCTGTAATAATGAGTCAAGATGGCAGGTTTAGCATAACTGTTGTAAATGCTCAGGCGAGCGATGGTTACTTGCTACAGAGCAACTTGCTTAATGGATCTTCTTTTGTTATTGATCGTGGCAGAACGCCTGCTATAACTTTTGACAGCAGGTTTGCCGTTTGTGCCATTGCTCCATTTTTTGAACAAACCCGTCAGGCAAGAATCGAAAGAAGAAGCCGAGAAGAAATGCCTAAAGACACGTTGGCTATTTGGGCTTTGGGGCGTTCAGAGTTGATTAAATACCCATATCTGTATTCTTTCAAAATGGCAGAAGAAGGTAGTTTGGCAGTTGCTTTTAAGACAACTCCTCCGGCAGATACTTCGGATGGAGCAAGACCTCCACGAAGAGAGCCCGAAGAGGGTCGCGATCTTATGTTACACTATTTTGCTACCGGACAGGTTGATACTTTGAGGTTTGTAAGCGAGTTTGCTTTCACAAGAAACGGAACAGAATTGTTTTTTGTACGGAGGCTCAACAGTAATGACACGGGTAATACTTTGGATGGGCTTTATCTGTATGATCTCATAACCAGAACAGAGCGAGCTGTTCTTACCGGACCGCGTGGCTCCCGCTTTTTTCTTCCTACTTCGGACAAAAACGAACGCTTTTTTGCGTTTTATGCAAATACGGATATCTCCACAGGCTCCGAAAATTCAATCAATATCTATTTTTTCGAAAGAGGTGATAATCGTGCAATTCGCGTAGTGGATGCTAATATCGCCGGACTTCCTCTAAACTATATCATTAGTGAAAATCGCACACTATCTATTAACAAGGAAGGCACACGGCTTTTCTTTGGAATTGCACCAAGACCTCTTGAAAAAGACACAAACTTGGTCGATTTTGAAACAGCCCGACTTGATATTTGGCACTACCGTGATGACTTTGTGCAACCAGAACAACTTGTTAATTTACAGCGAAGTTTGAGAAGATCTTACCTCTCTTATGTGAATATTCGTTCGCCTCAGAGTGGATTAGTACGGTTGGCTACCCCTCAACGTCCGAATGTATCGGTGCCAAACCATTGGAGTTCCGACTGGGCTTTTTCTGTCAGCAATGTACCATACCGAATACAGAGGCAATGGAATGCAGATACTCCTGATGATCTTTACATTATTGATGTTGCAACAGGCGAACCAAGAAGACTAATTACTGCCGGTACGCTAACAGGTACTCATGCATCACCGGAAGGCAGGTTTTTAGTGTGGTTTGACCGAACTGCACGTCATTGGTTTAGTTATGAGGTAGCAACCGAAACTATGCACAATCTCACCGAAGGAATTGGCGTTGCCTTTTGGGACGAAGTGCACGACAGACCTCAACTTCCTCCCCCTTATGGCTCCGGTGGTTGGCGTGAAAATGATGCAGTGATTTTCTTAAGTGACAGGTATGATATTTGGGAAGTAGATCCAAGTGGAAGAAATGCACCTTTTATGCTTACGGATGGTATCGGACGGCTAAATCGTTATTCATTCTGTATCCTACATTTGAGTAAGGATGCCACTATTACCTCATGGAGAGGAAGGTGGTGGTCTCCTACCACCGCTGACCCTATCAGAGATGGAGAAACAATACACTTTACCGCATTCGACAACGTTAATAAATACAACGGGTTTTTCCTTAAAGAGCAAGGTAGAAGACGGACGCCGATGCAACGGCTTGTCTTAGACGGACACAATTATCAGCATTTGCGGTGGTCTAACGATGGTAGAATTTATACTTTTGTAAGAAGTAATTTTTCCGAATCTCCGAATTTGTGGATAACCCGCAATAGGTTCAGAACTCAAACACGATTGAGCGACATTAATCCGCAACAAGAAAATTATTTGTGGGGAACTGCTCAATTGGTGAGTTGGGCATGTCCTAACGGTCGCCCGCATGATGGTATTCTTTTCAAACCCGAAAATTTTGATCCGGCAAAAAAATATCCTATGATTGTTTTCTTTTACGAAAGACGGTCTTATCAGCTTTTTCATCATAGAGAACCGGCTCCAAGCCGATCAACAATCAACATCAGTTATTTTGTGAGTAACGGATATCTTGTGTTTCTTCCGGATATCTATTACGATTTGGGATTTCCCGGGCAAAGTGCTTACAACTCTATTATGTCCGGAGTTGATATGCTCATCGAAAATCCTTGGGTAGATCAGGATAACATCGGTATTCAGGGGCAAAGTTGGGCAGGTTATAAAATTGCTTGGATAATTACTCGAACAGATCGTTTTAGAGCAGCCATGGCCGGAGCCCCGGTGTCCAACATGACGAGTGCTTATGGTACAATACGTTGGGCGACAGGGTTAGTGAGGCAGTTTCAATATGAGGGAACGCAAAGCCGTATAGGTCAAAATCTTTGGGATGCACTTGATTTGTATATTGAAAACTCTCCACTGTTTTTCTTGCCGAACGTGAATACACCTTTGTTGATTATGCACAACGATGGGGATGGGGCTGTTCCATGGGAAGAGGGTATTCAACTTTTTACAGGACTACGTCGTTTGGGCAAACCTGTGTGGCTCCTTAATTACAACGGAGAAGCCCACAATTTGAGAGAGCGTCGCAACCAAAAAGATTTAAGTATTCGTTTATCACAGTTTTTTAATCACTTCCTAAAAGGGGAGCCTGCTCCGGTATGGATTGAGCGTGGTGTTCCGGCGACTCGAAAAGGTATTGACTGGGGGTTGGACTTCGAACATATCGACTAATTTCAACAAAAAACGCAAAACTATGACAATATAAACCAAAAACTATGAGTATGAAAAAAATTCTATTTATTGTGCTACTGTTAGCAGTGGCACAAACGTTATCTGCTCAACGCACAATCACCGGAACGGTGGTTGATGTGTTTGACAATTTGGGAATCCCCGGAGCAACGGTTACGGTGAGAGGTGCGAACCTTGGTACCATAACTGACATTGATGGGCGATACTCGTTAAATGTACCCGCTGATGCTACACACTTAGTGTTTAGCTTCATGGGAATGGTCACACAGACAGTGGAAATTGGAGGATTAGCCACTATTGATGTTAGGATGACACATGGAGCCACAGCGCTTGAAGGTGTCGTGATCTCTGCTTATGGTGTAACCTCGAGGGCGTCTTTTACAGGGTCTGCTACGCGTATTGGATCTGACCTTCTTGAAGGGCGAACAACACCCTCTATAACAACCGCATTACAAGGGGCTGTACCGGGGTTGGTAGTTAGTAGCTTCGCAGCAACGCCAGGTTCGCCACCCGACCTTCAAATCCGCGGATTAGGTTCTGCAAATTCAGGAACGGCACCGCTTTTTGTGGTTGATGGTGTCCCTATTCTTTCGGAAAGTACGTCTGCTTTTGCAGACCAAGAACGTGCACTTGATATGCTTGCAGCTTTGGCTCCGAGCGATATTGAATCTATAACCGTACTTAGAGATGCTTCGGCTACAGCGATTTTCGGTGCACGCGCTTCTAATGGTGTTGTACTTATCACAACAAGACAAGGACAAGCAGGAAGAACACAATTTAGTGTCAATGTTAGGGGAGGATTGAATAGCAGGCATGGGATTAGAGGTGGAATGCAACCCCTTAACACGGAACAATATATCGACTTCATTACCCGTTCGTGGCAAGCAGCTAATCCACATCTGACTATGGAGGAAGTAATAAATGAGCTCAGTACTACATGGGTTAATCCTCTTGCACCTGTTGAATTTCGTCGTTCCATTATAGCAGACGATATCAATACTGATTGGTATGATGAAATAATGCGAGTTGGAAGATTGTTTGATGTAAATGCCTCTGCTTCGGGAGGAACAGACAGAACTAGATTTTTTATTTCCGGTGGATACCAACGAAACGAAGGTGTTGTTATTGCACAAGGTTTCGAACGTTACAATGCTCGTATTAATTTGACGAACCAGGCTACTGATTGGCTAACTTTAGGAGTAAATGTTAGTGGAGCTCTTACAAATATGTCCAATACTTTAACAGGTTCGGGAGCGGCAAGTCCGATATATCTTGCAACTGTTTTTTTGCTGCCTAATGAGCCGGTTCGTAATCCTGACGGAACATGGAACGAATGGACAAACTCATTTGCTGCGGCACGCATGAATCCGGTGGCTCTATATACCGATCCGGAAGGAACCAGAAACTGGCAAGACCAATATCGTTTTACGTTGAATCCGTTTATAAGAATGAATCTTATGGAAGACCTGGTTTTCCAAACTCGATTTGGTTATGATCTTATGGTTGGTGATGAGTGGAGTGTTTGGTCTGGAAGATTTCATAATCAGGTGCGACCACAAAATGGTCGGACGGTAAGGCGATTAGATCTTCGTAGTGTGCAATCTATTGTCAACACAATAAATTGGATGCCAACCTTTGGTTTACACAATTTTAACATAATGGTTGGTCAGGAAGCTCAAAAATGGAGCGAATCGATGACCACTTCAACGGCATTTGGACATAGTCACCCTCTTCTTTATGTGTTCAATGCAACTTCGACTGGTCAAATAATTACCGGATTCAATCGGTATGCTACGATTTCATCGGTATTTTCAAATGCAGAATACAGTATATGGGATAGATACTATCTTTCTGCAAGTTTCCGTCGTGATGGTTCTTCCAGATTGGGAGCCAATCGCCAGTGGGGTAACTTTTGGTCGGTAGGCGGTAGATGGCGTATTTCGCACGAAAATTTTATGAGACCATTAGAACATATTATCAGCACAGCAGCTCTTCGTGTAAGTTACGGTACAACCGGTAACCAACAGGTTATGGGCGGTTTCTATGCGGCAAGAGGATTTTATGGTTTCGGATTCAATTATAACGAGCAACCAGGAATGATACCTCTAAGAGTTGCTAATCCGGATTTGCGCTGGGAAAGCAATAACAAGTTCAACATCGGTATTGATCTTTTGTTATTTGACAGACTCTCTTTAGAAGTTGACTTCTACGATGAGTTGACTACAGATATGATTTTCGAGGTTCCTGCAACCCTCACGTCCGGTTTCGCTGTTACCACTAGGAACATAGGTGAAATGAGAAACAGAGGTGTTGAAGCTATGCTTACAGGTGTTTTGGTTAGTCAGCGCAATTTGAGATGGACAGCCTCTTTCAATATTACCAGAAATGTAAATAGACTTGAGAGATTAGCAACTGATGAGCCTATCTTTAATAGAAACTATTTGATCCATCAAGAAGGTCTCGACTTCAACACGTTCAACATGATCGTTTTTGCAGGAGTAGATCCTACAAATGGGCGAGCTATGTTCCTTAGAGGTGGCGATGGACCCAATAGATACGATATTGTTTATCACGTAAACCAAGCACAACGCATGACTTTGGATAGGAGAACCACTCCGGACTTTTTTGGAGGTTTTAGTACCACATTGAATGCGTTTGGCTTCGACTTATCAGTTCATACAAGTTTCAGCGTGGGCGGATGGATGCATAGTGGAGATGCTCGTATGTTAGAACACTTTGGAAGAAACAGTTGGAGAACAACCAGTGTTTTTGCGCACGAAAACTCATGGAGACCTGACCGTACGGATGCAATTTTGCCCCAAATTATACGTCAAGCTAGTGTTGATGGAGGAGCCACTGCTAATACAATGCACCTAATGCCCGCTGATATTTTCAGAATTCAGTCAATCACGTTAGGGTACACCATTCCGAGAGAAGTAGCACAAAGAATGCATTTGACCAGCGCAAGAATTTTCTTATCGTTTGAAAATCCATTCTTCTTTACCCACAGAGATTTCCGTGGAACCACTCCTGAGATTGGTTTGGAGTGGCCTGACAATATGTGGCCGGCACCTCCATTCAGAACAAATGCTATTGGTCTGAATTTAAACTTTTAATCAAATAATGTCTCATAATATAAAAAAATACTTGCCATGAAAAAATATAGTTTAAAAATCACAGTCATATTGATGCTGATGGCAATCATGTTGGCTTCTTGCGGAAAAGATTTTCTGAATCCGCCACAAACAGATGCTGTTGACGACCAAATAGCTTTTCGTGTACCCACCGATTTAGTTACCGGGATGCATGGTGTCTATCATAGCATGACACGCGTAGGTTTTATGGGTAGAAACGTTGTTTTGTTTGGAGATATTCCTGCGGATAAAATAAATAAAATGGCTGCAGGCGATATGACTTTTCAAACAATTGAAGCATATAATTTTACAGATAATGATGGAAATCTTTTAAGTACATGGGCTACCGGTTATCAGATTATCAATAACTCTATGCGCGTCATTGATGAGGGAAATAGAATGTTAAACGACGGTGGTCCGTGGAGTGCCGCAGACATAAGCTTAATGCACACACAAATTGCAGAAGCCCATGCTTTGAGAGCATTCGCTTTGTTTAAGTTGGTTAATATCTTTGGACTACCTCATAGCACTCCAACACATGATAACACGGGAACTATGGGAATTGTTGCCGAAGACCGCTTCATCTTTTCAGATGAGTCGGTACAGCGTTCAAGCGTTGGTGATGCATACGATCTGATTCTTGCGAGCATCGAACGAGCAAAAACACATTTTGCTTTGGGTAATAGATCATTCCGTCCGTTTTACATGAATTATGCCGCTGTGCATGCATTAGAGGCTCGTGTAAATCTTTACATGAGAAACTGGCAGGGAGCAATCACATCTGCTAACGCTGCACTTCAAGCGAGTAATGCCGTAATAGAAATGAATCAGGATCGATTTATTGCAATGTGGGGAGAACCGGCAGCCACTCACGAAGATATATTCTCACTCAGTATCAACGCTGCTATAGCACTCGCAGCCAGCTCTCTTACTGCATTTTATGATGTTTCCGGAGGGTCAATAAATCATAGTTTCTATTATGAGTTTGATTCTCTTGATATGAGACGTGGTTTATTTGTAAGACATACTACTGTTGACCCGAATTTTTGGCGTCCAATGAAGTTTCCAAACCCTGCAAGGATTAACAATACTCGGGTTTTCGGTGCTCCGGAAATGTATCTCATCATTGCAGAAGCTGAAACCGAACTGGGTACTAACCTTGATGCAGCAAGAACGGCATTATTTCAGGTAGCACAGAGAAATCCTGCTTTCACTACAGTTGGAGATTTGCTGCCATACACGAACAGTCAAGCCGATTTGCGTACATTCGTGGCAGAAGAACGTGCAAGAGAACTTTTCCAGGAAGGACATCGCTTTTTTGACATTCGTAGAACCGGAGTTTTGATGACTCGTCCTACGGGTGAGACTCGATTAAATATTGTTGATTGGGACGCCTCTCGTTTTGTTTTTCCTATTCCATATGCAGAAATCAACGTTCCGGGAAATAGAGTTATTCAAACGCCGAATTGGACGGCAAATCTTCCACGATAGAGATTATCGTCTGAAAATTTATCATTAAATCACAAAAAAATATGTATTATGAAAAAAATAATTTTTAACATAGCATGTCTTATTGGCTTAGTAGCATTTATGTCTTCTTGCCAAAAGGATCCTGTTTTTGAAATACCGGCACAAATGGTCTTTGATTTTCCTAATGTTACTCAGACTCATGGTCAACCCTCCGGACAAGATGTGGACTTAATAAGGGCTGTTGACATACATCTTGTTACTTATACTATTAATCCATTTCTTCCCGTTTTAGGACCAACAAATATGCCTACGGGTAATAATCATGTAAATCCTAACCATAGCGTTACTCAGGATGGTAATATCATGACGATTCAGTTTGGTGTCAAAATACCTATTGGGTCACCGAGTAGAGATGTTCCTTTCACGATCACGGTTCTAGATCCAAACTCGGTACATATCACTCCAGAAAGTCCAAATCCGGCAACCTCAACCCTTGCGCCGGAAGCATTCACGCTTCAAGGATCGGGAGTTGTTCCTGCAGGTTCGCGTACGGCAAGATTTCAAATCACGATTGATCATGCGCATCTGAGTGCGACAGCTACACAAAACGATTTATTTTTGTTGCTTTCTGTAGATCCGGCTTCGGGTGTTAGAGCAACAGAAAATATGCGTCGTGTAAGGTTGCGCTTTGCAAGAGCCGCATCTGCGCCAGTACTTACAGCAACAACTGTAACTCCGGGGATTTTCTCTGCTATCGCATCAAGCTCGGTAACATCGCCCGGACTATCGGCCGTAACCGAGGCAGGTATAATCTTTTCCACAGCTTCTACCTTTACCTTGACAACAGCTGGTGTTGTTGTTGCGGAGAGAACACCGACAGGTACGCATGGCACAGGTCCGATTACAAACGCTGTCACGGGTAATGTGTTGTCCGAAAATACGGCATATTTTGCTCGTTCATTTGCTATCAATGCCACAGATACAGCTTATGGTCCGATTGTGTCATTCACAACAGTTGCATTCAACGGCGGCACAACAACCGTTAATGCACCAAACTTTATCAGAAAAGATACCGCAACAGTTATCATGTCGCTCACCGCTGTAAACGATACAACGTTTATGAATAACGTAACAGGAGCTTTAAGAGATACAATTCAAGAAACGGGTATCGTTTGGGCTTTCAATATAATTCCGACTCTTGCCGATAACACAATTGTGAGCAACCTGACGAGAATGGGTACTGACACATTAACGATGGCAACAAATTTTACCACAGCCGGCGATCTCATAGTGCGTGCGTATGCAGTAAGCTTCTCGGGTAATACAAGCTTCAGTTCTGCTCAAACGATTCGCGTTAGATATCCAGTTGGAGAAACTCGTACAGCAACGGCAGTAACAGATTCTTCTGCGACACTGCATGGATATTTAGATTTCAATGGAGGTGCAGTATTAGCTGAAGCAGGATTTGAAGTTAGTACAAGTCCGACACTGGCAGTCATCGACCATGTATTCAATGTAACCACTGTTCCAACAGCTGCAATGAGCCAAATCACCGGTGGTGTGCTTAGCTCGGGAACGACTTATTACTATCGTGCGTTCTTTGTCAATCGCTTTGGATTAAGATCCTACGGGGAGATAAGATCTTTCACAACACAATAAAACAGTTTTTGCTGTTTAGGCTGGAAAACCGCCTCCTCTACAGAGGCGGTTTTTTATCATATTGCTTAAATTAACAAACTAAAAAACAGACTTTACACATGAACCGATTACTTACCTTACTTAGCACGCTGTGTATACTATGCCTACCCCTGTTTACCACATCCTGCAGCACAGCACAACAACAAGAAAAAATCAAAGGACATCTTCTCATCATTGGCGGTGGCACCACCGACCGACTTAGAAACAAGATTGTAGAACTCGCAGGGGGGATAGATGATGCCAAAATTTTAGTAATTCCTTTCGCTGCCGGAGAAGCTGCAGAAGAAGCAGGTATTCGAGAGTCGCAAAGATTTCGCGACTCCACGGGAGTTAGAGCCGACTTTGTCGTATTCGAAAAAGGAGAGGCCGACTTGGAGGAAAATTTGAGAAAATTAGACGGTGTAACCGGCATATTTTTCTCGGGCGGAGACCAAGTTCCCCTAGCAGATATGCTACGTGGAACTGAGTTTTTGGAGCGGATTAAAGAAATTTACAGAGAAGGCGGCGTCATAAGCGGAAATAGTGCAGGAGCTGCTGTAATGAGCGAGATTATGATTACTGGGGTAGAATTAGTCAATACTTCCAACGTTAGATTTCGATTTATCAGGGAAGGCAATGTGGAATTTAAAGAAGGTTTCGGATTTATTGACTTTGCTATAATCGACCAACATTTTATCCAGCGCAGCAGACAAAACAGACTAATCAACTTAGTAGTAGAGCACAACCTTCCCGGAATTGGAATCGATGAAAACACAGCTGTCATTTTTAGTGGCGGAAGCCGAACTTTTGAGGTGTACGGCACACGTTCGGTAATGGTCTTCGAACCTCGATTTACAACAACTCCGCGAACCGACGAACTTGGAAACCTTTCGGCAGATGTCATCGAAATGCGAATCCTGTTGTCCGGAGATAGCCATACACTAAGATAACCGCAAAAACCATAACACAATGAAAAAAAACATCACCACAGTAATTGCAATAGCAATAATCGCGATTACCCTGTTTTTTATTCTTAGGCCTCAACAAAAAGCACCCGAATTTTTCACCGAAACGACAGGTGTTACCACATTCTATTACGCACCGTTAAACACCTACATTAATGTATTTTACCACATACCCGAAGGTGTTAACAAACGAACAGCGCCTATCTTGTTTTCCATTCACGGCACACTACGGAACGCCGATGATTACAGAGATTTTTTTATAGAGGAAGCCAACGCCTTAGGCTTTATGGTTTTTGCTCCGGAATTCCGCAACGAAGGACTATTTGCCGGTGCTCCTGGATATAATTTGGGACGTGTGCACGATGAATTTGGACAACTAAGACCAAGAGAAGAATGGACATTTTCGGTTATAGAACCACTCTTCGATTTTATCAGAAAAGACCTTCGTAGCAGACACACCACGTACGACATGTTTGGGCATTCGGCAGGTAGTCAGTTTATTCATCGCTTTCTGTTTTTTGTGCCGGAAGCAAGAGTCAACAGAGCAATTGCTGCTAATGCCGGTTGGTACACCCTCCCGGACTTGACGGTAGATTTCCCTTTCGGCTTAAAAAACACTCCGGTTACAGCCGAAACTCTGAAAAAATCGTTTGCCCAAAGACTTTATGTTGCATTGGGAACAGAAGACAACGATCCTGAAGACCCTTTTTTGCGACGCTGTTCGGAAACAGATAAACAAGGAAATCACCGCTTTGATAGAGGTCTTTTCTTTTGGAATAATGCACTAATCAACAGCACCGAAATCCCTTTCAATTGGGAAAAAGTGATCATTGAAGGCGTGGCACACAGCGGCGGAACAATGGCTACGGAAACGGTTTTTTTGCTGTATAACTAAAATTTTATAATTTTTGCAAAAACAAAAAAAGATCTACCATGAAAAGCAAAACCTTAATCCCATTTTTGGCAGCCTTAATACTCTCGCCAGTGTTGGCATATCCACAGCATAAGGGTGGAATGTGGGTTCCGTCAAACCTCGAACAAACCATTTTTTACAGAATGCAAGAAATGGGCTTATCTCTAACTGCCGAAGATATTTACAGCGTTCATCGACCAAGTTTGACAGATGTTGTTGTGCAGTTTTCAGGTGGATGTTCAGGTGTGTTAGTGTCCGAATCCGGGCTGTTTCTCACGAATCATCACTGTGCTCTTGGTCAGATTCAGAGGCTCAGCACATCGGATCGCGATATTCTCGCCGATGGTTTTTGGGCACGCTCTAAAGAAGAGGAACTGCCTAATGTTCAAACTAATGTCATCTTTTTGCAACGTATGGAAGATGTTACTGATGAAGTTCTACGAAACGTCACACCTCAAATGAGCGAACGAGAACGAGCAGATAGTATTAGTGCTGCAATTGCGCGGGTCAGAGAGGCTAATCTTCCGGAAGGGAGTTATCGCGTAGATATTCGACCGTTGTTCAACGGCAATCAATACTTTATGTACGTTTATGAAGTGTTTACAGACATTCGGCTTGTTGCTGCTCCGCCATCATCCATAGGTAGATTTGGCGGTATTGTTGAAAATTGGACATGGCCCCGTCATGGAGGCGACTTCACTTTCTTTAGAATATATGCCGATTCGAATAATCGCCCGGCGGACTATTCGCCCTACAACGTGCCTTTTCGTCCAAAATTGCATGCTCGAACAACAATTTGTGGCATCAACGAAGGTGATTTTACTATGGTGATTGGCTATCCGGGATCAACACAACAATACATTACTTCGTACCAACTGAACCAAATCGTTTTTGACGATTTTCCACTGCGGGTAGGCTTGCGTACAAAGCGCCTCGAAATCTTTGATTATCATATGAATAATGATCGTCATATAGCCATACAATACGCTGCTAAACACGCCGGTGTTAGCAATCCATGGAAAAGGTGGCAGGCTATAACACGCGGTATCAAACGGATTAACGGATTAGCAATGAAACAAGAATTTGAAAGAAATTTTAATCAAGCCTTGCAATTAAATCCGCAATGGATGCGAGATTACGGACAACTACTTTCTCAAATTCGACAAAACACGGAAGAGTTTACTCCGATTAATAGAGTTTTTAGATTTTACAACGAATCTGTAGCGACGATCGAACTTGTAGATTTGGCACGCCAATTCGATGCAGCAGGTGGAACAGAAATGTCGGAGGAACGCCTCGAAAATTTCTTCCATACAATGGAACGATTCTATAGAGATTATTCTCCGCTGATTGATAGAGAAATGTTTGTTGCAATGATGAGAGCCTATTATGAAAACATACCTGTTACATATCACTTTGACGAACTGATTGCCGGATTAAATAGAAATGATGGCTGTTTTGAGCGATGGGCAGACGAAGTTTACAGTCAGTCGGCATTTCGTTCGGAAGAAACATTGCGTGAAACACTGAAAAATCAGATACAAACTCTCGAAAACGATCCTTTTTTAGCGATTCATCGTAGTGGTCAAAAAATGCTGAATGAGAAGATCAATCCCACTCGCAGGCGACTAATGCAGCAGGCTGACAGTTTGGAGCGTATCTACATGGCAGCCCAAATGAAAGTTGATAGCGATAGGGTATTTTTCCCGGACGCAAACGGAACCATGCGAGTATCTTTCGGAAGAAAAGCAGGGTATTCACCGGCAGATGGTGTTTGGTTTGGTGCGTACACAACTTTGACAGGCGTAATGGAAAAAGACAATCCCGAGATTTTTTCTTTTAATATTCCGGAAGTATTGAGAGAAACATACAGAAATAGAAACTTTGGACGCTATGCTATTCGGAACGGGACAAATGTACCGGTAAATTTTATAGCCTCCAACCACACACCTTATATTTGCAAATTGAAAAAAATGTTTAACTTTGTAATCAATTATTAACCCCAAGTCATGAAGAAAGAGACCAAGACAGTAACCTATGTCCGCACCCGAGAAAGACTCATCCCGCTGT
>WQWI01000002.1 GCA_009785425.1 Bacteroidales bacterium | reverse complement strand
CTGTGCGACCATCCGATAACCTTTCTATCTTCCAAATCAATAATAACCGTTTGATATAAAAAGCCGTTTTTGGTTGGAATGTAGGTAATGTCTGAAACCCAAGCTCCGTGCGGAAGCGACTCGTTAAAACGTCTGTCCAAAATGTTTTCAAAAACACGATTATTGTGTTTAGAGTCGGTTGTTGTAACATATTTTTTTGAACGTTTACTTCTCAAACCAAGTTCTTTCATATATTTTGCAACTGTTGGCTTGGAAACAGGAACACCTTTTGCTCTTAATTCCGCAGCAATACCAGGACTGCCATAAGGTTGCTTGTGTTTGATATAAATGTTTTTGATTTGAATTCTCATGTTTTTTTTGCGATCCTATCGTTTGACAGTTTTGCCACTTTGCCAGTTGTAGTAAGCACTTCGACTAACTTCCAAAACTCGGCACATCATCTCAATCGTATAATCCTTCTTGTTTTCCATGATAAAAACATATTTTAACGATCGCTCGCGGAAATGATGCCGAGTGCTTTTTTTAGGATTTCATTCTCCAGTTTTTGGCGGTCAAGTTCCTTTTTTACCCATTGATTTTCCTTGTGAACATCTCCCTGGCGAGGAGTTGCACAGCCCTGAATATCACAATGTTTAGACTGATCGTGTTTTGCTTTCCAACGACGTAAAATGTTCTCCGAAATACCTAATTCTCGAGCAACAGAGGCTACATTTTCACGTTCAATTTTGTATCTTTGCAAAACAAAGTTGCATTTGATACTTGAATCTACCCAATGCGGTTTTTTACCGCATTTTTTGTTTATTTCAAAAAAAAGTTGTACCTTTGCCAAATATTTTACACATTCAATACATATACACAAAGGATAAAAAATACACCGATGATAAGATTTCTACTTTCCTGCTTGATAACGATGCTTTTCATTAGCTTACAAGCACAGGACCCATTCGCAGTCGGACGCCCGGTAATCCTGCCAAATCAAGCTGTCGTTGATGGCGATGATGTTAGATTTCGCTTTAATGTGGATGGCTTCCCAAACTATTTTACACTTCACAGATCGAATATGTTTGAGTTTGTTTATGACTCAAATGCTCCGCTTGGACGCCTTGTTTTTGCTGATTTTTCAGATACAGCCTCTATTTTGCGACTTGGGGAAATTTATCTTCTCGGCAGACTCGCAGCACGAGAACATTATAGAGGATTCAGACCTGCGGCAACAACAGCGCTATTCCTTTCGGCAGTTCCTTTCGCAGGACCGGTTTTGGGTGCCTCATTCGCGATTCCGGCTTCAGTAACTCCGGTTAGGATTGAAAATCTCGGACATCCGGACGTGCCGTTGATTGATCACAGGCTATTCTATCACGGTTATACCGCAGAAGCCCGTCGTATCAAATCTCGTCGCATTTGGCTGAATCTTGGAATCGGAGTTGGAGTTAGTTTGGCTACCGTATTTATAAATGAAGTCACGCAAGGTGGCTTGTTTGGAGAGAATACGATTATATTCCCGAGCAACAGACCTAATAGAAATCCAGCTCCGGCAATGACTCCGTAGTTAAGTCAGAATGCCATCTATCAAAGTTAAAGTCCGATTTGCAACAGCAGCGATTTCATCGGAGTGTGTTACCATAATAATGGTTGTTCCGAGTTCGTGATTTATTTTTTTTAACAACAACGCAACATTTCGAGCATTATCGGCGTCCAATTGTCCGGTAGGCTCGTCTGCCAAAACGAGTAACGGCTTCATGATTAGTGCACGGCAGACGGCTGTTCGACTGGCTTCTCCGCCGGAAAGCGTGTCGGGATACTGATTTGCAACCGATGTAATGTCCGTCAACTCCATTAATTGCTTTGCGTAATCAATTTGCGAATCATCGGCTTTGCTTTGAAAGGCGAGGGTTGGCAATAAGATATTTTCCAATGCCGTAAGTTGCGGGAGCAAGCGATGGTCTTGAAAGACAAATCCAAGTTTTTGGTTGCGAATGGCGGAATAATCCACGCCGGGCGCATTAATTTCTTGATCGTTGAGCCTATAACTTCCACTATCGGGTTGAAGTAATGTTCCCAAAATAGAAAGCAAAGTGGTTTTTCCCGAGCCTGAAGCACCTTTGATTGCGATGAAATCGCCTTTTTCGATAGTCGTACTTATGCCACGAAGCACATGATTGAACGAGTTCTCGCCGTCAGGGAATTTTTTGGTTATTTGAGATAATTGCAACATGACTTCAGTATTTTTTGCAAAGTTAAGAAAAATTTTCGTATCTTTGCAGGAAAAAGTACAAAAATGTCTTGCAATTGCGATAGTAAAAATACCAATATTGATTTCATCGCCCAAACCGATGCCGTTATCGAGCAAATCGGTACAACCCGAAATATCATTATTCCTTTGCTTCAAGCGCTGCAAAATGAATTTGGCTACTTGCCGTACGAGGCTATTGAGCGTATTTATGAAAAAACAGAAATTGACCGTGCACAACTTATCAGTGTCGCCACGTTTTATTCACAATTTAAGCACGTTCCTTACGGAAAGCATCTCATCAAAGTCTGCACCGGAACAGCTTGCCATGTGAAAGGTGCGAACAATGTCATTGATGCCTTTCGTCGTGAGTTGAAAATTGAGGATGATAAAATCACCACCGAAGACGAACTTTTTTCCATCGAAAAAATCGCCTGTTTGGGTTGTTGTTCGTTGGCTCCGGTTGTGCAAATCGATGAAAAAATTTATGCCCACGTGGCGCCCGGAAAGGTCAATGAAGTTATTGAAGATTTTTTAATAGAAGCCGAACGTGGCAATGAAGAACGTCTCGCTCGTGAACAACGCAAAATCGTTGGAGAAATCCGTCTTGGAATGGGCTCGTGTTGCCAAGCAAGCGGCTCGTCGGACATTTGGGAAGAATTAAAAAAAGCGGAACAAGAATTGGGAATAGATGTTGATATTAAAGAGGTTGGTTGCGTAGGTGTTTGTAGTAAGGTTCCGCTAATTGATGTTGTGTTACCCGATGGTTCTGTTGAGCGCTATCCCAATGTGAAACCTTCGGAAATCAAAGAAATTTTGCATCATCACTTCGAGCCTGAAAGTTATTTCAAACGTTGGAAAAATAAACTGCTCAACCATGTTGATACATTTCATACCGACAGCACATGGGATAACGTGATTTGGCAACCTGAGCACGAACGCCTCGGCATGATTGATAATTTTTTATCCTATCAAAAACATATTTCTACCGAAGGTTGTGGTTTCTTGGCACCGTTGAATTTGGAGGAATATATTACGCAAGGTGGGTTTGGTGCCTTGAAAAAAACGATTGATCCTACAACCGTAGAGACGCAATGCATTGCGTCTCTACAACAACAAAAAACAATCATCGAAACCATTATCAACAGCGGTATCCGCGGTCGCGGTGGCGGTGGTTTCCCGTCTGGGAAGAAATGGGAAATCGTTGCTTCGACTCCGCTCAGCAACCACATACAACAAAAATACATCATTTGCAACGGTGACGAGGGTGATCCAGGTGCATTTATGGATAGAATGATCCTCGAATCCTATCCGTTTCGTGTGATTGAAGGTATGATTATCGCAGGCTATGCGGTGGGTGCAACGAAAGGCATTTTTTATATTCGTGCCGAATATCCGTTGGCTGTCGAGCGAATTCATAGGGCTCTTGAACTTTGCTACGAAAGAAATCTGCTTGGTCAAAACATTTTGGGAACAAATTTTTCATTTGATATTTCAATTTTTGAAGGAGCAGGTGCATTCGTTTGCGGCGAGGAAACCGGACTGATTGCTTCTATTGAGGGCAAACGCGGATTTCCCAAGCAACGTCCGCCTTACCCTGCTGTTGAAGGATTGAACGGCTGTCCGACTTTAGTCAATAATGTGGAAACATTCAGCCAAATTCCCTATATTATCAATTTTGGTGCAGAGCATTACGCAGAAATCGGAACGCCCAACAGCAAAGGCACAAAGGTGTTTGCTTTGGCGGGAAAAATCCGTCACGGCGGATTGATCGAAGTGCCGATGGGTATTACCTTAAATCAAATTATCGAAAACATCGGGGGTGGCGTTACAGAGATGAGTGGTGCCCCGTCTAAACTGAAAGCCATTCAGATTGGCGGTCCTTCGGGCGGCTGTATTCCTGCACATTTGTGTGATGTTCAGGTGGATTTTGATGCGTTTTCGCAAATGGGTGCGATGATGGGTTCGGGCGGTTTGGTGGTGTTGAGCGAAAGCGATTGTATGGTGGATGTAGCAAAGTATTTTTTGACGTTTACCTGTGAGGAATCCTGCGGAAAATGTACGTTTTGTCGAGTTGGCGTCCGACGAATGTTGGATATTCTAGAAAAAATTACTACCGGAAAAGGCGAACAAGGCGATATTGAAAAATTGGAAGAACTTGCACTGAGCGTGAAAAAAAACTCGCTTTGCGGATTAGGTAAAACCGCTCCCAATCCGGTTTTGACGACATTGAAATATTTTCGTGAAGAATACGAGGAGCACATCAATGGTCTTTGTAAAACCGGTGTTTGCAAAGATATGGTTATCTACACCATTGACGAAACTTGCAACGGCTGTACCAAATGTGCCAAAACCTGCCCCGTAGAGGCTATTCCTTATACGCCTTACGAGCGCCATACGATTGACATCGAAAAATGTGTGAAATGCGGACTGTGTGTTGATGACTGTAATTTGGGGTCGATACATAAAAAACCTTTGTCGTACTAAGTCTTACTTATTGCATTTTATCAATCGCCCAACAACCAGTCAATTACATTGATCTTTTGTATGCCTTTGTAGGCTGTAGTCGGTTCTATGTCGGTTGTGAGTAACGTGCGCTTGTTAAAATCTTTTACACGCTCAAACGGACGTATTTCTCGTTCGAAAGTAGATTGTTCTTTTGCTGTCCATGCCACTTGAATATACTCTCTGCTGCCTGCCGGAGTTTGGATAACAAAATCTATTTCTGTATCATCGGCTTTTCCGATGTGGATTTGATGCCCTCTGCGAAGAAGTTCCAAATAGACGATATTTTCCAAATTGTGCCCTAAATCAGTGGTGTTTTTTGCACCAAGAAAATATCTCTTAAATCCAAGATCAACAGTATAGTATTTTTCTTGTGTCATTAAAAGTCCTTTGCCCTTCAAATCAAAGCGTTTTACCTTGTAAAACATATACGATTCTACCAATGCTTGAATATAACTTTCAATCGTGTTGTGCGAAATGGCAATACCGCTTGACTTTAGTGTGTTTGTGATTTTTTTTGTTGATAGGGTTGAGCCGATTGTGTCAAACAAAAAAGCAGTTGTTTTGTTGAAGTGGTCTGTGTTTTTCCATTTGTTTCGCACCAAAACATCTTTTTGAATGATGTTTTGAATAACATCTTGAATGTAGTTTCTAACTGAATTTTCGGGTAGTTGAAAAATTCCGGGCATTCCGCCGGTGTCCAAATATCTTGTAAACAATAAATCGGTGCGAGATGTATCCGCTTGTGTCAAAAGAAACTCTTTGAACGAGAATGGCAAGACATGAATAGAAATGTAGCGACCTGTCAATAGCGTTCCCAATTCACTCGAAAGAATATAAGCATTTGATCCTGTAATATATACATCAATGTTTGGCTTCACATTAAGACCTGCCACAAGTCGTTCAAAATTTTTCACTTGTTGTATTTCATCAAGAAAAACATAGCAAGGCTCAGATAAATCCAATTGTCTTGTGATGTGATAATACAATCCATCAAGATCGTTTAGCCACTTGCTGTTTTCCAAATCTTCTAAATTCATAAAAACGATTTGACTTTTGCTCACACCGTCAGCAATCAAGTAATCACGGAACATTTGCATAATCGTTGATTTTCCGCAACGCCTCACACCGGTCAGTATTTTGATCAAATTTTTATCTCGCAGCCCAATAAGTGTTCGCAGATAATCTTCTCGCTTTATTTGTTTCATTTTGTTTCCGTTGCTTAATTTTGTAGACCAAACTTCATAAAAACACAAAGTTTGGTCTGCAAAGATACGCATTTTATTCGAAATGGCAAAATGACGTTTATACATAAAAACAGAAATAAATGGTAAGACCGGCGAAAATCGCCATAAATCGCTATTTTCGTAGTGAAGCCCATTCGACTCTGCTTTCTGTGATACAAAGTTACAGCTTTTTTTGAATTAACCAAATTTTTATGGTTAATTAGAGTTGCAAATTGTAATTTTTTTTGTATCTTTGCAAACAAAATGTAAGGGCGCCCTTGCGGTCGTCCAAACCAAAAACACACAAAACTATGAATAACGAAAAATTATTCTCCGAATTTCCTCCCGTAACTACACAACAGTGGGAAGATGTAATCATCAAAGACCTCAAAGGTGCCGACTATGAAAAAAGATTGGTATGGAAAACTCCCGAAGGTTTTAAGGTAAAACCTTATTATCGTGAAGAGGATTTGAAAAACTTGACGTATTTGCAAACCAGTCCTGCCGAATTCCCGTTTGTTCGTGGAAATTCCGACAAAAACAACGACTGGGAAATTCGTCAAGATATTTGTCAGAAAGAACTTTCGAAAATCAACACAATAGCTGTAGATGCCGTCAAACGCGGTGCTCAAAGTGTTGGACTAATCGTGAAAAACGTGAAGTCGGAGAAAGATTTTGAAGTTTTGTTGAAGGGTATTGACGTTGCAACCGTTGGTGTTCACTTTTTGAAGTCAGACAACTACACGGAAGTATTGACGTTTTTTGTAAGTTATCTCAATGCAAATAAAATTCCGACAAATAGCGTAAAAGGCTCGATTGATTTTGACTTTTTGGGCGAAGGCTTGAAAAACGGTGGTTTTTCGTGCAAGTGTGGCTCGCAGGAAAAATGTGTCGAAACAGCCGTAAATTTGTTTCGTGAGTTTTCGGAAAAATTGCCAAACTTCCGCTTGTTGTCGGTCAATGCTGAACTGTTGCACAACGCCGGCGCTACTTCCGTTCAAGAGTTGGGTTATGCGTTGAATTGGGCAAACGAGTATTTTATTTTGCTGAAGGAAGCAGGTTTGGGTATTGATGCCATTGCCAAAACCACGACATTAAATATCGCTGTTGGCTCGAACTACTTTATGGAAATCGCAAAAATCCGTGCAGCACGTATGCTTTGGGCGAATATGTTGAGTGTTCACAACGCCAAACATACGCAGATTTTTGTTCACGCATCAACCTCGAAATGGAATAAGTCCATTTATGATCCGAACGTGAACATGCTTCGAACCACTACGGAATCAATGTCTGCGGCACTTGGTGGTGCAAACTCGATCCACGTTGACGCATTCGACAACACGTATAAATGTGCCGACGAATTTTCTGCACGTATCGCCAGAAATCAGCAGATTATTTTGAAAGAGGAGTCGTATTTTGACAAAATTGTTGACCCGTCCGGAGGTTCGTATTACATCGAAAACTTGACCGATTCGATTGCTCAACACGCTTGGAAATTGTTCCAAGATATTGAGGAAACAGGTGGTTTTACTGTGGCTTTCAAAGCAGGTGTTATCCAAGATGCAATTGCGAAAACAGCACAACAACGTGACTTGGATATCGCCAATCGCAAAACCATTATTTTAGGAACAAACCAATTCCCGAACCAACACGAAACAATGTTGGACAAAATTGAGCCGGAATGTAACATAAACTGTGGTTGCGCACCCGCAGGAGAATACAAAAAACTTCACTTGTATCGTGGTGCGGAAGCGTTTGAAGAATTGCGTTTGGCAACCGAAAAAGCCGTAAAATCCGGAAAGAAAAAACCGATTGTTTTTTTGCTAACATACGGAAATCTTGCCATGCGTAAGGCTCGTGCAGGATTTGCTTTGAATTTCTTCGGCTGTGCCGGTTACGAAATCATTGATAATGCCGGATTCAAAACTCCGGAAGAAGGTGCAAATGCTGCACTTTCGGCAAAAGCAGATATTGTTGTGTTGTGTAGTTCGGATGAGGAATATCCGGACTTGGTGAACGGTACTTGTGCTGTACTTAAAGGAAAGACAAACATTGCTTTAGCCGGACACCCAGGCGACAACCTCGAAGCATTCAAGGCGACAGGAGTTAGCGAATTTATCCACGTTCGTTCGAACTTGATCGAAACGCTAACGGCTTACCAAAAGCAATTGGGAGTCCAGTAGAAGTAGCGTTTGAGTGCTACCAAAAAACTAAACTAATTTAGTTTTGGCTGCGGGAATTATGCGAAAACACAGGGTTTGCGTAAATACTGAAAAAAATCTTGCACAATTCGGGATAAAATTTTAATCCGATTTGTGCAATTTTTTCGTTCATGTTAATAATGAACTGCTCTTTGGCTTCGTCGGTGTAATGCGATGCGTATTTGTCGGTTTGGTTGAGCAAATCGTAAGCAATATAATTGGTGTCAAACAGTTTGTAATTACTGACAATTTCATCATCAATCAGTTTCGCAATACCCTTAAAAATTGTATGATTCGGTAAATTTTTGCAGGCTTCTAATTTGGGATTAATTGTTTTTCCGATCGCAATATGCACGTTGCCTTTTCTCTGCATGATACCTGTTAAGATGCTCTGAAAATCTTCGTTTGGAGCCTTTTGATAAGGTGCATTTTTGGATAAAAATAATTCACGTGTTTTCATCCAGTCACAAGGCTCAATTTGGTATGAAATTGCCACAGGAATGATATTTAATTCTGCAATCGAAGTTAAAATATCGCCCGTTGCACTCATTGCAAACATCTTGATTAACGCGGGATCCGTAACATCTATGCCGTCTTTGGTACGCCCGTTGCGTTGTGCAATCCATACGGATTCGTGTTTGCTTGTAACGGTATGTCGCAGATATTTCGAAAAAATCAACGAATTTTGCAAGGTTTCACGAATACTCGCACCACGAAGCACTTTTACCATTTTGTTGGAACGCCAAATATCGACAAAAAATTGTGTCGGCATCAAATTATCGCCAACACAAATTTCCGTTGATTTGAAACCATGATCCATCAACGCTATCTGAAACAAAGACGAATCCAACACAATATCACGATGATTCATAACAAAAACATGATTTTTTGTGGTGTCGATGTTTTCAAATCCTTCAACTGTAACGCCTTTTGTGGTTTGTTTCACAACTTTTTGAACGGACTTCATAGCCAAAAGTTTTTGAAATTCTTCAGTTGTTTCAATACTTCTGATCAAATCTCGAACTTCGGTCAGTTTCATCTCCGGAAACAAAAAAGAGACGATATTTCCAACTTCGTGAGCGTCGGCAATACGTTGCATTGCCTCAGGAATCTCGTCGTTGGTGTACGGTCTGATATGGTCAAATTCGCTGTTCAAAACGGTTGCATTCATGTTAAAAAAAATCAAAACGCCGACCAATCGGGCAGTTCAAGAATAAATTGATAACTTTGCTTTTCAAAATCCAAATAACAAAAATACTGCTCAACGCCATTTGTAACCATCAAATGATTCACCTGCAAGGTTAGATTGTAACGTGCAATTTGGTCGAAAACATCTTGTGAAATTTTTACCGATGGTGCTTTACATTCTACAATTAGTGCAGGTTTCATTTTAGAGTTAAATACAATCAAATCCGTTCGTTTTGGCAAATTATTGACTTTAATTTCCGTTTCCACAGCAATCGAAGACATCGGCACGTTCAACGTTTCTGTCAAATACAAAATCGTCATTTGGCGAACTTTTTCTTCATCCGTACATAGCACATATTTCTTGCGGATACGGTCTAAAATTTCGAGTTTGCCTTGTGCGTTTTTTCGAACCGCAAATTTGGTCATTGGTGTTTCTTTTTTGTACAAAAGTACAAAAAAAAATTGAGAATTGAGAATTGAGAATTGAGAATTTAGGGCAAACGTGTTATAAAGTTGTTGATTGTCAGCGTTAAGCTGTTTTAAGTATCCTTTCTATCAACGGTTTTAGCCTTGTTGCCTAGGAGAATCTGTGCAAAATTTGGTTATTTTGAATTTTTTTTGTAACTTTGTAGACCTAAATGGAAGCAATTTTGAACAACAGAATGTTTTGGGGCGCTTCTTGGTCATAAAGCTAATGCAAAATAAAAAAAAGATCGTATGAAAGAGTTTTTAGTTAGCAAAACAGGTAATATTGTTTTGACAGTGGTTTTAGCACTTACCATTTTCTTCCTTTTAAATGTGCTATTTGGGCTGGGCGGTGCAATCGGTGGTGCAATAGCGGGCGGTGTAGGATTTGGCGTAGCAGGGCTTATCAAGAACGCACTGAAGCCAGCCGAAGAAACAGAAAATAGGCAATAGAAAAAAGAACCCAATAGTAGCGGGGGTACTTGTAACCCGTACTGATTTAGCCAAGAATTGTAGGATACGGACGTTGTATCGGTGCTTTTTTTTCGCCAACATTTGACTTCTAACGGGCAGAGCAAACGCGTTATAAAATTATTGATAGTTCTTTGTGTCTTAGTTCAAGTCTAATGCGAATAAAAACCAATACCCTAAAATCCGTTCGTCATTTTTTCGATGGTGAACTTAAATCGCTTTATCCGGCGGAGGAAATTCGGTTTTATTTTTACTGGTGTTGCGAACATCTTTTAGGCACACCAAAAGAGGAGGTTGTTGGAAATCTTGAATTTCGTATCACCGAAAGCATGATGTTGAAATTCAGTTTTGCCGTAAAAGACTTAAAAAAACAAAAGCCGATTCAATATATTTTGGAAACTTGTGATTTTTTAGATTTATCGCTACACCTTACGCAGGATGTACTGATTCCTCGCCCGGAAACCGAAGAGTTAGTACAAAAAATAGTCAGACAAAACCAAAATTTTACAGGACAAATTTTAGATATTTGCACCGGTAGCGGTTGCATCGCCTTAGCGTTGAAAAGCCAACTTCCGCAGGCTATCGTTCAAGGTTTCGACAAGTCAAAAAAAGCCGTTGATGTTGCCCGAAAAAATGCTGAAAACAATGCGTTGAATGTTGATTTTTTTGTTGCCGATATTTTCACGTATGAAGCCGAGCAAACGTTTGATTTAATCGTCAGCAATCCGCCATACGTCGTGCTACATTCCGAGAAATCGCAGATGAAAGAAAATGTGTTGAGCTACGAGCCACACGAGGCGTTGTTTGTTGACGACAACGACCCGTTAATTTTTTATTCAGCGATTGCTAATATTGCAAAAAAACACTTAAATCCGGACGGAAAATTATATCTTGAAATCAATGAGAAATTTGGTAGAGAAGTTGCAGAATTATTGAAAAATAACGGTTTTTTAGATGTTGAAATTGATAGGGATTTTTTTGGGAAGGAGCGTTTTGTGAAATGCTGAAATAAATAAATTCTACAAATTCCAAAAAAAAATTCGTATCTTTGTGAAAGCATAAAACACACAACAATGAAAAAAATCTTCACACTTTCGCTTTCTGCAATCTTTATGCTTGCAACTTTTACATCTTGTAATAATGAAACGCCTACTGTTTCTCTAAATCGTACATCTGCTACTTTGCTTGTTGGCGACACGTTGCATTTGTTTGCTAATGTTTCAAATGTAACTTGGTCGAGTTCAAATCCTGCTGTTGTTTCTGTTTATAGCGGTATGGTTATCGCAGGTATGGAAGGTGTTGCACGTATTACTGCTACTACGCAAGACGATACAGCCACTTGCGATATCGCCGTTGTTGCTACTCAACGTGGTTGTAACGATAATACTCCCGGTTGGGGTGCGAGTTTGGGTACTGTTTCTTTTCATACCAATCAAGAATGGACTATTGAAGGCAATGGTATTACTCAAATTTGGTCTGATGCAGTGACTGCTAGAAATTGCCAAAAACTTATTTTCGATGGAGGTCTTCGGGATTGGGTAGAACCTGAAAATTCTAATCTCAATGCTGATTGTCGTTCTAACCCTGGTTTTCCAGGAGATTTTTTTTCTTGGTGTGCTGTTGTAAGATTTGCTGATCAACTTTGTCCTTACCCTTGGCGTGTTCCTACGATGCGAGATTTTATTGCTTTGGACATTGCTTTGGGTGGTACAGGAGTATCACAAAATAATTCCGTCCATCGTGACAAGTATCTTAATGTTTGGGGGGGGGCTTTTGGCGCTAGTACTCACTATCCGGAGGTCAATCAAGGTTCATCGGGTAGCTACTGGTCCCAGACAGGGGTCGGTAATGGAGTCGATGGGCGTGGTTTAACTATCTCTGTGTATGATGGGCACATCTTCCTAGGGATTCAAATAGGCAAAAATATTGGGGTGTCATTGCGCTGTGTCCGCTAAAAGGAACCTCTTGAATCGAAGCCTCGTAGTGACGAGCGTTGTACCATAGCCCTGAAAGGGCGTAATATCACAGCGTAGAGCAACGCCCTACGTAGCGAAATACCACCATTCGCCACAAGCCTCGAACCGAGCGAAGCGAGTTCATCGAGGGCGGAGGCTTGAGATAACCGAGGCGAAGCCGAGTAGGGGCGTAATCAAAATGATGTCGCCTTGTCAGGGCTCAGGTGGTATGGGTATTCAACACATAGGGCGTTGCCCGATGCTGTGATATTATAGGCTTTCAGCCCTATCAGCGAAGCGTAAAAATATGAGTGCGTAGCACAAATACGAACAATTAAAAAAAAAATCGTATCTTTGCAGATATGAAAATAAAACTAAACCACAAAGAAGTAGAAGCCAAGGCAGGCGAAAAACTCATCGAGATTGCCCAGCGAAACGGCATTGAAATACCGGCATTGTGTTATGTGCCAGGTCATAAGCACCAGTCATCGTGTATGGTTTGTGTGGTGAAAAATTGTGAAGACGGACAAATTATTCCGGCGTGTTCGACGTTGGTTGAAGAGGGAATGGATATTGATACGGAAAGCGATGAGGTGAAAAACTTTCGGAAGCAATCGTTAGAGTTGCTGTTAAGCGACCATATGGCTGTGTGCCGTCCGCCGTGCGATAAAGACAAGTGCAGATTGCGAAAATATGCAACCGAATATCGTGCAAAGTGGAACAAATACCCACGTTATTCGGCGATAAAAGAAACGTCGCCTCAACACATAAAAAATGATTTTTGGTTTGATGTAACGAAATGTATTCGCTGTGGTCTGTGTGTTCATAACAGTAATGACGGGTTTACATTCAAAGGGCGAGGTTTCGAAATGCAAATCGTGTTGCCTGAAGAAAGCATAAACAATGTTGATGAATCGTTGTGTGAGATTTGTCCAACGCAGGCGTTGTACATATTGAAATCGTGATTAGCAGGGGAGAATTTGTAGTTGCAAGGCAGGGATGTTTTGTAATTTATGATTTTTTTCATATCTTTGTGGACTGTAACGACCATTTTCAGAATGAAAATACCCCAAACGATACAAGAGCAGACGTCCGACAAGCAATTATTTCTTGCGATAAGCAAAGGAAGTGAGATGGCTTTTCAGTTTATTTTTGAGCGTTATCGTCAGCCAATGTGGACGTTTGTTATGACTCTTGTGAAATCGCCACATATCGCAGAAGATATTATTCAAGAGTCTTTTATCAAGTTGTGGGAACGCCGTGATATACTTACGGAAGTTGTTAAACCCAAAGATTTTATTTTCATTCTTGTGCGAAACCGTGCTTTGGATGCTCTCCGCAGGTTAGCAACCAATGAAAAAGAAAAGGAAAAACTGTGGGTACATCTTAAGTCACAATCTGACTATTCTGACTATTATTTGGAGGCTGAGCAAGCCGCACAGATATTGAAAGATATTATCGATCAACTTCCTGCTCAGCAACAGAAAGTGTTTACTATGAGTCGCGATTTGGGTTTATCCCATCAAGATATCGCCGAGGAGTTGAAAATTTCACGAAATACAGTAAAAAAACATATTTCTATTGCATTGAAAACGTGCAGAGAACAATTAAAACGACTCGGATTTTCCTATTATTTTATTCTTCCATTACTCCTTCCTACCTCTTTGTGCGCCTTTACAATGAATCAAACAACAATACTATGAAGACACTTATTTTGTACGCTCTTTTTTCACTAATTTGTTTGCAGGTGGTATCTCAAAATGCACCGGCTGTGCGCAAATATGAGCCCCTTGAAAACAGAAGGATTGTTAATACCTGTTTCAAATCAGCCTATAGTTTGGCGAGAATGTACCGCCTTGGACTTGGGGTTGAACAAAATTTTGAAACCGCTTTTCGCTATCTGAAAAAAGCGGCAGAATCGGGACATCCCCAAACCCTATACGGTGTGGGCTTTTTTTATTATAGGGGTCTTGGTGTAGAACAAAGTTATTCTAAAGCAATTGAATACTTCAGAGCTGCTGCGTCTCAGCAACACGGCATGTCAGCCTTTATGCTCGGACTTATTTATCGTAACGGCTATGGTGTTGAGCGGGATATTGCACAAGGTAATTTTTGGTTGGAAAAAGCAAGAATGTTGGGTAATACTCGAGCTGAAGCTGAACTTTTGGCAGATTCTTTCGAGCGTCCTTTAAACTTTGTGAGAAATACAAATACTTCGGTGCTTTTGAGAGAAAAAAGAACGGAAGTACACGAAAAAGTAAACCACTCTGTCAATTCACGCACTGACATCTCAGGCAATTACACGGGAATACTCATAACTTATGATTGGAGCGGAAGATATCCGCTAAAAGAAAACTTCCTTGATGTTACATTCCAACAAAATGGTAGTGATGTTTTGGTTAGATGGATACAAGAAGGAGCTACGGAGGTCGTGGCTACGGCTACTTTAACCGACTACGGATTGATTTTCAATGATGGTTCATATTATAAGCACGATCATTTTCGGAGACAACGTCCTCGCAAATGGAATTTTGTAAAGGCAGCGTTTACGGATGTTAATCAAGGTGGGACAGTATTTTTGTATGGAAATCTGCATTTGTACTCTCCTGAGACCAGGAAGCCGGGACGACCGATGTCTTTTGTTTTGCAATCGCAACAACCAAGAATTGCTTTTGTAGATGTGCCTGCTTTCAGTATTGACAACGCATTGTCTTTAAACACAGACCTTGTTTTGGTTTATCCCAATCCGTTTACCGACCACTTGAATGTGTCTTTTAGCTTAGAGAGAGAGGTTAACTGTGAAATCACGATTTATTCAATTATCGGTAGATTACTACACAGAGAAAGACTAGGGAAGCTGAGCTCTGGAATTCATCATTACCAAATAAATACGGGTCATTATGCTTTGGGAAATTATATTTTAAGGCTGACTTGTGGAGAATGTTCGTATAGCCATATTGTTATTAGAGGAAGATAAAAACCAAATTTGTCATGAAAAAAATACTATTGTTTTGCACATTTATTCTTGGTTTTTCTTTGCTCAGTGAAGCAAGGGTTTTGCGTACAGATACTATCGTTGTTGATACTGTGAAATTTGATAGCGAGTTGGGAGATGACTATTATGATGCAGGCATTTTTAACATTGTTATACAACTTGCTATGCGATGTGCGCCCGGTTTGGTGTGGCTTCCCGAAATATTAGGGTGTGGTTGGCCACCGGTTAACACCAATTCTTGTCCGTTTTGCGGATTTCATGTTTCTCTTTGTATCTGTTTTGGCGATTGTTTTTGGTGTAATGGTCGCGATCCCTGCTGTGCCATATGCAGTGAGCGTTGTCCGGCGTGTTGTGGTTATGATCTCTGTTGTGTGTTGTGTGGTCGATTTTTTGCTTGCTCCAGATGTGGCGAATGTGGTTCTTGTTCGTGTGTTCCGACAGGAGGAGGAGGTCGCCCACCACCACAACCACTGCCATGCGAAGGTACGAGATGCCGGACTTGCGATGGGTTTGTGTATTTATCGCAAGGGAATAACTGCCCAAGGTGCATCTGCCCGCCACCACTGCCATGCGTAGGTGAGAGGTGCCCAGTTTGCCGTAGGTTTAAGTCTGTATCGCAAGGCGATAACTGCCTAATGTGTAATTGCCCGCCGCCACCGCCAACGCAACAAGAGATTGATTGTGCCAGACTGGTAGCGATTGCCGAAAATCAATTTATTAACAACTACATAGACACTTTGATACGAGGCAGAATGGCAAGCTCCTCCGCACCTGATACGTTCGAATTTGGAGATATGATCAGAACAGTAAACGGAGTACACGAGTCTTTTCCAAAAAGAAGTTATCCATTCAGGGCTAGATACTCTCTTAGAGCAGGGGCACAATACTCGCATGGTTTTCATTCTCATCCTCGCGGTTTTCATCCTTTTCCAAGTGCAACCGATTTATGGACTTTGTGGCGAATATACAACTTTGGTAGCATGCAAAACCCATCTGAATTTGTATGGGGAATCATTACCGACACTTCTACCGTAATTTTACAGATCGAAGATGCAGCAAGATTTAACAACTTTTTTTATGGCATCTTCAATGCTAATAATCGTGATAGCTCGGCAGCGAGAAATGCATTTGACAACTTCTATTATCAGATACGACGAGATTTTATCGTTTCTGACGATGTAAACGAAGGTCACCGAGGGAGAGCAGAATTTTTCTTATACGATTTGGGATTAAGGCAAAAGGTATCCACGGGTCCTCCGAGTTCCGATGGTTCCATAACCCGCCGGTGGCGGATATACGGCAGGAACAGTAGTGGACAAGTAGTAGTAATAGATTGTTAACAATAAAAAAACGGAAATGAAAACTTTTTTAATCATCGCCTTAGTAGGTATAGGATCTTTGAGCTTGTACGCCCAACAGCCTGCCCCTCGTACGAGCTATAGTACCAATCTTGATTTTTTTGTAGGCACGTGGCGGTATGAAAATCCACAAACCGGCGAGGAATTTACCCTTAGACTTCGGAAAACATCATATCATCTGATGCCTACCCATATTATAAATGCAACAGATTATGTTGTGGGTGCGTACACTTTTAAAAGAAACGGGCAAATAGTTACCGATTGTATGGATAAATTTAATTCAGATAGATCCGCACTTGCAATGCCTGTTTCTGCGACTAATGCCACTTTCAGTCCTTGCAGGGTAAATCCCAATAGATTAGGGATGCGTGTTCGTGATTATGGCAAACGTGCTCCCAATGGTTCTGTGAAAACTTCCGGCGATGGCAGTGAATTATTAATTGTTTCTGCTACCGAGCCTCATCAAATCCGTTGGATATTAAGAGAAGAGAGAGGTCCCATTTTTCTTTTTGACGGAGAGGGGGAAGATGGAATACATCCGGATGGTTTTTCGATTCCTACAGATATAATTTTGACACGTGTTCCCCCTTCTATCATTGGTCAGGACACCATATGTGGAACGGTCGCCTTCCATTTAAGCAACCCTGCATTCAATGCTAATTGGAGCATAAGTTCCGGTTTTGAAATTATCTCAGAGCCTGTTGGCGTTAATCATGTAACGGTTGTACCAACAAACCTCAGCGGAGAACAAGGAACGCTCACAGCAATGGTTGGTGGTGTATCTGTAAAGAAATCGATTCAAGCCTGCAATGTTTCGATCGTTGCTGTTCCCAGTCCGGGCATAGACGAGAACAATGCCCTTTGTGCCGTGGGCAGTTTTTCGCTGAGCGACCCATCCTTCAAAGCTAATTGGAGTGTAAGTTCCGGTTTTGAAATTATTTCCTCTTCTACAGAGGTAAATTCTGTAAGAGTTGTAGCTCACACAACCAATGGACAGTGGGGAACACTCACGGCAGCAGTTAATGGAATTTCTATTACCAAACCTATTCAAGCTTGTTTGAGTGCAATCGAAGGTCCCAGTGTTATATGTCCGGGAGGATTGTATTTTGATGTGGTTGGGACTACGTGGTGGATCGTAGAGCCATACGATGCTTTTAAATATCTATCACTCCCCGGCGGTGGTAGTTTGCTGATTGCCGTCGCCGATCCTACTGTGGAATATGCTACTATCACTGCAGTCGGGTCTGGCAATACCAAAGTTGTTGTAGTATGTTCCAATCCGTCTATTTATATTGATGGGGATGATTTTCTTTGTGTTGCCGGTCGTACTTACCAAATAGTAGGTCTTGATAATAATCAAATTATGAGCATGATGGGCTTTGTAACAAGAAACGGTACGTTGACTGATGATTTTCAAATTAGTTTAGGTTGGGATAATTCGTTCACAGTTGAGCCAAGTACGTCCAATGCTTTCAACGGAGAGCCGATAACAGTTTTTATTTTGATTCACCTTGAAGACGGTGATGTAGTTGTTGCAAAAACTATAGAAACTTGCAGAGATTTTATAGTTGGTCCTTCTACTCTTTGTGGTGCGGAAATCTATAGAGTAAACGTTCCTTTCGGTGCGAATTGGACAGTAACGAGTGGTTTTGAGATAGTTTCTCGATCTACGGACACAAACTCAGTAACAGTTGTGCCCACCAATTTTAGCGGGCAGACCGGGATCCTCACGGCAATTGTTAATGGTGTGCCTACAAGGAAAACTATTCGAGCCTGCAACATTCTTTCTATCGTGGGTTCAGACACCGTTTGTGCGACAGGCACTTTTGCATTAAGCAATCCCAATCAGCTAGCTGATTGGAGTGTAACAGGCAACTTTTTCGACATTACTTCTCCATCTGCAAATGTCAATTCTGTGACAGTCAGCCTTACACGGCTCAATGGTCAGACCGGAACGCTCACGGCGATGGTCAATGGATCTCCGATTACCAAGACGATTCAAGCTTGCAGGGTGTCTATTGTTGGTCCATCTTCTATTTGCGACACAGGCGAATTTTCATTAAGTGATCCTAACCTCAGAGCCGATTGGAGTGCAAGTCAAGTTGTGATTACTTCCCAATCTAGAAATACAAACAGTGTAACGGTCAGGGCACCAAACACCAATGGAGTATCAGGATCGCTCACGGCAAGGGTTGATAGAGCTGTTATAACTAGTACTATTTCTGTTTGTAATATTTCCAGTCCCGATGGAATCTGTTGGGTGGACTTCTATTCAGCGCCCACTACTTGGTTGGGGGAGGTGGTTGAATGGAGTATGTATCCGCCGGAGAGCTTTGAGGTTATAAATCTTTGGAATCTGACAATGATTGCCTCTGTAGATCCATTGGTACAATGGGGTACCCTTACTTTAGCGACGAGCAGTGGATCATTAAATATCACAAGAGATATTTCGGTATGTTACTCTTATCCAGTTAGAGTTAGCTACATTGAAGGTCCGGAAACCATTTGTCTTGATGGAGGTATTTTCAGAGTACAGGGTAGCCAGTCGCCGATTCTATATGCATTTATTACGAAAGATGGGGATATTTCGGAGGATGAGTTTTTGATTCAACCTGTTGGTTGGTCCGGTGATGAAGTAAGGGTTATACCATTGGGTTCCCCTATTCTTGACGGAAAGCCGAGAAGGCTCCACCTCTTAATGAGTTTTGGGTGGGGCTGGTATGAGTATCTTATTTCGAAAACCTTTTATACAAGCTCTCATAACTCTCGTTCTTCAACAGACAATGATTTGAGTTATATAGTTTTCCCCAATCCTGCATCTTCATCCGTACATGTTTTGTCCATAGATGGATCAAATTTTGTAAGCCTTGAAAACCTTGAAAATCTTGTAAACAGGCAAGTTCCAACACAAGCTCAAAAGGCTGAAATTTCTGCTAAGTATGAGGCATTGATGTCGGATCCGGAAGCCAGCCGGCGTATACAAAAGCTGACAGGTTTAGGCTTGACTCTGATTTATCCTAACCCTGCGGCTTGGACACTTTTTGACAGGCTGATTTTGGAAAACATGCCCCACGCACTCCCCCCCCCAAACACAAAGAGCCGATATCTATGAGGTGGAAGTCTTAAACCCACGCACATCCGAACAAATCTTTAGACGGTCTATCCCGCACTTTGACAGAAGTTTTGAAGTGGATGTGTCGTCATTAGCCGACGGGCTTTACACACTGCTTGTGATACGCAATGGAGAAATTGTGCATACCGAAACGATACGAGTGGAACGCTAAATACGAATAACGGATCATTGGGTTGTGTAATCGGCAGAAAATTCGATTGAGATGAAAACTCAAAAAAATGATTTTTTCAGTTCTGCCACTACTCCTTCCTGTCTCTTTGTGCGTCTTTAAGGTAGACGAAGAAAATAAGAATAATGAAAGAAACGAACAGACAACTGGAAGAGTTGTGGCTGAAATACAGCACGAATACTTGCAACAAGGAGGAATTTGACAGGTGGTTGACCGCTCTTCTTAACGAGAGCGAAAGTGCAGTTATTGAGCCGTTCTTAAAGAAAAAATGGGATGACCAGTTCCCCAAAACAGACCGAAATAAGCATAGCCGACGCTGGTATTACAGTGCAGCGGCAACCCTTTTGCTGTGTCTGACTTTCGGCGTGTTGCTTTTGATTCGACAAGGCGAAATTTCTACAGAGAAATTGGCACAAGCAACAGAATGGGTTGAAACGCAAGTCCCTATCAGTTATGTAAGGTTGCCGGACGGCAGTACCGTGGCATTGCGAGGAAATAGTCGATTGGATATGCGTAGCAATTTTGAGGGTAATACGCGAGAGATTTTGTTGGAAGGAGAGGCTTATTTTGATATAATTTCTGACCCTAACAGACCGTTTATTATTCATACGGGGAGGATCAGAACAACAGTTCTTGGGACGGCTTTTGCTATTAAGGCTGTGCCGGGTGAAAGCTTGATTACAATAACCGTAGCAGAAGGAAAAGTGAAGGTGGAAGATGGCGACAGACTGCTTACTTTTTTGGAAACAGATCAACAGATGATTTTCGATATCGAACATGAGTTCGTTCAAGAGTTGATGATAGATGTAGAAACAGAAATAAGTTGGAGACCTAATGAACTAATCTTCCGTAATATGTCTTTTGGTGATATTGTTCAGAAACTCTCCGGAATTTACGGAATATACATTGTGTTCGAAGATGAATCCTTGAAGCAACGCCGAATTACGACATCATTAGACCGTCGCGAATCTATAGAAACCTTGCTGACGATTCTATCTGCCGCACAACAGTCTTATCATACATTCGATGGAGATAAATTCATCATAAATTCATCAACCGCTAACCATTAACCACTAACCAAGCTATATGGAAAAACCAAAACGTGTTAAAAACCACTTTTTAGCAACTTTAAGGTATTGTTGCATCCTCGTTCTTGTCTCGGCATGGACGGGTGTTGCATATACACAGACTGCGACAGACATTAGTACGAGAACAGTTACTCTTGGGTTTCAACAGCAACCATTAGAAAGTGCATTGCTTGCTTTGGAGCAAGCCTCCGGCTTTCAGTTTACATTCCCCCAAGAGCCTGTAGAAGCAGTAGGCTCCATTACCTTTCCCGAGGCAGAGCGAACTGTAGAGGCAACATTACGTCTATTGTTGGAAGGAAGCAATCTTGATTTTCAGGTGTTGGGGAATAATATTGTGTTATCTGTACAAAGAGAAACACCACCTGCGGTTACTGCTCCTCCAGCTCCTACCGTTTCTACACAAACAAGGACGATTACAGGAATTGTTACGAATGAATTCCGTGAACCTCTTCCGTTTGTTACAGTATCTATTCCGGGCACAACAACCGGCGCGGTAGCCGATATGAATGGACGTTTCTCCATTACAGTTCCGGGAGGAACACGGGAACTTCAAGCCTCATTTATTGGGTTTAGAACAGCAACGGTAGCCTTAACGGCAGCAACAAACTACACTATTGTATTGGAAAGTGAAGCTGTAACTTTAGACCAAGTTGTTATTGTTGGAACGGTAGAGCGTAATGTCGAAAGTTTTACAGGATCGTTCAACGTAGTGAGTGGAAATGAGCTGAGGCAGATGGGTAGTATGAACCTGGTAGAAAGTTTGCGGTCATTAGATCCGGGTTTTATTGTTATGGAAAATATGGCGTTGGGTGCAAATCCAAACGCAATGCCTACGATAGAAGTGCGTGGACAAACGTCTATCGTAGATTTTGGAGATGTTGACGAAATGTTTCGTACCGATCCTAATCAGCCACTATTTATATTGGATGGATTCGAAACTACGTTGCAACGAATTGTGGACTTAGACCCCAACCGTATCGAATCCGTAACTCTTTTGAAAGATGCGGCTTCCACAGCATTTTTTGGAGCGAGAGCGGCAAATGGTGTTGTAGTTGTAACTACAATTCAAGGCGAACCCGGACGTTTTCAGGTATTTTACACCGGCGATTTTTCATTGGAAATTCCAAACTTACGAAGCTATAACATGATGAATGCAGCGGAAAAGTTAGAGTTTGAGAGACTTTCCGGACGATATACATTTGACGGACCGATGCTTACATGGATACAGGCAGAAGTTCAAGATCGTTTAGATGCTCTGTATAATGCTCGTTTGGCAGATATTGCAAGAGGTGTTAATACAGACTGGATGGCAATGCCTTTGCAGGTTCCGTTTCAGCAGCGTCATTCCTTACGTTTTTCAGGCGGAACGGATGTAGTCATGTTCAATGCCGGCGTTACGTATAGAAATAGAACGGGAGTTATGAGAGGCTCCGGACGTGAAACTTGGGCGGCTAATCTTGACTTAACCTACAATCATGGAAATTTATCTTTTGTGAATCGATTAGATTTAAGCGGGTTTATTGCGACAGAATCGCCGTGGGGCGATTTTTCCGATTGGGTTAACGCCAATCCGTATTTCCGACCGGTTGATGAAAACGGAGATGCACCGAGATTTTTGGATAGAGTAATGAGTAACGCAGGATTCGGAACTGTATTGTTTAATATGATCAATCCGTACTTCGTAGCTACCCAATTGAACTCCCAAAACGAACAACGAAATACAACGATTGACAATAGGTTCGGAATTATATGGAGTTTCCACCAAAATATGAGACTTGAGGGCTCGTTTCAAGTCAATTGGGCAAATACAAATCGCATAATATTTTCTCCACCTGAACATCCGCAATACGATGATGTTGAAGACGCCAGAAGAGGTAATTATCGCAATATAACAAGTCGCAACATGAATTACAGAGGTCACCTGCGATATACGTTCAGCAACAGAATAGGTAGAAATTTCATTATGTTTAACGCAAACGCTGAGATTGCCTCGAATGAACGAACCGGACTTACTTGGGGAGCCCAAGGTTTTCCTCCCGGAACAAGTGGACGTCCATCGTTTGCCCATACTTTCACAGAAGGTAGACCGGGATTTACCAACAATGTTTCGAGAAGCGTGGGTCTTATGACTTCTGTGAACTATGCATGGAACGAACGCTATTTGTTTGATGCGACATTCCGCTACGATGGCACTTCCATATTTGGAACGGCAAGGCGATTTACGCCGTTTTGGTCAACAGGAATCGGTTGGAATATCCACAACGAAGATTTTATGAGACAGTTTCGTAGAATCAATAGATTGGGAATTACCGCAACGATTGGAGAAACCGGTAACCAGAATTTGGCGGCGGCAAACTCATCATCCTTATATAACTTTCAGCTCGGAGGCAACGTGTTTGGTCCCGGTGTAATTATTGGTACAATCGGAAATCCAAACATCGAATGGCAAAGAACACGTAAAATGAATTTAGCTTTACGATTAGATATGTTCGACAGACGTTTTACCTCGACATTCGAAATCTTTGAGAACCAAACTAACCCTTTGATGGTTCCTGTGATGAATCCACCTTCTACCGGAGTAATGAGTTTTCCAATGAGTTTGGGTACGTTAACCTATCGTGGGTTTGAGTTTGATGTTGCCTACATGATTATTCGTCAGAGAAATTTCAGTTGGAGACTCAGGGTGATGGGTACTTCACTAAGGGGAGTTTACAGCAATTTCGACGGTAGAATTGAAGAACTGGGAGAGCAGGCAGGAGGGGCATTTGCCCGCATTCGTGATGGGTTTAGCCCGGAAACAATTTGGCTCGTACGCTCGTTGGGCATTGACCCTGCGACAGGACGTGAAGTGTTTTTAACGAGATATGGGCAACAAACATTTCAATTCGACCCACTTGATATAACCAATGTTGGAGAAAGAAGACCGGTACTGCAAGGTAATATCAACAGTAATTTTGTGATGTTTAGACGACTAACGGTTATGATGGTGTTTCACTATGCCGTTCAACGGGAAATTGTTAATAATACCCTTTTCGATAGAGTGGAAAACATCAGTATGAGACAGGTTATGTACAACCAAGATAGGCGTGCGTTGCATGACCGTTGGCACGCACCGGGAGACCATGCACAGTTTAGAACGATTAACCTATTGGGTGCTCAAGACCAAATTGTCTTGTCGGATAGATTTGTTCAAACCGAAAATTTTATATCTCTCGAAACAATTAGCATTGGTTGGCAATTCGATCCGACCGGGTGGATTAGAAACTACGGCATGTCTGATTTGAGATTATCACTAAACCTTTCCGGAACATCGGGTATACACAGGATGAGCAATATCTTGCAGGAGCGTGGCATACTCTTCCCCGAAGCTACGACCATCATGTTCAGTATTAACGCTAGATTTTAACAACATACGACCACAACTATGAAAAAAAATATCTCCATAGCATTAATCTCTTTTGCAATACTGACACTTTCAAGCTGCAATTTTTTGGATGTTCAGCCTGAAGATAGGCTTACGCAAGAACAACTTTTACAAACGGAGCGGGGCGTGAATCTGATATTGAACGGAATTTATTTGGAAATGGCCCATAACCATCTTTATGGGGCCAATCTGACCATGACTGTTTTAGAAGTTTTGGCACAGCGCTTCAACGTTAATAACACACGAACTGCCCTCCATTTTTTGGCAAGATATGAATTTCAAGATGGAGAAAGATTGGTGGAAAGGGTGAATGAACAGATGTGGCAACGCCTCTTTGTACAGGCCTTGGCGGTTAATGACTTTTTGAGTGTTCTAGAAAAGACAAATGTCATTCCATCGCAGCAACGAATAAACTGGCTCCGAGGAGAAGCCTTAGCATTGCGAGCATTCTTTCATTTCGATATTCTGAGAATTTGGGGACCAAGCCCTCTTGATGATGACAATATCCCTTTCATGCCGTACAACGATGTCAGCACAGGAGAATTATTGCCTCTACTCACGGCCAGCCAAGTTTTAGCCAGAATTTTGGAAGACTTGGAAGAAGCCGCAGATTTGCTACAAGATGATCCCATTCGAACACGAGGTATCGATACCGAAATGCTCTTTCAGCAAACACACGATTTTTATCAAACGAATCGTAACTATCGCATGAATTTTTATGCCGTGCAAGCCATGTTGGCTCGTGTGCATCTGTGGATGGGCAACCATGCTGCAGCCTACGGTGCAGCACGGGAAGTCATCGATGCACAAGGTCGAATGACTGCAAACGGACCACTATTTCCATGGATATTGGAAGCTGATATTATCACAGCGTTAACTCCTGATCGAATTTTTTCAACCGAGGTTATATTCGGAATACATAGCGGAAATATGTACACAAATGCCAACAGTTTTTTTGCTCCGGCATTGAATCCGGAAAATGAATTGGTTCCACGACGAAACCGACTGGAAGAACTTTTTGAAGCCGCAGGTGCAGGTATGGCCGATTTTCGATATGCGCACCTTTGGATAGAAGCAGCTGCTTTCGGTAAAGATTATAGAACGTTTTGGAAATATGCTCCACCAAATGATAGGAACGTTGGTACAGGTGGCCTCGAACGTACAAATCGAACCGAATTTTTCCAACCGTTAATCCGTATCAGTGAAATGTTTTACATCGCGGCTGAAAGCAAATTGGAATTAGGAGGATCTACTGAAGATATTTGGAACAACTATCTGAATGTTGTACGTTCCGCACGAAACATCGGATCCCAATATCCTCTAGCCGGACTAACACCGGAACAACTGCGTATCGAAATTCGAAGAGAATATCAAAAAGAATTTTGGGGAGAAGGTCAATTGTTTTTCTACTACAAACGCCTGAATTATCAAGAGATTCCGAATGCGTTAACCGAAACGGGAAATGTCATGCCTATCTTCCGTTTCCCTATGCCGCAATTCGAAATAATAGCCAGAGGTCAATAAAAAAATAAGCAAACCATGAAAACGATCAAAAAAATAAACTTGTACCTTGTGATGCTCTTCGTTTCTGCATCTTTGTTTATGTCATGCGAAAGGTCAATGTTAGACCTTTTTGAACAAGAACCAAGCGTCTATTTTCATTGGATAGAAAATGATGGACGTGCTGCTCCTTTCCAATGGTCTGTAGATGTAAAATTTAATCTTCTTGCCAGAGATACGGACACGGTGCGAATACCGGTTCGCGTGATGGGAACATTGGCAAATTACGACAGACCTTTTGCTGTTAGAGTAATGGATTTTTCTACTGCAAGAGAGAATGTGCATTACAGAGTTCTACACGACTTATCGTATATTCCTGCTAATTCCAGACAGGGTTACGCAACGGTTCTTGCCTTGCGTGCAGAAGCCCCCGAAGATAAAGCGGAAGTCGTATTGTTTATAAGACTTGTGCCAAACGAGCATTTTGAAACGAATTTCGAGACTGTTATGAACAACACAACCCAGCGATGGGAGCGAAGTGTTCTTGATTTTCGTATTTTTATTTCCGATACCCTTGTGATGCCATGGATTTGGACTCACCCTCACACTCGGAGTTTTTGGGGGAGTTTTTCTCCAAGAAAATTTAGGCTGATACTGAACGAAGACATAGGAATACCCAGCCCGCTGTTTTGGGAAAATTTAGCGCCGTGGGAAGGAAGATGGGTAGGACCTGCGGATGCAGAACCGGTAGCGTTTAGACTTCGAGATAGTTTACAGCGAAACTATTGTCGTGCGATGTTCATCGGCTGGGGGCAGCCCGGTTGGAATGAACTTATTGTAGATGAGTTCGGTAATATGCTTGAAGATGTTATTGACTTTTGGGAAACTTTTCCGGCTCCCGGACGGGCAGACATGAGACTCAGTTGTGAACGTTTGCTTGGAATACCTTTACCTTTGCAAGGTGCAAGTTTGTACGTAGATACTATACAGATTGTTTCAATGGAAACCATAATTCATAACCAAAAAAGAACGCCATGAAAAAGATAGCGATATTCTCAACACTAACCATCCTGATACTTCTGTCGGGTTGCGTTGTAGATAGAAGTAATAGATACGAGCTTGAAATCAACGAATTGGAACTTCGACATCCGATGTTCGGTACTGGTTTTGTACTCATGCAAGACAATCCGCTTGTTGTGATTCCGGAAATCGTTTCCAATTTAGGGTATACCGATGAAAGTAACTATACGTTCGAATGGATGGCTATTGTGCATACATTTAGTCCAACGCCAGAGATGTTTATTCCTATCGGCACCGAACGTAATTTGCACATTTCGGAGATTGGCTCGGTCTTAACAGCGGGTCAAGAGTATGTGGTGCGGCTTCGAGTAACTGATATCACCACAGGTGTATTTGCTCAAGCATCGTTCCTCCTGCGTGTTAATGAAGTATTTTCGAGTGGATGGTTAGTTATGAACGAAATAGACGATCAAGGAGATGGGGTGCGCATGCGTTTGGATATGCTCGAACTCAGAGCCCGGCCATATTTGCGAGACACACTTCTCTTCCATAAGGATGTATTGCAGGCAGCAGGCTCGCAATTGCCTATGGAGGCAAGAGGAAGACCTATCGGGATGCGTGTATTTACGGATCAGCTTCTTTCGCCAAACAGAGTGGCTTTTTATATTCTAACCGAAACGGGAAGCAATAGACTTTCCCATGCAACTTTCATGGAAACTATGATAGTAGACGGTGAAATTACAGAAATGGCTATACCCGTATTTTCTTGGAGGCAAGGTTGGAGCCTTCGAAATCATTTTATGTTACCGGGTCAGGTTCCGGACGGTTTGTTTGCAGAAGCTATGCACACCTCTTTGGGTATTGGAACAGTTGTGGCAGCACAGGGCAACCTCTATCGTATGCACGCAACTATAAATGTTCTCTTTGGAGACCCAATAAACAGACTTGTGGGCGGACAGCCAACGTTTACAGCCTCGAATCATATTGCCGGAACCGGAATCGTGTTTGATTTGGATTCGAGAAGTTTTAGGCAAGTTACAGCGCATAATCAGCTCGTTCGACCTATCGATGAAGGAACGGCAACGCCAAGCATCATCGCCAGATTCATTTCTTACGAGAATATGGCAAACTACGATCTGGTAACCATGTTTGACAATGCAATAAGACCTGGCGGTGCTCCCGGTGCTGTGTACATCATCATGAGAAATAGGACAAACGGACAATACTGGCTTATGCAATCGGACATGGCCACTATGAGACAAGATATTTGGGAAGAACTCGGAAACAGACAAGGCTCGGGCATTGGAGATGGAGCTTCTACACAAACACGGATAAGCCAGGCAGCTCAACAGGACAGACCGCTGTTTCTTGGCGGAGGATTTTTTAGAGATATTTTCTATTATGCCGTAGGCGGAACAATCTATGCGTATGATATAGCTTTGGGAGAATCAATACCTATGGTAGAAAGACCCGGAAAAACGGTAACCTTTATGAGTTTTCTGCCTCCAGGAGATGCCTCTTCACATTCATTAGCAGGAGAGAGGCCCGCAGCAAGAGATATGTTAGTCGGCTTTTGGGATGGAACACAAGGAACCCTTGAACAATTTGAAGTCCAAAACAGAGAGTTTATCCCGCAGCGAACCGATTTTCACGGCTCGCCGGAAACTAACTTCGGAAAAATTATTGACGTATTAAGACGACGATAAACATCGAAAATAAACCAAATTAATTGCCAACTCGAAAAACAAAAAAAACTATGAAAACAAAAAAACAAAATCAGATCATTATCACAGCCATTCTTATGGCTTTAGCAATGACATTTGTGCCGATTAACATTATGCAGGCACAAACCGTAGCCATCGTAGCCGATGGTCAGGCAGGAAACGTTAATTGGACACTCAACGATGCAGGAACACTAACAATTTCCGGAACAGCTGCAATGCCGGGGTTTACGGGGTTTACTCTGCAACCTTGGTGGGATTTTAGAGCATTTATTACAGAAATTGTTATAGAAGAAGGTGTAACCTCCATTGGAAACCATGTATTTGGTAACCTTGCCAATGTAAGAACTCTCCGCCTCCCGGCCTCTTTGAATACAGTTGGACTCGCTGGACTCGAAGGGCTTGTTTCTTTAGAAAATATATTTATTGCGGAAAATAATGTTGCGGGGTTTCATGACATTGATGGTGTATGGTTTCACAACGACACGATTTTATTCCGTTATCCGGTGGGTAGAACAGCGTCATCATTTACTATTCCGGATGGGGTAACAGTAATCCATACTAGTGCATTTTTTAATCATGCGACGGATGCTTGGGCTCAAGGACAGATAGTTAGGAATTTGACTTCCGTAACAATTCCGGAAGGTGTTCACACAATAAATCACAATGCGTTTCATTCGTCGGGGTTAACTACCGTAACCTTGCCAAGCACGCTAATAACACTTGGAGGAAATGCATTTATGAATAGTAGAGATTTAGCAGGTGCCATAGTGATTCCTGGAGGGGTAGCAACAATTCCGGCAGGTGCGTTTGCAAATACTGCTATAACCTCCGTAACAATTCCGGAAGGCGTTAACACAATCGCCGGTCAGATTACGCTCCCTTCCACAATCACTGCAACTGCCACTACGCAAAACGGTGCATTTACAGGTACTCAACTAACGACCATTCATCTTCCGGCGAGTTTGACCTCATTAGGTGCCGACGCACTCCATATTCCTACTTTACAAACTATAACCGTAGCTGCCGGAAATGCACATTTTGTTGCAGTAGATGATGTACTATACCTTCGTCATCCGGCTACAGGTACAATTCAGTCATACAGAATTGCAAGGTATCCGTCAGCCAGACCGGGTACGACTTGGGCAATTCCGCCATCTATAAATGTAGGCGGAACTGATTTTCCTGTAACCGGAATTAATTCTGCTGCGTTTTTAGGTAATACGACGTTAACTACAGTTGATTTTTCGAACATCGCTGCAACGTTTGAGAGTATAGGCAATCATGCCTTTGCTTGGACAGAGCTAACTTCAGTAACTATCCCGGATAGTACAGAAGCGAATCCACATAGCTTGTGGCATATTGGTGCTGGTGCATTTTTTGATGCTACATCATTGACAACCGTGCAGCTTCCAAACACGTTGACGACACTTGGCAACGATGTATTTAGAAACTGTAGCACATTGGTATCTATAAATCTACCCATAGGTATTACGGGACTCGGCACAGCGGCAACGGCTCGTGGCTTTCTTGGCAATCATATATTTCACAGCTGTGTAGCCCTAACTACGGTAGCGCTCCCCGAAAACTTGGTGTTTTTGTCAACAGGCATGTTTTTTAATAGCGGACTAACTTCGATAACCATTCCTGAAAGAGTAAACGGCATTAGAGCAGGCGAAACGGCAGCTGTTCCAAGGATTGGAGCTAATGCGTTTACACGTACACCGTTGACGGAATTAACCGTAGAATGGGCGGAACCACCGCTGCAACAGGCAGGCAATGGTAATATTGCACTAAATGCATTTGATTATGTAGATGTAAGACGTGTAACTTTGAATACACCTGCTACTGCGACAGCCGCCTACAGAGCTGCTCCGTTTTGGCAAGATTTTGCATTTTCCGCACCTCAAACCGGCACTATAGCCGGAGGGGATATTATCTGGGAATGTTTCGATAATGGTTTGTTAGTAATTAGCGGAACTGGTCCTATGGAAAATTTTACAATTGACGGCGATGGAACAACCGCACCATGGAATGTTTGTAGATCAACTGTTACCACAATTGTAATCGACACAGCTATCACTTCAATCGGTGCTTATGCGTTTAGAGGTTTCGATGACTTAAGTACGGTAACCATTCCAAATACTGTGCAAACAATAGGCAACTATGCTTTTGCAGTAAATGCTGTTACTCCGATGCTTGGAACAGTAAATGTATCATGGACAGATCCGATAACTATTGGTGCAAATGTGTTCGATGGTATTCCTCTTTTAGGAGTAACCCTGAATGTTACACCTGCAACCCGAGCAATCACATACTTCCATGCACCTGTTTGGGGAGATTTTATGATTGCCGGACTTGATACCGAAGCTGCCGGAAACCTCACATGGGCATTCGAGAACGGTGTGCTTCACATTATCGGAACCGGTGATATGGACGACTATGAATTTAATGAATTCCTTGGGACAACAGCACCGTGGGCAGAGCATCGTACTGCAATCCGAACAGTAAACATTGGAGAAGGCGTAACTTCAATTGGGGCGAATGCGTTCTTGAATCATACAGCACTAACGGTCGTAACCATTCCCTCAAGTGTAACAGAAATAGGTGATTTTGCTTTTATGGGCTGCCGCAGTTTACGTGTAGTAAATGTAAACTCTACCACGCCGCCAAATCTTGGAGCGGCAGTTTTTGGAGGAGTTACTCTACCTCAAACGTTTTTGTTTGTTCCCGAAGGTTATGATGCCGTTTATAGAGATGTCGGAGCTCCATGGAATGCGTTTAACGGACATACTGTAATAAGAGGTGTTGCCCCTGTTATCACATCGGCTGTGTCGTTTGTGGCAACTCCAAGAAGGGCCACGGTTGGTGTGCCTTTCACAGAAACATTAACAGCCACAAGCACACTTCAACCGGGACACGTACCGGCTGACGCACTCCAATGGTCTGTAGACGGTGCTGCAGCAGTAAACAGACTGCCGGCAGGCTTGAGCCTCACACGAGCAGGAGTTTTATCAGGAACGCCAACAGAAGCAGGAGTGTTTACGTTTACCGTTTGGGCCTCTAATGTTACCGGACGTATAAGTAGAAACTTCACATTTGAGATTGCTCCAAGCCCTGATGTGCCGGTTATTACTACAGCCACATTGGCGGGCGGCGAAGTAGGTATTGCTTATACAGAAACGCTGTTGGCGTCAGGCGCTGTATCTACATGGGCGTTGAGCGGAAATGTTCCACACGGATTAAGTCTTAATAAAGAAACCGGAGTGTTGTCGGGAACACCCACAACAGCAGGGGAATTTACATTCGAAGTTGTAGCTACTAACGATTGGGGACGTGTTGAAGCACCATTCACCATTACAATTATAGGTACGTCATTTGCGGATTTGGTTACCGAACTTAATTTGGAAATTGACCGCTTGGATGGTAAAATATATTCATTGCAAGGTGAAGTAGACTCATTACAAGGTGAAGTAGACTTACTACAACTTGCACTTGATGCTTGTTTGGCAGCTGGAACTTCAAACAGTCCGCACATTCCGATGGAGCAGGTAAGCATCTACCCTAACCCTGTAACCAGCGAATTGAACATCATCAATTTTGACTGGACAGCAGGCGATGTGGTAGAATTGTTTGATATGAACGGCAGGCGAGTTTTCATGGAGCGTGTAAATGCACCGGTTGACACGTTTACCATCAACATGTCAATGTTCCAGTCCGGAGCTTATATTCTCCGAATCGGAAACCGCATTGCAAGAGTTGTAAAGCAATAAACAATCCTTTGGTATAAGGCTGTCTTGTTTTAGAGACAGCCTTATACCATTTTTTGGGCTGTTTCAAAAGCCCGTCATCCCGTGCTTGACACGGGATCCCTTGAAAAATACGGACACTCATTAAAATCAAACAGCATGAAAACACTAACAACAGCTCTAAAATTAGCCTTTGCAATTGCTACAATGGCATTCGCATCACAAGCATTGGCAGACACTATTTTTCAAGAAAATTTTCAAACCAGACCTGATGGTATCGGATTCGGCGGAACTGCAAACTGGACAAATACCGATGTAGCCAATAGGCCCGGAAATGAAGGTTTGTGGAATGTTGCTACTGTTACAGGAAACCGTTTTGCTCAAATTTTACCTCCGGGGAATACCAGTACAGTAGGAAATAATGCATGGTTGATTTCGAACAGTTTTCAATTAACGCAAGGCGTGCCGGTTTTAGTTACATTCCGAGTTCGCCGTCCGGCTGCTTCAGCCCTCGAAAGCTTAAGGGTTCATATAGGTACCTTACGACCGGCTGTAGCTATGCAAGGAACTACTCCGATTTGGGAAATTGAGGATTTGTCGATCCCCGATTGGATTACCGTGCGTGTACGCTTCGTTCCGCAAGCCAGCGGAAATCATTTTATAGGCTTTAATGCCAGATCGCCGATGCATAATAACGCGCTTATTGCCGGAATTGCAGATGGCGGAGTTATTTTTATTGATGATATTGCCATTTTGGAAATACCGGACTACGATTTAGGCGTAGAGCGTTTGCCCTTTCAGTTCGCACAAATTCCCGACGGAATAGCACCGTCTGTTGTAAAAATTACCAATACAGGAAATTTATTGCAAACAGATGTTGTGGTTTCTGCTCATATAAATGGGAAGCCTGCGTCACTACCCGCAATTCCGACACTTTTACCCGGACAAGAAATAAGAGTGGGGTTTCCCGCAGTCAGTGGTCGAAGAGATACATTGACGGATATCAGCGTAGCATCGGCTCAATTTAACTTCCCCGATACGCTGTTAAGGAATGATACCATTATCTATGTCGGAACACCTAACGTTTTGGCACAAGATACCGGTGTAAATAGATTATTTTTGTCAACATTTTCTGCGATCAACCGCCCGGGTGATATCGCAGGAATGATTTACGAATTTACAGAGCCAACTAATATTTCGCAAATTATGATGCATTTTGTGGTTGAAAATAGGCATGAATTTAGGCTTGAATTGTACGAAGTATTAAGCAATAATATGCTGAATCCAACACCGATATTTTCTCAATTAATGACAAGGAACGGCGTAGGAGGCTGGCAGTCTTTTGATATTGAACATGCTTCGCCGATACCTCCCGGAAGATATTTTATTGCTGTAAATCAAGATTATGGAACCCAAATTTGGTTTTCCGGAGATGCGAGTACATCTCGATTCTTTTATGAAAGAGAACGCGGTGGAAATCGAATAATGCCTGTTCAAAGAACGCATCAGCATGTTCCGGCAAATGTTGCAACCGGAACTGTAGGGGGCTTGGCTATGCGATTGGTTATGGAGTCGGCAATATGTACACCGGCAACCAACTTGGCTGTAGAGTATGGTCCAGGCTCGGCTACATTCACTTGGACACCTGTCGGAACAGGCTCTCAGACATTCACATTAATGCATGGAACAGATACTATACAGTCTATTCTTTTGGAAGGGCAAAGGTATTCGCACGCGATTGTAGATTTGCTGACTCCGGAAGCAACAGGTTACACATGGAGCCTCATAACCCATTGCGATGCCGGCAACAGCCTTGTTGCTATCGGACCGGGATTTGATGCCAAAACCTGCCAAGTTAATACCATTGTGGTAACGGATGCTACGCTTCCTCACGGCATAAATTTTGAAGACGATATTTTTATTTGTTTGGAGCAAGAGGTCAACGATTTATCGACTGACGGCGATCCTTTTTTATGGGAAAGATCGAGAACAGTATTTTCGCTCCCGCCAAGTTATGGATTCCAACTTGCACAACGAACAGTTATAACCATGGGTATGGGAACATCACGATATCCAAGAAGGCCGGAAGATGCATATGCATCTACAAAGCTGATTTTACCTACATTTGATTTATCGGGAATAACTGATGATCCGATATTGAGAATACGCCGTGCAGCCACTCGTATCGATGCCGGCAATGATGTAGCAGATACATTGAGAGTATATTTTAGAACAAATCCGACCGAAGACTGGGGGCGATTGGCGTCTGTCGGAAATGCAACAGATGCAGTTACCGAAGGAGGTACTTTTGGTAATCAGGTAAACATCATAACTCTTGAACTACCAAGGTCGCCCACACTCCAAATCGCCTTTGAAGGTCTGCTTACCGCAAGCGGTGCTGGTGTTTATATCGACTCGATGTACTTCCTCTCAGCAGCAGCTGGAGAATTGACTGTCCAAGCACTCACACCAAATTTGGGAGCAGAAGATGTGTCTGTAATGGCAGCTGTAACGGCAAGGTTTAATAGAAATATCAGGGAAGGTAGTAACTTTGCAAATATCACGATCGTAAACTCTGCCGGAGAAAGCTACAAAATTGGAGCAACTATTAGCCAATCCACATTGACAATCAATACAGAAAGATTTTTTGATACTACTACCTATACCGTTCATATTCCGGCAGGTGCTGTACAAAGTATGGGAGGACTCCCGAATAACGAAACAACGTGGTCGTTCACAACCGGCAGAGAACCCATACATGCGGGCATTTTTACACCTTTTCTTAACCAAACAGCCGTGCCCACCACTAACACGGAAATATCGGTATTGTTTGCTAATAACGTGGTTTCGGCATACCCTGATAGTCTGAAAAAAATTACCCTTAGACGAGTTATAACTTGTGCAGAAGGCGATACTTTAAGACCTGCCGACACCGTACAGGGCGTTAGTGTAGAACTTGACGGACTTCTGCTAAGGCTTATTGCTCCGGAGCTTCTAAATTCAACCATGTATGAGGTAACCATTCCTGCGGGCTCGCTTCATCATCAAGCCAACGAAATACGACCCATGTACGGCGGACAATGGCGACCTTGGCGATTTGAAACAGCCACTTTAGTTGTAGTTGCTATGGGTGGTGCACCTAACTTTAATGCAACAAATGTGGCTTTGGATGCTCCGGTATGGCTGAGATTCAATAGGGCAATTGAACCATTCTTAAATTCGACCCTTCTTGACCAAGTTACAATTAAAAACGCAGCCGGAACTCCTGTTGCTGTAACAGTTAGAATAGTTGGCGATACACTGCACATCGACAGAGAGGGGAATTTCCAGCCAAGTACGCAATATACGGTTACAGTTCCTGCAATGTTGGTTGCAAATACTACTTCGACAGTTTGGAGTTTTACAACCGGAACCGAAACCTCAATTCTCGAGCCTGTTTCACTCGAAAATAATGTGATGATTCACCCGAATCCAGTGTCCGATGTGCTACACATTCAGTCGCAAGAGCCTGTGTTGCGTGTTGAAATTTTCAACCTGCAAGGTCAGCTGCTCAGACAAATCAATGAGGCGGTGTCCGAAGTGCAGGTTTCCGAATTAAGTGCAGGAACTTATATTCTGAAAGTTACAACCGCTAAAGGCATAGCAACACAACGATTTATCAAACGGTAAATTTTAGTCATTACTGACCGACATGAAATACAGAAAAATCTTTGTCGGTCAGTAGTGATTCGTAAAAAAGTTAAAAATCACGCATGTTCGGAGGTTACAAAAAAATAGTGTTGATAGCTTGCTTGATTGCGATTTCTGCACAAATCAAAGCAGAACACACGTTTCAAGTATTTGATAGGGTCTTATTTTTTAATGGGTTCCGTAGTTTAGAAGATGTAGCCGATGAAATTACACCGCTTCCGGAGGGTTTTTATCGGCTGAGTACGGCTGATATCACCACAAGACTGACGGAAGAGCAGTTGAGTTTGTTGAGCGGTTCAATCCGACTTGATGTGGTCGTTAGTCCGTCATGCGATAATTTCGACCGATTAGGCCACGTCAAACTTGTACTAGTTCCAAAAAAATCTGATTCGATACGACCTGTTGGAACGAAAAGCATAGAGATTGCCCGTTTTATCACGCCTTTTATGGACAGACACCGAGAACCGAGCTATGTTCCTTACACTTTTCAAGTGAATTATTTGCAACACATATTTCAAGACAAAAATCTTCGGGAAAATTTTGATTTCTGGTTAGAATTGCGTCTTTTCGGAGTGCCTTACCGAGCATGGCAACAAATCGAAGGCTGCTATGGGCGAAATTGTACGTTTTATGGCTCGATTTCATTTACAACAATGCCGGCACCTAACCATGAATTGGAAACTTGCAACGTATTTATTCCCTTATTCACAAGAGTAGGTTTTAGAAATTTTGTGGAAGGCGATACCGATACGCTTGGTCAAACAATCCGAAGTATTGTGTTTACCGTTCCCGAAGATCTTACCGATGCACAGTTGGTTTTAATTACCTCTAATCACGGTGCAAATAGAGGTGGAGAGGAATACATCCGTCGTTGGCATTTTGTTTATTTGAATGGTGAAGAAATTTTGCGCTACAGACCTGGTGGCTTGTCTTGCGAGTCGTTTCGAGTTTTCAACACGCAGTTCAATCGTATTTATCATGCAGAACCTTTGCCGATCGAATACTGGGAGCCCTGGAACAATTGGTGTCCGGGCGATGTTATACCAACTCGAATTATCAATTTAGGAGCAATGCTGGCAGGAAAGTACAAATTTACAATAAATGTGCCCGAAGCAGAGTTTGTTGATCAACAAGGCGACTTTCCCCTCTCACTCTTTTTTCAAGGAAAAACAAGCGGACAGATAAACCGATAACGATAATAATAAGACACATACCTAACATGAAAAAACATATCTTTTTCGCCGTAACTCTGACTGCAATTTTGCTGTCTCAAAGCTGTTTTGCACAACGAGCATCGCGCCAAGCTCCTCCTCCTATTCCAACAACCGAACACTTTGTAATTTCCGGAACGTGGGAACGTGCCGGAAATGCGACACAAATAAATTTGTATCAAATTGTTTATGGAAGATTAGAAAGAGTATCTGTAGGTACATTACAAGCCGACCGATCATTCACGCTGGCTTTTACACCGCAAACAGAAGGATTTTTTGTGGTAGGAACCGGAAATCCGGCTGTGAGAGCGGATCAATATACGTTTTGGATGAAACCGGGCGATCATCTCCGTATTGCTGTAAATGATAGCACATATACACTTGTTGGCAATCAAAACAGTGCAGAAAATGTTGCCATGAAAGCATGGCATGATTTCATTCAACCGTTGGAACAGTCTGCATTCTACTGGCAAAGATTTGCGAGTATGTCCTACACAGAATTTTTCCGTCTTTTGGAAGAAAAAATCCAAAATCCTTTCGTTGCACAACCTACCGGAAACAGAGCGTTTGACGAACTGTTTGCAAAATATCGTCAATTCGATTTGATTCACTGTGCGGTACAGCTTCTGATGATACCACGTTCAAGACATCCTCGTCTCGAAGATTTTCCTAATTTCTACAGAGAATTGAAGGTGCAAAATTTCGACAATACGGATATTTTAATCTTTCCTTACAGATTGCTGCCAAACATTTTGTTTATTCAAAACAAATTCACAGAGGAAGACTTAATTGCAGGCAATCCGGGTATAGCTCTGATGGGAATGCTCACAAACGATACGCTCAAAGGCGAAATTTTTCTGAATGATGTACTGGCAAGTATCAGAGAACTCCCGAGAATGCAAGAAGCCAATACTCAATTTGCCAAATACATCACCACAGACGATCAACAAAGACGTTTTGAGAGAGAAATAGAACGTGTCAATAGACTGCATCTCGAACATGGCATCGGCAATCCCGGGCTTGATTTCACATATAGAGATGTGAACGGAAACGAAGTTTCATTTTCCGATTTTAGAGGCAGAGTAGTGTACTTGAATGTTTGGGCAACTTGGTGTGCTCCCTGCCGTGCAGAAATTCCACACAAAAAAAGGATAGAAGAGCATTTTGCCGGAAATGACAATATCGTATTTGTTGGTGTTTCTATTGATAATCCGAGAGATATTCAACGATGGAAAGATTTTGTTGCCAGCAACGAATTGGGTGGCGTGCAATTACATGGTAATATAGGAGGCCCAATGGACATCAGAACGTTATACGGTATCACGGGAATTCCGCGTTTCATGCTGTTCGACAAGCAGGGCAACATCGTTTCGATAGATGCGCCTCGTCCGTCTTCACCGGAGATTATTCCGCTTTTGACGAGACTATTGGAACAACGATAAAAAAAATAGTAACATCATTTTTTGCGTTGGGGTGCAAATCTTGTGCCTCAACGTTTTTTTTATACCATTTTTTTTGTATCTTTGCACTTTGTTTCGCAACTAAAACTAAAAAAATATGAAAAAGTTAATCGAATGCGTTCCTAACTTCAGTGAAGGTCGCAACATGGATGTGATGAAACAAATCACAGATGAAATCGAAAAAATCGAAGGTGTTAAACTTTTGGATGTTGATCCGGGCTATGCTACAAACCGCACGGTTGTGACGTTTGTAGGAACTCCTGATGAGGTTGTTGAAGCGGCTTTTCAAGCCATCAAAAAAGCATCCGAAGTGATTGACATGCGTAATCACAAAGGTGAGCATCCGCGTTTTGGTGCAACAGACGTGTGTCCGTTTGTTCCGGTGTCGAACATTTCTATGGAAGAAATAGCAGAGTATGCCCACAAACTTGCCAAAAGGGTAGGAGAGGAGTTGAAAATTCCTGTGTATTGTTACGAAAATGCAGCAAAAGAAGAAAAACGCCGCAACTTGGCGAATTGCCGTGCGGGCGAATACGAAGGGTTGAATAAAAAATTATCCGACCCAAATTGGAAACCGGACTATGGCCCTGCCGAATTTAACAAGCACGTAGAGACAACAGGTGCTACAGCGGTTTCCGCTCGCGATTTTTTGGTGGCGATTAATTACAATTTGAATACGACTTCAACGCGCCGTGCAAATGCAATTGCGTTCGATGTTCGCGAAAAAGGCCGTCCTGCAAGGGAAGGCGGAAAAGCAAACGGAAAACCCCTTGTTGATGAAAAAGGCAATCCGATAACCATTCCGGGTACGTTGCCGGCAACAAAAGCCATTGGCTGGTTTATTGACGAATACGGTATTGCACAGGTTTCGATGAATATCACCAATGTTTCCGTAACACCTGTTCACATTGCATTCGACGAAGTTTGTAGAAAAGCCGAAGCACGTGGAATTCGCGTAACAGGTTCGGAAATTGTAGGCTTAGTTCCAAAAAAATCTATGATTGAAGCAGGAAAATACTTTTTGAAAAAACAAAACCGTTCAGTTGGTGTTTCAGAAGATGAGTTGATAAAAATTGCTGTAAAATCAATGGGTTTAGATGATTTGAAGCCATATAATCCGCAAGAACGTATCATTGAATACTTGTTAGATGCCGAAGATAAATCCAAGAAACTAATCGACATGACCTGCAAAGGTTTTGCCGACGAAACTGCTTCAGAATCTCCTGCTCCGGGTGGTGGCTCAATCTCCGCTTATCTCGGTGCTTTGGGTGCTTCGTTAGGAACAATGGTAGCGAACTTGTCTTCGCACAAAGCAGGCTGGGACGAGCGTTGGGAAGAGTTTTCAAATTGGGCGGAAAAAGGACAGGATTTGAAAGACGAATTGTTGTTTTTAGTCGATGAAGACACAAATTCGTTCAACAAAATTATGGATGCTTTCGGTTTGCCGAAAAACACCGATGCAGAGAAAGCCGCACGAACACAGGCTATTCAAGATGCTACAAAATATGCCATCGAAGTGCCGTTTCGCACGATGGAAGCCACAATGAAAGTTTTCGAACTTTGCAAAGCCATGGTCGAAAACGGAAATCCTGCATCGGTAACGGATGCCGGGGTAGGGGCGTTGTGTGCGAGATCTGCGGTAATCGGTGCGTTTTACAATGTGAAAATCAATTGTGGCGATTACAACGACAAGGATTTTGTAAACGACATCATTACCAAAGGCAACGAAATTCAAGCGAAAGCCATTGCTTTGGAAGCAGAAATTATGAAAATGGTTGACGCAAAGATATAACCGTAAAACCAAAACACAGATAGAAACATATGAATCAAGTAGCTGAATATCTGCTCCGAATAAAAGCCGTTAAACTCAATAATCAAAATCCGTTCACTTGGGCTTCGGGACGAAAATCGCCGATTTATTGCGACAATCGTGTAACGCTTTCGTATCCCGAAGTTCGAACGTATATCCGTGATAAATTTGTAGAAATTATTCGCGAAAAATATGCCGATGCGGATGTTATCGCAGGCGTTGCTACGGGCGGAATAGCACAAGGTGCATTGGTTGCGCAAATTTTGGAAAAACCCTTTGTTTATATTCGTGCGGAAGAGAAAAAACACGGCATGAGCAATCGCATTGAAGGCTATATCGAAGCAGGGCAAAGAGTGGTTGTAGTTGAGGATTTGGTATCAACCGGAAAAAGTAGCTTGTTTGCTGTAGATGCCTTGCGAGAAGCGAATTGCGAGGTACTTGGTATGGTTGCAATTTTCACATACACGTTGAAAACCGCTCTTGAAAACTTCGAAAAAGCAAACGTCAAATTAGACACGCTAACGACTTATCCGATTTTGCTGGAACAAGCTGTATCAGGCGGATATATTAGCGAAAGCGATTTGATTTCGCTTAACGAATGGAGTGCCGATCCAGTGAAATGGTCTAACGAAAGAATGTAAGGGCGAACCCACGTGTTCGCCTACTAAAGTAAAACATCATGACAAAAATTAACAGCAATCCGGTAGAAATCCAGGCCTCAACAAAAAATGTTCTTGACTTTTTGTCGAACTTTGACAATTTTTCAACATTACTGCCTCCGCAAATTACAAATTGGCAATCAACAGAAGATAGCTGCTCGTTTACCATCCAAAATATGGCAACGCTGGCAATGCGAATCAAAGAAAAAAGCGAAGACCGATTAGTGATTGAATCCGAAGCCCCTTCGCCGTTTCCGTTTGAATTAATTTGCGAACTCGAAGAATTGGGTGAAAATACTTGCCGTTCCATGATTCGTCTTCATGCAGAGATGAGTATGATGATTGCAATGATGGCAAAAAATCCGCTTCAAAATTTTGTGAATATTCTCAATGATCAGTTGAAACAAAAATTTGAATAGTAGGGGCGTATTGCATACGCCCTTGTTGACAATTATCACAAATGAGAAAGAAATATCCAATACAGGTTGAGGTAAACATCGAAAAACTTGCAGCCGAAGGAAAAGCGATTGCGCATGTTGGCGAGAAAGTGTGTTTTGTTCCATTTGCAGCACCGGGCGATGTTGTGGATTTGCAAATTACCAAAAAACGTAAGCAGTTTTTAGAGGCAAAAGTTATCAAATATCACAAACTTGGTGAGATTCGCAGAACTCCGAAGTGCGAACATTTTGGCGTTTGTGGTGGTTGTAAATGGCAGCATTTGCCTTACGACATCCAGCTGGCACACAAACAACAAACCACTGTCGATCATTTGCAACGCATCGGGCACTTGGAATTGCCGGAAGTTACCCCGATTTTGAAGTCGGAAAGCGAATATCTTTATCGAAATAAACTTGAATATACGTTTTCGAACCGACGCTGGCGGACGGCAGAGGAAATGGACTCTACACGTCATTGCGAGCCGTTAGGCGAAGCAATCCACAATGGTACTGGACTGCTTCGGTCGTACCTCCCTCGCAATGACGATGGCAACGCTTTGGGCTTTCATATTCAGGGGATGTTCGACAAAGTTTTGGATATAAATGTTTGTTATTTGCAAGATGAGCCTTCGAATGCGATTCGCTTGTTTGTAAAAGACTATGCGGTAAAAAACAATCTTTCGTTCTACGATGTGAAGTCTCACGAAGGTTTTTTGCGGAATTTAATCATTCGAAATACAACGGTAGGGAATTTAATGGTTGTTGTCGTATTTGCCTACAACGATGAGACCTTGATAAATCCGATGTTGTCTACGATTCAACAAAGATTTCCGGAAATTACTTCGCTGATGTATGTAGTAAACGAAAAATTGAACGATACGATTTTTGACTTGGATGTTCGGCTGTTTCACGGAAATCCCTATATTACAGAGGAAATGCCGGCATACCAAAACGGACAACCGTCACTGAAATTCAGAATAGGAGCAAAATCATTTTATCAAACCAATTCCGTTCAGGCTTCGAATTTGTATAGAATTGGTGCGGATTTTGCGAATTTCAAAGGTGACGAAATTGTTTACGATTTATACACCGGAGCAGGAACAATCGCTCAATATGTGGCGAAATCCGTGAAAAAAGTTGTCGGCATCGAATACGTGGAATCTGCAATTGAAGATGCGAAAACCAATGCAAAAATCAACAACATTGATAATTGCGATTTTTTTGCCGGAGATATGGTGCATGTTTTGAACGATGATTTTGTGAAAGCGCATGGGAAGCCCGATGTGATTATTACCGATCCGCCGCGTGCCGGCATGCACGAAAAAGTTGTGAGGCAGATTCTCAACATAAACCCCGAAAAAATTCTCTACATCAGTTGTAATTCCGCTACACAAGCGAGGGATTTAGCGTTGATGAAAGAGTTTTACACCATCACGAAAGTCCAAGCTGTGGACATGTTTCCGCAAACGCACCATGTGGAAAATGTGGTGCTTTTAGAAAAAGCATAGAGGCTATCTCAAAAGTTAACGACAACGTCATTGCGAGGGCAAAGCCCGAAGCATCTAGTACTATAGATTGCTTCGGGCTTTGCCCTCGCAATGACGGCTTATAGCCCTGTAATTACCCTTTAATGACTGCTAAAGGACTCAATTTGGTTTTGATTTTTACTAAATCACTTTGCAATGCCATCACTTGCGAGATGTCTTTGTAGCACGACGATGCTTCTTCCAAGTCTGATTTGTTTCGAATGGAATGTATGATTCCGAGTTGGTCGAGTTTGCGCTTTTCCTCGTCCAAATCAAGATTGCGAATGGCGGCTTTTCTGCCCATCACACGACCTGCTCCGTGCGAACAACTCATAAAACTTTCTGGATTGCCAAGCCCTTCAACGATGTATGATTTTGTTCCTTGCGAACCCGGAATAATACCGATTTCACCCGGTTTTGCTGATGTAGCACCTTTGCGGTGAACGATAACTTTTGTGTCGAAATGCTTTTCCCATGCGGCATAGTTGTGAGCGATGTTGATGATCGGTTCAAAAACTACAGTACTCAACACAGACGAAACAACATGTTGAATACGTTCCATCATCAATTTGCGATTTGCGAAAGCAAACTGCGTGCAATACTGCATTTCTTTGTAATACATGTGCGCATCATCGGTTTCAAAGGGTAGAAACGCCAAATCTGCTTTAGGATCAACCTCCGAATGGAAAAATTTGTTCAGTTTCTTCGCTTTGTTGTTGTAGTGTTCCGCTACTTGCAAGCCGAAATTTCGACTGCCGGAATGCACCATAATCCACAAAAAACCATCATCGGAACGTTGCAATTCGATAAAATGATTTCCACCGCCGAGCGTGCCGAGTTGTTTTAATGCTGCGAGATATTGGCGTTTTACAACTGCCATTTCATCAACTTGAAAACCTTGCGGCATCAGTGATTCGTCTTGTCGTTCCTTTTGGTGTTTGAAGCCGAGGGGAACAAGTTCACGGACTCCGTCCATGATTTGTGTCAGTTTTTCACGACTTAAATCATCAACTCTAACATTCGTTTCTACAGCGCACATGCCGCAGCCGATGTCCACGCCGACAGCGTTTGGAATGATCACATTATCGGTGGCTAACACGCCCCCAATAGGCATTCCATAACCCACATGCGTATCGGGCATTAAGCAAACATGACTAAACGCAAACGGTAGATTAGCGAGATTTTTGGCTTGTTTCAACGCATCTTCTTCGATGTCGTTGAGCCACATTTTGATGGGGATTTTTTCGGTGGTGATTATTTTTTGCATTACGATTTTTTTGCAAATTAATTAATCTTGAACAATAATGTTTGTGATTTCTTGGTGAGACAACCCTATATCAAGACGACCGCAGTCTTCTAAACTTCTAGGCATGATTTTGCGATTTGGCTTGCGTTTAATTTCAAGCAAACGGATGATATCATCAATCAACGATGTATCTTTTTTTATATGAAAGCCAAGCCATTTACCATCGTGATAAACATGTGCATCATCGTACTCTTTAAGCATTTCCTTGCCAAATTCTTTACGCCGTTGCTCAAACTTATCTCTCTCGTCCTTTCCCAGCACTATGGCAGAAATAAAATATCCTTCGCGAATGCAAAGCGTAATTAACGTTTTGCCACCACGGCGAAACCTTAGATTGCTGTGGTGTTTGTGTGTAGGATTGCCTTCTTCCCACAATTCGTCCATTTCGTAGTAGAAACGAATATGTCCGGTTAATTTTTCCCAAGCAATGCTGGCTTTTCCTAGTTTTTTCTTGACTTCAGTGTATGGTTTTGTTGGACTTTTCATAGATGTTTTTTGATAGTTCTTCTTGTTAGTTTAACACTTTGTAATACGTGCCATAAATAGTTCCAGACAGCTTATCTTTTTGTATCTTTGATATAAATTCGAGATCATATTTTTTCAAATCCATAATATAAATTAGTTCATCAGGAAATGGTTCATTATACGGTTTTGTCATACGCCACTCAAAACTTTGAATAGTACTACTACTTGTTTTAAGAAATATAATAGTCATATCTTGAACCATAATAGTTGCCAAGTTTGAAAATCTGCAGTAATCCAAAAAGTTGTACCAATCAACTTGTAAATTCTCGCTCCAGTCAAATATCCTCAATAGGTTAATATGCTTCGGATGTGCTTGTATTTTAATCATAATAAGAAAAAGGTTCAAGATTAGATTAGTAGATTTTTTCTGATATTTTTCTGCAAATATACGAATAAATTTTGATTTCTGAAATTATACCGAAATTCGCACTCTTTTATGTGCAAATAAAGTTTGTGTTTATGGATTCCTCTGAACTTTGAAAGCCGTACTTTACACAAGCCACAAAAGTTCTCAATTCCGTTGATATGATTTCCTCCATCGGAAAATTTATCGTCATCGTGATTGATTCGATAATGTTTCTTATATCCAAAATTTGCGAGTCCATCATAGGTTTTAGAACCATCCGTATAAATGACCGACGATGGATCTGCCTTACCTTTGATAATCGGCATCAATTCAGCGACAGAACGATTCTTACCAATTTGAGTATAGACTTTTCCATCACGTTTTACATGCCAAAGACAGGTGTTTTTCCGTTTGCTCCACGACCTCGTTTTCCTCGAACACCAAAATAACTTTCATCAAGTTCGATTTCGCCATTAACAAATGGACTCTCTGGCTCGCAAATTTTGGATATAAGAGACATTATCGAATCAATCACGATGACGATAAATTTTCCGATGGAGGAAATCATATCAATGGAATTGAGAGCTTTTGTGGCTTGTGTAAAGTACGGCTTTCAAAGTTCAGAGGAATCCATAAACACAAACTTTATTTGCACATAAAAGAGTGCGAATTTCGATATAATTTCAAAAATCAAAATTTATTCGTATATTTGCAGAAAAATATCAGAAAAAATCCACTAATCTAATCTTGAACCTAAATTTTAATCATTTACAAAGGCGAGCGGAGCAGATAAGCAATTTCGACCAAAAAAAAATCACAATTGAAATTTTTATGCAAATGCTAAAAGAGCGGATTGAGAAAACGAATATTGAGGCAGTAAAAAACGATGTCCGCCCATTTTTGAAAAATCCACAGGAAATGGAAATTTGGAGTACAGAGTACTTTCTACACTTAGCAAATATGATACGATTTGAAAAGTAAGTTTATGATTGTGAAACACAAAACAAACATAGCAATCTTCGCCAGCGGAAACGGAAGCAATTTCGAAGCCATTGCTCGTGCTTGTGCTGAAAACTGCTTGAATGCTTGGGGTATTTATATTTTCGTCTTTTTTTCGTTAAAAACTCGAAAAAGAAATGTATCTTTGCAAAATAGATTAAAGTGTTCAAAGTAACTTGGAATAAGGAAAATAATAATGGAGATATATGCGTTCAACCGATAAAGCACAAATTAGATTATGACATTTGAAAAGATAAATCAACTACTCAGAATGAACACTACAGTAAAAATAATTACTGCGGACAATGCTCCTTTGATTGTTGGTTTTCTTTTCAAAGTATTCAAACAGACACAAAATAATTTTGTATTTAATTCGATATTAGAACGTGAATGTACTTCCTTATTAGACGATTACTTGTTTATTGTAAATCAAGATGGAAGATTATACCCAAAAAGTCCAAAAGAATATCTAACCGATTGGACAAATGCAGGATTTCTGCGAAAATATCCAAGCAAAAATGACGAATTTTTATTTGAATTAACGCCTGCAACAGAAAACGCTTTCAAATGGATTGATAGTTTGGAAAGGCCTAAGTTTGTAGGAACAGAATCGCGGTTAAAAAGTCTATTTGAAAAATTAAAGGAACTCTCTGTAAAAACTAAAAAAGATTTTGAAACACGATTAAAAGAATTAGAAGATAAGAAAAAACAGATTGAAGAAGAAATTGAAAATCTCAAACTTGGAAAATTTGATATTTTAGACAACCGACAAATTAAAGAACAGTATTTGCTTATTGAAGACACTGCAAAAAATTTATTATCTGACTTTAGGCAAGTTGAAGATAATTTTAGAACATTAGACCGTGATTTTAGACAGAAAATTATCACAACAACCCAAACAAAAGGCAAAGTTTTAGACGATTTGTGGCAACAACAAGATTTTTTGCTCGAAACTGACCAAGGTAAAAGTTTCACGGCATTTTGGGAGTTTCTGTTGATGCAGTCGAAACAAGATCAATTAGATGAACTTATCAATGAGATTTTGGAAATTCCAACTGTTCAACAAATGCAAAAAGATACTTTCAGTATTGAGAATATCAAAAATAATTTGGTAGAAGCAGGCGATAAAACAAAACAAACAACAAATTCATTATGGGAACAACTGCGGAAATATCTTGAACATAAATCATTTTTAGAAAACAAGATTATTCACGAAAATATCAATAAAATACTAAAAATCATTTCGGAAGGTTCAACTACTGATTTTAGCAAAATATTTTCTTTGAGTATTGACCACATTATAAAAATTGATTTAATTACAGAAAGACCGTTGTTTTCTATACCACAGAAAGTTAAGTTTTCAAACAAGGTACTTGATATTGGCAAAGCAGATGCTAATAACAACAAACTATTTGAGCAATTTACTGTTGATGTTGCAGAATTACAAAACAATATAAAAACAGCACTGAAAGGTAGGACACAAATAAGTTTTACAGAACTGCTCAAAACATTTGAAATTCAAAAAGGCATTGCCGAAGTTGTAGCATATATTAACATTGCCACAAAAGAAAACACAAAGCATATTATTGATAAAAACAATCGACAAACAATTGATATTCAAAATACAAAAACAAACAAGTCATTTAAAATAGAAATTCCACAAATTGTTTTTTGCAAATGAAAGCCTACTCAAACATATTGATTTCACTTCTCAAAGGTATCGTTTATAGCGATAGCAAATACTGGAGCGACCTGCTCGACAATGAACAGGATGTCAGAAATTATTTTTATGACATAAATTTAGATGTTGTCATTGACAAGTCGGAGGGTTATGCTTATCTCAAACAAAAAGAAGCAGACGAAGAAAGCGAAGAATCCATTTTGAAACTTATAGAAAAACGGCAACTCAATTTTTATGTTTCTTTGTTATGTCTTTTACTTCGCAAACATTTGATAGAAAGCGATAGCGAAGGAGAATCAGATAAAGCGATTTTGAGCAAAGACGAAATTGTCAATTTGATGAAACCGTTTTGCAAAGAAACTACCAATGAGGCAAATCAATATAAACAGATTACTTCTGCAATCAATAAAGTTGTAGATGAAGGCTTTTTGCGTAAAATGAAAACCGATGATGAGCAATATGAAATTAATCGTATTATTAAAGCATTTATTAATGCCGAAGTGGTTATGACAGAACTTGTGAAATTTGAGCAATACACCAATAGTTTGAAAGAAAATGGCTGAATTTGAATTTAATACTGACAATACTCAAATAGGATTCCGGCTGGATTATTTGGAATTACTGAATTGGGGAACATTTCATAGCAAAATATGGAAAGTTATGCCCAATAGTAATAATTCTTTGCTTACAGGTGAAATTGGTTCAGGCAAATCTACCATTGTAGATGCTCTAACTTGCTTAATTGTTCCACATCATAAAATTACTTTCAATAAAGCGGCAGGTGCAGAGGGGAAAGAACGCACTATGGCAAGTTATATTCGTGGCGAATATAAAAACACTAAAAATGAATTTAGCGAAAATTTAGAAAGAGTAAAAAAGGGGAAAGCCATTTCTTTGCGCTATAACGCTGAAAATGACACAACTTTCAGTGTTGTTCTTGCAAATTTTAGTAATGCCGGATATTCGTCAAATATCACATTAGCACAAGTGTTTTGGCTTGAAAACGAAAAGGTTCAAAAACTTTTAATAATCAGCACAAAAGCACTGCATATAAAAGAAACATTTGAAAACATAGAAGATGGAAAGTCATTAAAACAACGAATAAAAAATTTACAACCTGAGTATGTTGGCGATAATTTTTCAGAATATAGCCGAACCTTCAGACGGTTATTCGGTATGAATTCCGAGAGAGCCATTGATTTGTTTTATCAAACCGTTTCTATGAAATCCGTGAGCAGTTTGACGTCGTTCGTTCGTGAACAAATGTTGGAGCAAACAGATGTAAATACTCAAATAGAAGATCTTAAAAAGCGTTTTAATGATTTGAATCGGGCTTATAATGCTGTTATTGAAATTAGAAAACAGCGGGATACATTATTCCCTTTGGCAGAATTGGACAAAAACTATAACTATTATAAACAGCAACTTGAAGAAATTGACAATATTCTTTCTGCCATTCCAAGTTATTTTGCAAGCAAAAAAATTGCATTGCTTGAAGAAGAAATCAAAAGTTGCGAAGCAAAACTTAACCAACTGAATAATCAATTAGGTCAGATTAAAATCGATTTAGATATTAAAATAAAAGCAAAAAATCAAATTGAGCAGGATATCGATAATAACGGTGGCGCAAGATTAAAAGAAATAACCAAAGAAATTGAACAACGCGAAATAGCAAAAACAGAGAAAAACAAAAAATATACAGATTATAAGGGCCTACTTTCCATCTGTAAGTTGCCAACTGCCAGCACAGATAAAGCCTTCTATTCTAACTTAAAGTCAGCACAGCAAAAAATAGAGGATTTAAAAGAAATTTCAGAAAAGAAACAAACAGAATTAGGCGAAAAAACAGCCGATTTACGAGTTGCAAAAGAAAACTACGAAACAGTAGAAGCAGAATTAAAATCTTTACGAACTCGTAAAAATCAAATTCCAGCCTATCTTTTAGATGTTCGCCAGCAAATAATAGACGATTTGCAAATTGCAGAGGATAAAATACCATTTGCAGGCGAATTACTCAAAGTGAAAGATGCCGAAAAACAATGGGAAGGTGCGTTAGAACGGCTATTACGCGGTTTTGGTGTTAGTTTATTAGTTCCCGAAGAACACTATCGGGAAGTCAGTGGCTATATCAACGCTAAATCATTGTCAGACAAAACCAAACGCGGTATTAAATTAGATTATTTTCCTGTTCTGCGGAATTTTAAGCCCAAAATTCAATATACAGAAATAGATACAGATTCTGTAGTAAATAAAATCGAAATAAAAGAAGATTCTTATTTTGAGGAATGGTTGCAAGCCGATTTAGAACTGCATTTTAATTTAAAATGTGTATCCATTGAAGATTTTCAAAAGACACGACAAAATGCAATAACCATTGAAGGACAATACAAAAAAGGTAAAAAGCATACGAAAGATGACCGTACAGGATTGTGGGACAGAACAAAATTTGTGTTAGGTTGGACAAACACAGAGAAAATAAAAGCCGTAGAACAACAGTTATTAGAATTAGGCACGAAAAAACAAAATGCAGAACAAGAATTAAGCCTATTGAATTCTGAAATATATACAAATACAGAACTGAATGCTAATTTGATTTCTTTAGTTACTTATCAAAATTGGAACGAATTGAATTGGCAAGACGAAGTCAAAAAAATACAAGATTTAAACCAAGAAAAATTTGATATAGAAACAAGTAACGACATTTTGAAATCATTACAAGACAGATTAGAAAAAATCACAAGTGAAATAACTGATTTAGAAGAAGAAAAAACTAAGAAAACAGAAAACGTAGGTAGCATAAAAGGTAGTATTAAAAATTACACCGATGAGATTGAAACTTGTAAGACTGCACAAAATACGATTTTGCAAAATGAAATAGAAGTTTATTATCCGAAAATAGACAAACTTATTGAACAAACAAATCTAACGTTCAAAAATATCGATACAATTTCAAGCAAATTAATAAACAAATACAATGGAAAAAACGGAGAAAAAGATACGCTAAACTCAAAATTAAATGAAACAAGCAATCGCATTATAAAAGTAATGCAATCGTATAAAAATGATTTTCCCGCTACTACGCAAAATATCACAGTTGAAATAGATTCTTTGCCTGAATTTATCGAGGAATATGAAAACATTGTTAATGGAGGTTTATCTGAACACGAAAATAGTTTTAAGAAACTTTTGAATAAAAACACGATTGATGACATTCGCGTTTTTGATGTTAAATTGGATACTCACAGCAAACAAATAAAGAAGAAAATTGATGAAATTAACAAGCACTTGAAAGAAATTGAATTTAACAAAGGCACTTATATTGAACTTTCACCCGACCCAAATGCAGATAGAGAAATCAGTAACTTCAAAAAAGATTTGCGTAACTGCTATGTGGATATTTTAGACACTTCAGATGCCTATACAGAAAATCGTTTTAATATGGTAAAGAAATTTTTAGACCGCTTTATGAGTAACAAAAACGAAGACATAGAGTGGACTAAAAAAGTTACCGATGTTCGTAATTGGTTTTTGTTTAGTGCAACAGAACGATATTTTGAAAACAGCACCGAAAAGGAGTATTTTTCCGATTCTTCAGGAAAGTCGGGCGGACAAAAAGAAAAACTGGCATATACGATTTTGGCTTCGGCATTGGCATATCAATTCGGTTTGTCTTATGGCGAACCTCGTAGCAAGTCGTTCAGATTTGCAATAATCGATGAAGCATTTAAAAATGGCGATGATGAAAGTACAAAATTCGGATTAGAACTTTTTAAAAAATTAAACCTGCAATTACTGGTAGTTACTCCTTTGCAAAAAATCAACATTATTGAAAATTATATCAATACGGTTCATTTCATATCAAACAACGAAAAAAAAAATAATTCCGAAATTCAATATCTTACAGCAGAGGAATATAAGCAGGGAAAACAGCAAATAGATTTAATAGCCGTTATACAAGAAACACAACAATGATAACTCCACAAGAAATACAGCAACAATGCCTAAATTGGTGGAAAAATGTATTGATAGCAAACATTGAGGCGGTTGATTTTTTTCCAAAAGAAATTAATCGAATAGGTAAAATAACTACCAAAGATTTGATAAACAAATTACCTGAATATCAAAAATCACTTCAGTTGTTGCACAATAATTCGAAAACGAATAAAAATTTGGGATACTCTATCATTGAGAAAGAGCAACAATTTGATAAAATTGGAAAACAATCCGTACCCGAAAAAATAATCATTGAAACACTTGAAGATTATCTTCAAGTGACAGGAAAAAAGAAGGAGTATCAAACCTTTTTGAAAAATTACAATTTGATAATCAGTGGATTGCCATTGTTGAAAGAATGGATTATTGTCTGCCCTCAAAAACTCATTGAGTTTGATGTTTGGCACTACTTACTAAAAGTTTGCAAATATTTTATTGAAAACCCCAAACCAAACTTATACATTCGCGAATTACCAATAAAAATTCACACAAAATTTATTGAAAACAATAAATCCATTATCAAAGAACTACTTGATGTGATAATTTCCGAACATATAAATTCAGATGAAACAAACTTTGAAAAACGCTTTAATCTAAAATATGACGAGCCGAAAGTCCGTTTTCGTATTTTAGACAAACAAATTGCAAGCACTTATTTTTCAGAAATAGATGATTTGAATATTCCGATTAGTCAACTTGTAAAACTGAAGTTGCCTTTGAAAAAAGTTTTTGTTGTAGAAAACAAAATGAATGTGCTTACTTTTCCAATAATTACAGAAACTATTGTAATTTTTGGAAGTGGTTTTGGAGTTGAAAATCTAAAAAATGTCGAATGGTTGAACAAGACAGAATTGTTTTATTGGGGCGATTTAGATGTGCAGGGTTTTGAAATCTTATCGCAATTCAAGGGATATTTTCCACACGCAAAAAGTGTTTTGATGGACAAAGCAACTTTTGAGACGTTCTTTGAAAATGATTCGGGAACATCAAGCAAAGTTTTGACAGAAATGAACTTATCCGAAGAAGAAAAGCAACTTTATGAAATATTAAAAGGAAATAATTGGCGATTAGAACAGGAAAAAATACCACAAGAGTATGTAACAGATAACTTAGTAAACAATAAAATAATTCTATAACAAAACAAAATTCGTGTTTTTGCAGGAACAAAAACGAAATATCAGAAACGAATGATTGAAAAAAAATTACAGAACCCCAAATAATCAGATCAACAAAATGCCAAAAACCGACAAAATAGCAATCTTCGCCAGCGGAAACGGAAGCAATTTCGAAGCCATTGCCCGTGCTTGTGCTGAAAACCGCTTGAATGCTGAGGTTGCAGTGCTGGTGTGTGATAATCCAAAGGCGTTCGTCATTCAAAGAGCAGAAAAATTTAACATTCCCGTTTTTGAATTTCAACCAAAAAACTACGCTTCAAAAGCCGATTATGAAACGGAGATTGTGCAACTTCTGAAAAAACACAACATCGATTTGATTTGTTTAGCCGGTTATATGCGTTTGGTGTCGGATGTTTTGCTTGACGAATATGAAGGCAGAATTATCAACATTCATCCTTCGCTTTTGCCCGACTTCAAAAGGCTTAACGCCATTCAACAAGCCTATGAATCCGGTGCAAAAATAACAGGCGTAACCACTCACTTTGTTGATAAAACTTTGGACGGCGGAAAAATTATTGACCAAGTCGAAGTTCCAATCGAAAACTGCACACTTGAAGAATTAGAAATCCGCATTCACACTGCGGAACACGAGTTATACATTAAAACAATAGAAAAAATACTCACGCCATTCCGCACTTGATGCGGAATCCCCTGCTATAAGGGGATTGCGGGTCAAGCCCGCAATGACAGCAAAACAATCAAGCTAACAATGAAAGCACTAATTAGCGTCAGCAACAAAACAGGCATCGTAGAATTTGCAAAAAACTTACAAAAATCAGGTTGGGAAATTATCGCCACAGGTGGTACAATGAAATTACTTCAAGACGAAGGTGTCAATGTGATTAACATCAGCGACATCACAAGCTTTCCGGAGATTTGCGACGGCAGAGTAAAAACGCTTCATCCCAATGTTCACGGCGGACTTCTCGCTCGTAGAGACGATAAAAACCACTTGCAAGCGTTGAAAGAAAACAACATTGAATTCATTGATATGGTCTGTGTCAATTTGTATCCGTTTCGTGAAACCATTGCAAAACCTGATGTTACGATGGAAGACGCTATCGAAAATATCGACATCGGCGGACCGTCAATGTTGAGAAGTGGAGCAAAAAACTACAACGATGTAACCGTTGTTTGCGATCCGCAAGATTACGATCGCATCATTGAGGAAATCCAAAAAAACGGAAACACAACCCCCGAAACACGTTTGGAATTATCGGCGAAAGCGTTTAGCCATACGGCGACTTACGATTCCTGCATTGCCACGTATTTGCAAAACAGTGTAGATGAATTAACACGTCATTGCGAGAGCGAAAGCTCGAAGCAATCTATGTCTGGATTGCTTCACTCCGTTCGCAATGACGCTTTAAAACAGCCTAAAAAGATATTTCTAAATTACGAATTGGCACAATCCCTCCGCTACGGCGAAAATCCGCATCAATCCGCCAGATTCTACAAACAAGACACCGCCATTCCATATTCACTTGCATTTGCCAAACAACTTCACGGCAAAGAATTGTCGTACAACAACATTCAAGATGCGAATGCGGCTCTCAACATTGCAATGGAATTTGACGAGCCTTTTTGTGTGGGTTTGAAACACGCAAACCCTTGCGGTGCATCTACCGGAAAAGATGCGTTTGATGCTTGGACAAAAACTTACGAAGCCGACAAAGTCAGTATTTTTGGCGGTATCGTGGCATTCAACAGAACGGTTGACGAAAAAACCGCACTTGCGTTAAAACCTGTTTTTTTGGAAATCGTGATTGCTCCTGAATTTACAGACGAGGCACTGAACGTTTTGATGACAAAGAAAAACCTCAGACTATTGCAAGTCGATATGTCGAAAAAAATTGAAAAGCCACAACAGATTGTCAGCGTAAACGGCGGAATTTTAGTGCAAGATTTAGACACCAACACGGTTGAAGTTACAGAAAAAATGACAGCAACCACAAAAAAACCAACCCCTTCGCAAGTGAACGATATGAATTTTGGTTGGAGGATCGTTAAACACGTCAAATCCAACGCTATTGTTGTAGTAAAAAACGGTTGCACAGTCGGTGTTGGTGCAGGACAAATGAACCGCATCGGCTCTGCGGAAATTGCATTAACACAAGCCAAAGAAAAAGGTATAACAACCGGCTTGGTTTTAGCATCGGACGGATTTTTCCCATTTGACGACACCGTTACACTCGCCAAACAATACGGTGTTGAGGCCATCGTACAACCTGGCGGTAGCGTGCAAGACGAGGCATCGATAACCAAAGCCAACGAGTTGGGAATTACAATGCTTCTTACGGGAATGCGACATTTCAAACATTAAAAAACATAAGGCTATGAGCATAATGACCACAATAATCAGCGGGAAAAAACAGGACAGTATTCACTGGAATGAGGTAGTTCAAACAGAAATTGTAAAAAAAATGAACGTACTAATCATTGGAGGAGGCGGTAGAGAACACGCTATCGCAGATGCTTTGTCGAAGTCGTCAAAAGTTTCTAAAATCTATTGTGCTCCCGGAAACGCAGGAATAGCAAAGCAAGCGGAACTCGTTGCACTGAAAGATACGGATGTGAACGGGCTTCTTACGTTTGCTATCGAAAAACAAATTGACCTCACAGTTGTGGGTCCCGAAACACCGCTCTCTCTTGGAATTGTTGACGTTTTCAAAGAAAATGGACTGCGTATTTTTGGTCCCAATCAAAAGGCTGCACAAATCGAATCGAGCAAGCGTTTTGCAAAAGATTTGATGATAAAATATGGCATCCCGACGGCTGCTTATGAGGTATTCACAGACTTCAACGAGGCGTTGAACTATGTTAAAGAAAAACCGCTTCCTACCGTGCTGAAATACGATGGACTGGCTGCCGGAAAAGGTGTTGTTATCGCTGAAACCATTGAGGAAGCGGAACTTGCGTTGAAAGATATGTTGGTTGACGATAAATTTGGCGAAGGAAAAGTTGTTATTGAGGATTATTTGGAAGGTCCTGAATTTTCGTTTATGTGTTTTGTGAATGGTGCAGATGTTTATCCGATGGTTTTGGCACAAGATCACAAGCGTGCGTTCGATGGCGATACAGGTCCGAACACAGGCGGAATGGGTGCATACGGACCACTTCCTTTCGTAACCGAAGAAGACCAAAACTATGCTTTGGAAAACATCCTGAAACCCACAGCATTTGCGATGGTCGAAGAGGGCTGTTCGTTTTCGGGTGTGCTGTACGGCGGATTAATGAAAACTAAAAACGGTATCAAAGTCATCGAGTTTAATGCACGTTTTGGAGATCCGGAAACGGAAATAGTTCTGCCAAGATTAAAAAGCGATATTTTTGATATTTTTTACGGCATTGCCGAGGGGCAAAAAATCGAAATCGAATGGGATGATTTTCCGATTTTAGGCATTGTTATGGCATCCAAAGGTTATCCCGGAGATTACGAAACAGGTTATGAAATCGACTGTAGGGGCGTATTGAATACGTCCACAACAGACGTAAAAGTCTATCATATGGGAACAACCGAAAAAAGCGGCAAGTTACTCACATCCGGCGGAAGGGTTCTTATGGTTGTAGGTACAGGCAAAAATTTGGACGAAGCCCGAGCAAAAGCATTAGAAGCCGTTAAAAAAATCGAGTGCGAAAATCTGTTTTATCGTACAGATATTGGTGTTAAGGCACTAATTTAATTCCTACCTAAACATCAATCTTAGCATACTTCGCGTTCTGCTCAATAAATTCACGGCGTGGCGGAACTTCGTCACCCATCAACATTGAGAAAATGCGGTCGGCTTCGGAAGCATTTTCAATCGTTACTTTTCGCAAGGTGCGTGTTTCGGGATTCATCGTTGTGCCCCAAAGTTGTTCGGCATTCATTTCTCCCAAACCTTTGTAACGCTGGATGTGTACGCCTTTGTCGCTACCGCCTCCAAATTGAGCAACGGTTTCCAAGCGCTCGTCCTCGTTCCAGCAATAACGCTCTTGCCTGCCTTTTTTGACCAAATAGAGCGGGGGAGTGGCGATATACACATAACCTTGCTCAACCAGTTCACGCATGTAGCGGAAAAAGAATGTCAAAATCAGCGTTGCAATGTGGCTTCCGTCCACGTCGGCATCGGTCATAATGATGACTTTGTGATAACGAAGTTTGGCTAAATTCAAGGCTTTGCTGTCTTCTTCTGTTCCAATCGTAACGCCGAGAGCGGTGTAGATATTTTTGATTTCTTCGTTTTCAAAAACTTTGTGTGTCATTGCTTTTTCCACGTTGAGGATTTTTCCTCGAAGTGGCATAATGGCTTGTGTTTTGCGGTCTCTGCCTTGTTTGGCAGTTCCGCCTGCGGAATCACCCTCGACCAAATATACTTCGCAAACTGCGGGGTCTTTTTCTGAACAATCTGCCAACTTTCCGGGCAATCCGGCACCACCCATTACGGTTTTACGTTGCACCATCTCACGGGCTTTTCGTGCGGCGTGACGTGCAGTTGCGGCCAAAATCACTTTGTTCACGATAAGTTTCGCCTCCTTTGGGTTTTCTTCCAAATAGTAGGTCAGCATTTCGCTCACGGCTTGATCAACACAACCCATCACTTCGTTGTTTCCGAGTTTGGTTTTGGTCTGACCTTCGAATTGAGGCTCTGCAACTTTTACGGAAATAATGGCAGTCAAGCCCTCACGAAAGTCATCGCCCGAAATTTCGAATTTGACTTTTTCCAAGAGTCCCGATTTGTCAGCATAACTTTTTAATGTACGTGTTAGTCCTCTACGGAAACCCGCCAAATGTGTACCACCTTCGTGCGTGTTGATATTATTGACATACGAGTGTACATTTTCGGTGAACGACGTGTTGTATTGCAATGCCAATTCAACCGGAATACCGTTTTTTTCGCCCTCAATATGTACAGGAACAGGTATCAATTTTTCACGAGTGGCATCCAAATAATCGATAAAATCTTTCAAACCGTTTTCCGAATGAAATGTTTCGGTACGAACACTACCGTCTTCCAAAACATCACGTTTGTCGGTTATTGTAAGTGTAATACCTTTATTCAAAAACGCCAACTCTTTAAGACGTGCGGCAAGTGTGTCGTATTTGTAAGTTGTTGTCGAAAAAATTGTAGCATCGGGTTTGAACGTTACCATTGTACCGGTTTTGTCCGATGTGCCGATTTCTTTCGCAGCATATTTTGGAATACCAATGCTGTATTCTTGCACAAAATGTTTACCTTCTCTGAACACATCTACTTTCAAATGCGAAGAAAGCGCATTCACACAAGACACCCCTACACCGTGCAAACCGCCTGAAACCTTGTACGTTCCTTTGTCAAATTTACCTCCGGCGTGCAACACCGTCATAACTACTTCCAACGCCGAACGACCTTCTTTTTCGTGTATTCCCGTAGGGATTCCACGCCCGTTATCTAAAACACAAATGGAATTGTCTTCCAAAATAGTTACATCTATGCTCGTGCAATAGCCCGCCAAAGCCTCGTCAATCGAGTTATCCACAACCTCATACACCAAGTGATGAAGCCCACGTTCGTTAATATCTCCAATGTACATTGCAGGGCGTAATCGTACGGCTTCTAAGCCTTCCAAAACCTGAATGTTGTCTGCTGTATAATCTCCATTTCCGTTTTGTGGAACGTTGTTTCCCAACTCACTCATAATCAATACTTCTGTTTTCGTTAATAAAGTATGCAAAGATACGAAAAATTATTGGATTTTGCAAGCTAAAAAATGCGATTTTTTTTCGTATCTTTGCAAAAAATAAATCTCTTATGAAAATCAAAAAAATCCTATCGCCAATCGTCTTTTTATTGCTAACCCTTCAACTTTCTGCGTGGGGGAGTCGAGCACATGACGCTATTGCTCTCATCGCACAGAAAAATCTCACGCCGGAGGCACAAGCTGAAGTCACACGGCTTTTGAACGGTAGAACGATGGCTACTTATGCCATGTGGATGGACAACGCCCGAAGCATTCCTAAATTCGATTTCATGAGAACATGGCACTTCGTAAATGTTGATTCCGGCTATACTTATGCAACCAGTCCGCCTGCCGAAACGGGCGATATGGTTACTGCAACCGAACTTGCGATATACAAACTCTCATCAAACGCTTATTGTGATTCAACAAAAAGGGTTTTTTTGAAAGTTATGATTCACACCGTTGGCGAAATTCATTGTCCGATGCACGCCGGACGCAGAGCCGATCGCGGAGGAAATCTACATCCTGTGTATTGGTTTGGATCGAGAACAAACTTGCACGCAATATGGGATTCTCCAATTGTGGAACGTGCAAGAAATTGGAGTCATACCGAATGGGCATACAATTTGATGGCACCTACTACCCCTGCTACTATTGCTGAAATGCAACAAGGTGGCCCAAGAGATTGGGTTGAGGAAACGGTTATTTTGGCACATTATGTTTACAAACACACACCGAGATATGCCGATTTGCGTTTCAGTTATATTCATGGACTAAAAATGATAGACGGGCGTTATCGAACATTTTTGAGTGTCGTTGACGAGCAGTTGTTGCTTGGTGGTGTTCGTTTGGCGTATGTGTTGAATACGATTTTTTATTAATCGTTCATTTTTTGTAGCGACAAAAAACGAACCAAAAAAACGCTTTGCGAAAATTATGTTTCCGCTACCGCTCTGACAATTTTCGCGGTAACGTACTCACTGCGTTCGTAGATTTTTATGCTTTGCCGCAAGCAGATAAGGGTATCGGATTATGCTGTTTTATTGAACTCTGTAGAGGAAACAACCTTTGTACTATACCGAGCAGATTTTTGTTAATTCCATACAAATAACCATTCTATTCCTCGGTACAAACCATAAAAAATCCACCCTACAGGTCCGGGTCTTGTTCTTTCTCTAAACGTTACAGTCACATTTGATAACGCAACACTTAATTCTGCGTGTCGAACTCGTCCTTCAAGTCTATCTATCTCTAAGTTTACACGTTCAAGTTCTCTTTCAATACTTAAAATATCGCTAACTGTGTTTGCCTGTTCCAATAATGCCAAATATCTGTTCCGCACGTTTCTTAAATTATCTAATCTAAGCACATTATCCCGATATTGATCTGTAATATCTGTTCCTGTTCTGTTGAGACCTTCAAGGTTACCAAGTGTCTTTGCATAATTTAAAAAGACTTCCATATTTTCGGTTGGAATTCGTGCTGTTATTGAATTTCCTGCTTCTCTAACAAGAAAGCCGTTATTGTTTTTAACTTGTTGCAGAAGCACATTTCGTGTATTTTCTGCATCTCTAACCGATAGTCTCAATGATGCCGTATGTGCAACCATTCTTTGATCGCTCGCACGCTGTGTACCTCGTGCTACAACAGTAAAAGATTCAAGAGCAAGAGGCTCGCCTTGAGAAGTTGTCGTCCCTGCCCCAGTCATAACCATATCAGTTGGTGCATGAGCTGGTATATTAGACGGTGTATGGCAGGACACCAAAGCAAATCCAACCAAAGAAATGCAGAAATTTAAGAATAATCTAACCATAACCTATTTTCTTTTTTGCAAAGATACGAAAAAAAACGAAAATAGCAAGGGGATTCCGCCCTACGGCGGAATGACGATGAAAAGCCGCTCCCTTAATCATAAAACCGCCATAATACCCCAAACGAAAACGTGCGATAGGCGATCGGATAACCGTTGGTCATCATGTAGTTGTAGCCCCACCAGTTTGCACCGAGATTACTCATTCTGAAGAAAACATTTGCACGTGCTATACGCAAATTCAGAAATGCATCGGCAAAAACAAATCCACCCGTTTGGAGTTGCCTTTGATCGTAAAACATACCTAATGCCGGATTGAAAAATCTTGAATGAAATGGTGTGTTGTAGAATGCTTCAAAGCCGACCTGCATAGGCGTTGTGCCGAGTAAAATAAAGTCGAAGAACAGTGCACTTCGTGTTGAGAATGTCGGGAGTTGCATGATAGTTTCCGATGTATTGTGTTGATACACCAAACGTGTGTCTAATGCAAGAATTCTCCAAAATCGAAATGTTCTTTCCAACGATGTTTTGAATATCGAAAAAGTTTCGTTGGATTGTGCAAAATTTGTTGGAGTTAGGTAGATGAAATTGTTAAATGTTGCGATTTCACTTCTCAAACGAAAACCTCTCCAACGTGCACCGGCAGCAAAATGCAGCGTTTGTGGATTTGTGAAAGAATTTTCCCATCGAAAATTGTTGCTGATATAAAACTGTTGAAACGGACGAGGCAAAACATCTGTAAAATTTGCTTCAGCAAAAAAGCCGTCGTTAGATCTTGCTTGGTTGAAAAAATAATCAAACCTTGCATTAGCAGAAAAACCTGTAAAAGTTCTTAAGTCTCGAGTGCTTAAACGTGTTTGATACATTATTCCTGCACTCAAAAAATATCGATCTCGAAAGTTCAAACGCAGGTTGGCGAACGGGTAAAGATAGCCGAAATCACGATTGAAATTTCTGTAGTATTCAACAGGATCAGATTTTAATGTGTCAAAAATAACATCTCCGGTTCGAACTCTTGCCAAATCCATCGTCGCACCAAAACTCAGATTGAGAAACTGCGAATTTCGAAACGAGGTTACATCACCGATATTCCATGAAAGGGTATTCCGAATCAACTCTACAAATGTGGAATCTCGTGTTTGTGTCGAATCTCTAAAAATAGCGGGATAATTTTCCGGATTCAATTGCCTGTCATTAAACATCATGCGAAATCGCTGTACCTCAAGTGAATGTGAAAGAGAGCCAAAGCTTATTCGCTGATTAACACCGTTTGCCTCGGAATAACCATTTTCAATTTTCAATTCTCCATTTTCAATTCCATTCATATAGCCATTCCCATTCAGGGTATCATTCAGATTGTCGTTCAAAACTTCATTTTGAATTCTGTTTTGTCTCCTGTTTCGATTTATGCCAAAATGGTAGGATTGCCGGATGTAAAAAGTATTTTCTCGCCAGACATTTTCTGCTTGTAAAAGTCTAATCGGGACAATTTGCTTGTTGCTGAAATCTGCAGCCGATTGAAGGGGGATAGTAATTCCACCGTTTTCATTGGATTGAAAGTGATTGAAAAAATATCCTGCCACAGCTCGATACCTTTGATTTTCGGAAATAAAATTTGAAAACACACGAACATTGTTGTGCCTCGTGGACGAACGGTGGTAAACTCCGGGTGCCATAATGACGTTGTATTCTGCCCCCACATTCAAACCTCGCAGAACATTTTGTGTAAAAAGCATTCGGAAATTTTGTTTTCGCTCGCCACCTTGTACATAATACAATTCAACGTACGGAATCGTGTTTTGATAAAATTTCGTGTTGAAAGGCGTGAAGCGATATAATTCAAACGGACTTCTTCCGTATGAAAACAAAAGATCGTTTCTGAAAGAAAACTCTAAATCGTCAACAATTAATCCCATATTTCCACGGTCGGCACGAAAAGCATTGTTTCGCATAATCGGATTATAGCGATGAAAAAGCGTTTTTATAGTGTCAATAAACTGGAGATCCGGACGTCCAACATTAAATTTATTTTCGTAAAAAAAGTAAACGATCCCCCTGTTTGCAGAGCCTCCCTCTCTACTTGCTATTTCGCGTCTTTCCGGTTCCGGAGGAACGTTGGTTGTATCTGCCGGTTGAGTATATTCGTATTGCCCAAGAGCCACATTAGACAGGCACAATGTGAAAATCAGAATCAGATATTTTGGAAGATACTTCATGCTGTGTTTTGAAAACTTATTTGGAGTTCAACTGAAATCGAATATATTTGATTTTCTTACCCATTTCGAGCCAGATTTGTTCGTAATAAGTTTGAATTTCCTTGACTTCCAAATGGGGGCTTCCATCTTTGTACAAATCGTCTGAATGCAAAAGTAGCTTGTGCTTTCCGTTGGGAATAACTTCGTTCAACGTATAGTCATAAAGCATGGTATCGTCTGTTTTGAGATGAATGATTCCATCGGGAACAAGCATCTTTTTGTAAAGATCCAAAAAACGCTGACAAGTCAGACGTTTGTTTTCTTTTTTAGGTTGAGGATCGGGAAATGTAATCCAAATTTCACTTATTTCGTTGGGTGCAAAAAACAAGTTAATGTTACTAATTCGTGTCCGTAAAAAAGCCACATTTTTTAGACTTTTTTCCTGACATCGCTTTAATCCTCGCCAAATTCGAGCACCTTTAATATCTATTCCTATGAAATTCTTTTCCGGATATTTTTCTCCCAAACCCACAGTATATTCTCCCTTTCCGCATCCCAGTTCTAAAACGATTGGGTTTGTGTTTTTGAAAAAATCCTTTTGCCACGCACCCTTTAGCGGAAATCCGTGAGTAGCAACATCCTCGTAGAGCGGTTGAAAAAGGTTGGAAAACGTTTTGTTTTCCTCAAATTTCGCTAATTTTCCTTTTCCCATTATCTCGCTAAAATCCAGGCATTGGTAATAGTGGTTGCACGGACACGGTTCATAAATTCGACTGCTTCGGCTCTAGTTCTGAAGCTACCCAAAGCAACTCGATGTCGCTGTATATCATTGCAAAAAATCAGCTCGGCATTGTAACCTTGACTTCTCATTCGTGCGAGAAAAGCTTCAGCATTGGCTCTATCACAAAAAGAACCACCGATAACGGCATACGGTAATAGCACAACCTGCACATCCGAAATTTCATCGTCAATTTCGGCAACAGCGGCGGGACCAACCACAATAGGTGGTTGTGCTGATCCATCACCTCGAAACATATCTATTCCACCAAAAATAATGAATACACCAATCAAGATAACTACAATTGCTCCGATAATCGACCAAAGAACCGCACGATTTGTCGATTGCTTTTCTTTTTCCGGCGTATTTTTTGCCTGCACTTCTCCTTCTCCAACTTTAGGAATTTCATCATCCAATCCGTATCTATCCGGAGAGGCTTCTTTCAGAAGATTTTGGTCGGCAGCAGGCATAAAAATTACTTTATCTTGTTTGACTTCAAAGGTACCCAATTCAGGGATATTGGCAATTTTGTCTTTTTTCAAATCATTTAAAATCCCCGACACCCATTGCTCAATGACTTCAACCGCCTCGTTTTCAGTTAAATTTTCCTCGTATCCGAAAAAATTTATGAAAGCATTGCTTCTCGGTGCTTTTTCTACAAACAAAATTACCGAATCGCCCTTCGGAAGAGGCTTCCCGGTGTCATCGGTTGCTGTCTTGAAAAATACGCCCAATCCGGGAATTGCGGCTTCATCTTGCTGTTCGTTGAAGAATCTCTTCAAGTTGTGAACGATATTCATATCCTTCGTTTTTTGTGTTATAAATTAAAAAAGTCCGTTGATTTGTGCGTCTATCTTTTCGATGACTTGTCCTAAATCTTCTTTGTTATCCGAAAAATTCAGTTCTTTTACGTCAATGACCAAAAGCTTGCCTTTGTAGCTTTCAATCCACGATTCATAGCGTTCGTTGAGAGCACTTAGGTAGTCCAAGCGAATGGAATTTTCATAGTCGCGTCCGCGTTTTTGAATTTGCTCGACTAATTTAGGCACATCTGCTTTCAGATAAATCAACAAATCCGGCATTTGAATAAATGAATTCATCAATTCAAACAACGACGAATAATTTTCAAAATCGCGAAGTGTCATTAGCCCCATGGCGTGCAAATTTGGTGCAAAAATGTACGCATCTTCGTAAATTGTACGATCTTGAATCACATTTTTGTTACCTTTACGAATTTCAATCACTTGACGAAAGCGACTGTTTAAAAAATACACTTGCAGATTGAACGACCAACGTCGCATATCTTCGTAAAAACTACTTAGATAGGGGTTTGTTTCCACATCTTCGTAGTGTGCTTTCCATTTGTAATGCTTGGCGAGCAAGCCCGTCAAGGTGGTTTTTCCGGAACCGATATTTCCTGCAACTGCAATATGCATGGGTCTGTTGTTTGAGATTATACAAGATATTCAACCACAAAGATACAAAAAAAAAATGAAACAGCAAAATTTTTCAGACTAGGGTAGATAATCGTAGGGGCGCACGCAATACGCCCTTACAACACTGCGTTTAACGCGGCATATTGAAAATCACATTTTGATTTCCAGAACCTCTCGTCGGTGGCGGACAATGTCCTCGCATACCGTGTCCACCTCTTTGTCGTTGTCCGTCTGAGTGAGCGAACGCCAATCGCAGTTTGATACCGACAACGGTAGGACTTACTCTATCGGTATATTGGAGCACTGTGAGATTTTGCAAAGTTTCTGGTAGGGTGAAGTTGCTCAAAGGTTGTCTTATGTCTCGAGCGAGATCATTCAAACCATAATCCAAAAATGCACCTGTGTAGAGAAACACATTTTCGCCGATACGCCATTTCCAGCCCATTTCGAGAGTGAGCATGGTGGTTGGCTGTGGAAACTCGAAATTTCTACTTACACTATTGCCTGGGAACGTACCTATATCAGCAATTGCCCAATTTCCAGGTTGATGATAAAACGCCTCATTGTGGAGTGCCGCAACGCTTACATCATAGCTTGCATTTCGGCTTGCCAAAAAAATCATTCTTACACCGCCCATTGCATAAAAACCGTGCCTGTTTGGCTGAAATTGTAACATTAACGGAACAGAGAGATGTGTACTTGTCCGCAGAGTTTCGCGATAATCAAATAGCGTGGTATGTAAATCACGAACATAACCGTTGGCATCGATTGAGCCATAAGTAACCGTACGCAAGGCATCAACATTTACTTCTTTATGTAGAGTTCCTACTCCTACGCCAAAATGAATACCGATACTTCGGCTGACAAATGCCGTGAAACCTATTCCGGTCTCTCCACTAAAACCTGTTGTAGATACGCCACTCTGTAAAGATATGGGGATTCCACCGCCACCAAAAATTTGAAATTCGTTTTGAGGGCGTTGGGCAGATGCCTGCAAACTTGCAATGGCGAAAACGAAAATTAGAGTGTATAATTTTTTCATTGTGATTTTTTTTATTTTGTGTTCAAAAGGTCGTTCTCTTCAATCGGCAACTTCTGTTGATTATATAATGTTTTTTTGTGTATTATCCATTTTGCCGGATGCAAAGGTACAAAAAATAATTGACATTTCAGCAAATTTATTAACACTTATTCCGATTTTTTTTGTAATTTTGCAGAAGATTATGGAAAGAAACCAGTCAATGAATTTCGATCAACTTTTCTCTTCTTACGCAAACGAATTGATTGAACATATCGAGCAGCTTACCGAATCGGGAGGTTCTTATCGAAAATACTATCGTATCAGGAGCAAGACCAAGCATTGTTTGGGTGTAGAAAATCCTGACCCGAAGGAAAATCTGGCATTTGTTAGCTACACACGTCAGTTTGAAAAATTGGGACTGAATGTTCCAAAGATTTTGGCAGAAAATTTGGATGAAAATCAATATCTGATTGAAGATTTAGGCGATGAAACACTGCATTCATATCTCGTAAAATACAGAATTAACAAAGGTTTTGACGAACATTTGATTGAGATTTACAAATCTGTTATCAAGCATTTGCTGGAATTTCAAATTAAAGCCGGAAAGGATTTCGATTACACGTACGCCTACCCAAAAGCGAAATTCGACAAAGAATCCATGCTTTGGGATTTGAATTATTTTAAGTACCATTTTCTGAAATTAGCAAAAATCTCGTTTGACGAACACGGATTGGAAAAAGATTTTCACGCATTTGCAAACTTCCTGTTGACAGCACATTCAGAGTATTTTATGTATCGAGACTTTCAATCGAGAAACATCATGCTACATAACGAAAAACTGTATTTCATCGACTATCAAGGTGGACGGAGAGGGGCATTGCAGTACGATTTGGCGTCTTTGCTTCATCAGGCGAAAGCAGATATTCCACACAGCATTCGTGAACAACTTTTGGATTTTTATATCGCTGAACTTCGCAATTATCAAAATGTCGATGAGATTTCATTCAAAAAACAATACTACGGATTTGTGTTTATTCGCATTCTTCAAACGCTTGGAGCGTATGGATTTCGTGGTTTTTACGAGAAAAAGGAACATTTTTTGAAAAGTATTCCATTTGCTGTCGATAACCTTGAGTATCTTTTCAGAAAATTCGAATTTCTTGCGGAAATGCCTGTTTTGAAAAATGTAATTACGGAAATTATCAACAATCAAAATTTTCGTCATCAAGCGAAATTATCATCAGGCAATTTGACGGTAAGCATCAATAGCTTTTCTTTCAAAAAAGGAAGTTATCCCGAAGATTTGTCAGGAAATGGGGGAGGTTTTGTGTTTGATTGTCGAGGATTGCCCAATCCCGGGCGTTACGACGAATATAAAGCCTTAAATGGGAAAGACGAAGCCGTAAAAAAGTATCTGGAGCAATACGCCGAAGTAGCCGATTTTATTGACAATTGCTACCGTGTAGTTGTTGGCTCAATTCAGAATTATATCGCTCGAGATTTCCAACATTTGCAAATTAATTTCGGTTGCACCGGCGGACAACACCGTTCGGTTTATTGTGCAGAAAAAATTTCGGAAATAATTTTGCAAGAATTTGATATGCAAATCGTTGTGAATCACAGAGAACAAAAATAAAAAAAAAATGTGAAAAATAGTTCCGTATGTGAAAAATTATTTGTAACTTTGTCGTTGCATTTTGTCAAACCAAAATAAACCATTCTGCATTATGAAATTAAAAACTATTGTCCAGATTCTATTAGCTATTGCCATTATTGTTTTGTCTTACTTCATCTACGAAAGTATTATGAAACCTCAACGCTTCGAAACTTTACGAACAAGAAAAGAAGTTGAAGTTGTTAACCGCCTCAGAGATGTTCGTACAGCTCAATTGGCGTTCAGAAATGTTCACGGACACTTTGCCGGTACCATGGACACCTTGGTTCATTTCTTGGAAGAAGGCAAGATGCCGAGGGTAATAAGAATTGGATACGTTCCTGATACGCTCACGGAAGCGGAAGCTTTGAGAATGGGTATTATCACTCGCGACACCGTTCTTGAGTACGCGTACGGGGTATTGTTCCCGGACAGAGATCGAGCGACACACATGGCGAATTTTAGATTTATTCCATTTACAAATCGTACCAGAGAGTTCACCGTTGAGGCCGGATTTATTACACGTCACGAAATTCAAATTCCGGTTGTTGAAGTTACCGCTCCTCTACTTTATTATATGAACGAGCCGGAATTTCAGCAACTTGCGGTTAATGCCGCCAAACGAGCAATAGATATAGGTCGCTTTCCAGGTAGGAAATTCGGGTCCATGACCGACCCCATAACCGAAGGAAATTGGGAGTAATACAAGTATGCCCCACAGACTTGATATCAATATTGAACCTGCACAAACAACGCTTATCCCCAAAGAGATTTTTAATCCGGAGTTGAAGCAGGCTATTGTGGAATTGAATTTTGGGTTTGATGCGAAATATCAGGTTGTGCTATCCGAAATTTGCAATGATGTTGTCTTTTTGTCGGTTGTTGATAAAAAAATGTACGATATGGCTACGTGTAAGTTCCCAGCAGTAGCCTTCTTTAGCACATATCGTTTACTTTTCCTGGGCTTTAAAAAACTATCTCGTGCCGACAAACGTAGCAAGCATCAGATTTTTGTAAATATCATGCCAAATTCGTTTGATTTGTTCATTTTTGAGAAAAATCAAAGACTGATTTTTGCAAATACGTTCACTTATCAATCATCGAACGATTTTTTGTACTATTTTCTTCATGTTGTCAATCGGTTGAGGATTGATACGGGTGGTTTAACTTTGAAAATAACCAATTCTACCGACAGTTCTAAGGGAATAGTAGATGTTTTGGAACCATATTTTTTGTCGATAATTGAACTATCCGGCAATGAAAACCCGTTGAGTTTACGTATGAAAATTCAACCGGGACTTTCGCTGATAAATCCTGCTTTATGCGAATAATCCGTGGAACTCTGAAAGGGCGGCGAATTCAAGCACCGGCAAACTTACCGGTAAGACCAACCACAGACTTTGCCAAAGAAAGTTTGTTCAATGTTTTGAACAATCATGTGGACTTTGAAGAGTTGAACGTTTTGGATTTATTCGCCGGAATCGGCGGTATTTCCTACGAGTTCGCATCGCGAGGAGCAAGTGTTTTGGCAGTAGAAAACAACCCGAAATATACGGACTTTATCAAGCAAACGATAGAGAAGTTAAACATCGATAACGTTCGCGTGATGCAAACCGATGTTTTCGCATATTTGGCAAAAACTCGGCAAACGTTTGATTTGATTTTCGCAGATCCGCCTTACGATTTGCCAACGATAGATTTATTACCAACATTGATTTTCGAATATAACCTGCTAACTCCGAACGGTATTTTTATTTTAGAGCATTCGGAAAAGCACGATTATTCAACCTTCCCAAGGTTTTCAGAATTGCGAAAATATGGGAAAGTACATTTTTCATTTTTCATTTGAAATGCAGGAGTAAAAAAATGACGCCGGAAAACCCGGCGTCATTCTCAACTTTCCACTTTCAATTAAAAGTAGAATGCCCGATTGTCTACAATTCTAGCATCGTTTTCTTTCGCACTACGCAATCTTTCTATCATTCCTCTCCCAAACATAAATTGCATTTGTTGCCTCATGAGTTCGATGTCTTCCAGAGGTGCGATAGGCGTGATGAAATGCAGCGGTTGAGCAACAAATACTCCTGAACGTCCTCTTATCGGAGTTGACAAGCGATTTTCGCCTGTTCCAAAGATAGTTCCGATAAGTTCCGGCTCAAAGCCTCTTGAACCTACATTGTAGCCGGCAAAAGTAACAAAGTCGGCGGTTTCCACATCGGCACCGATTGCTTCGAGAGCGGATATTGAGCGGTTTGTGCTAAGTACACCATTCATTCTTTCGATCAGTATTTCGGCCTTTCTCTCATTGCGAACTGCGAACTGCACTTCAGGAAGCTCTTTGATTTCGGCCAATGTCGGGTAGCCTTCTTCACGAATTTCACGAAGTGCGGCAATCACAAATCTATTTTCGAATTCGAAAATTTCTTGGGCAACATCGCCAACTCTTGTTCTTCTATCGTAAGCCCAACGAACGATATTTCGTGCGTTCGGCAAGCCGGGTAGCATGGCATCCATTTCCGTAACGAAGTCTGCACGGCGAATATGAAGACCCTCTTCTCTTGCGGCCTCTTCGAGAGAAGTCAAATCGCGGCTTCTGGCGAAAATACGACTGGCTTCGGCGTAAATTGCTCGGTTTGTTGCATCGCTTGGTTCAATCGGAACGAAAACAAAGGCGGCCATTGCTTTTCTAACAGGCGTTGATCGCCCTGTAACATGAATTACATGAAATCCGAACATAGTTTCCACGACAACGACATCTCCGACTCTTCCGTTAACAACTGCTTCATTGAACTGTGGTACCATTTGCCCATCTAAAAACCAACCCAAATCTCCACCGACTTCAGCAGAGCCGTCTTCCGAATTTTCGAATGCGATTTCTGCAAATCTCGTTCGATCTCTCAAAACTTCTCTTCTTAAACTATCGGCAATGCTTTCAGCTTCGGCTCTCGTGCGAATCTGACCTTGGTTTGCAGCAGAGCCCCTGTATGTAATCAAAATATGACTGGCTCTTACCGAATCCGGACGATAGGCAACATCGATAAGTTTCGCCATTTCGTAGTGATTGCGACGAATTTCGGGAGCAAAAAACGTTCCTCTCGGCGAGTTGAATAGCAATGAATCCCAAGGAGCCATAAACGCCTCTCTACCCAGGAAAATACTATCAAAACGTTGTGTTGATACGGCATTTATAAAACTCGGCAAATCTTCTTCAACCTTAAATTCTTCGAACAATTCGTTGGCTTGTTGCGAAAGAGCAAGCATATCCGCATTGGTAGGAAGAACATCAAAAACTATAAAGTCCACAGCACGCATAGTTTCCGGACGTCTGAACAAAGACCTGTTCTCGTTGAAAAATCTTCTAAAATCCGCATCTGTAAGGGTTATGTCCGAATCGGGAATTTCAGCAAAATTTAAGGCTGCAACTGTCACGGAAGCCGAAGAGTTGGCTTTTTGGTGCATATAATTAGCAAAAAACGTTGGCACAAAGTGAGCATTTACAACCATGGCGTAATACTTGTTTCTCAGACGGTCCTCTCTAATCAAGACTTCCAAATCACGGAATTGTCGTTGTGCTTCGATTGGCATTTGATGAAAATTATTGATAAACATCATCACTTGCTGGCGGTTGAACATACCGGTTGCAGGATCTGAAAACGCATCAAAAACGAGACGATGGATGAATTGACCATAGAACATATCGTTCATTTCTCTATTAGTTACGGTTATCCCCAGCCTTTCGATAGAGCGTCCCAAAAGGATTTCACCGACCATGGTTTCCCAAACATGTTCACGCAGTGCGTGCATATCTTCTTGCGAAAGTGGTACTCCGCCTTGCTGACGCTGAAAATTATCTGAAACTTGCCTAACGCGTTCGTCAAATTGTTGAATTTGGATTTCTTCTCCGTTAATTACTGCAAATTTCGGAATTCGCCTTCCGGGACTATCTCCCAAAAAAGCGTCTTGTGAAACAAGAGCTACAATAGCTAAAACAATCGCAGCGGCTATCCAGCCCGAACGTTTTCTGATTTTACTGATTACTGCCATATTTTTTCTTTACTTTTCGTGATTTTTTATACAAATTTAAGTCTGCAAAGATACGAATTATTTTTGAAATAGACAAATGTTTTGTTTGTTGCCATAACAAATTAATTTTCAGCTAACCGCAATTAAATTTATCTCGACTTTGTTATTTTCATTTTTTTTCGTACCTTTGCCGGATGAAATTCAAAGAAATTATACAGCCGATTGACCCTGCTTTTCAAAAATTCAAACAGGAATTTTCAAATGCAACAACTTCTGATATACCCTTGCTCAACGATGTTTTCAATCATATTCGGAACTCGCAGGGCAAACAAATTCGACCTATTTTAATTTTATTGTCTGCCGAAATCTGCGGGGGCATCACGCCGAAATCTTATCGGGCTGCGGTTTCGATGGAGGTACTTCACTTGGGAACGCTATTGCACGATGATGTTGTCGACCAATCCGAAATGCGTCGAAATCAACAATCGGTCAATGCAAAATGGGATAATAAAACGGCTATTTTGGTGGGCGACTACCTTTTTTCGGAAACACTGAAAACAATTACCACACACAAAGATTATGAGGTGTTGGAAATCGTGAACGAAGCTGTTAGAGCAATTTGCGAGGGTGAGCTTATTCAAATGCAGAATATCGCAAATGCTGATATTTCCGAGGATATTTACTATGATATTATCAGCAAAAAAACTGCATCTGCTTTTGCTGCAGCATGTGCTTGCGGGGCTTTCTCGGCAGATGCAGAAGAAAAAAACATTTCAACTTTTCGGCAAATAGGCTGGCATCTCGGTATGGCATTTCAAATCAAAGACGATCTTCTTGATTTGCTACCTAACGCAGAAACGGGGAAGCCGAAAGGCAATGACATACATGAACAAAAATTGACGTTACCACTCATTCATTTTTTGCGAACGGCATCGGAAACCGACAAAAAAATTGCGTTAGATACCATTCAAAACCATCATCTCGATATGGATAAAATTCAAGATTTGTCGCAACAAATTTTGAATAGCGAAAGCTTGATTTATGTTGAGTCAAAAATCGCTGAACACATTGAAAAGGCTAACAGTTTACTAAGTTTTTTCCCAAATGGCACAGGAAAATCCGTTTTTGAAAATCTTGTGAGTTTTGTCGCAAACAGAAATCATTAAATTTCAAAAAAATATGACAAAAGCATCTAAGCAACCAAAAATTTTCGTGTTAGATACCAATGTTATTTTGCATGACTACAATTGTATCCACAACTTTCAAGATAACGATATTGTGCTACCGATAGTTGTTCTTGAGGAGTTGGACAATTTCAAGAAAGGCAATGAACAAATCAACTATAATGCACGTGCTTTCATTCGCATGATTGATGAATTGTCCGGTGATAAGCTGTTTAATGGTGGTATTTCTTTAGGAAAAGGTCTTGGCAATCTTCGTATTGTGCTTGGACAGCCATTTCCGGAAGAGATTTTGAAACCGTTTTACGATGATGTGCCTGATCACCGCATTTTAGCAGTTGCTTATCACGAAGCCAAGCAAAATCCGGGACGTCATGTAGCATTGGTAAGCAAAGATGTGAATTTGCGTGTTAAAGCGAAATCGTTAGGTATTGCCGCAGAGGATTATCTCAACGATAAAGTGCAAGACATGGAAGGCTTGGAGTTGAAAGCAGGTGCTGTAACCGCTGAAATTTCTGACGATAGCGTACTTAACCAGTTTTATGCCGATGGAAAAATTTCTTCGGAAATTTTAAAAAACATAAGTCCGGCTGCCAACCAGTTTTTTGTTCTGAAATACGGAAATAACAGTGCTTTGGCGAGGTATGAAAAAAACACAGACCATTTTGTTCGTGTTGAAAAGCAGCGTTGTTACGGCATTGAGCCTCGAAATTCCGAACAAACATTTGCCTTTGATGCTCTCCTAAACCCCAAGGTGCAATTGGTTTCGCTCACAGGAATGGCGGGTACGGGAAAAACCCTTTTGGCTGTGGCAGCAGCACTTCAGCAAGAAGCGGATTTTGATCAAATTTTGTTGGCACGCCCCGTGATTCCTTTGCAAAATCAAGAAATCGGTTTTTTGCCGGGCGATATCAAAGATAAAATTGGACCGTATATGTTGCCGCTTTTCGACAACATTGCGTTTATTAAAAGTCGCTGCAAACCTAATTCGAGAGAGGTTTTGAAAATTGACGAATTGCTACGTACGGAAAAAATGAATATCTCGCCTTTGGCATACATTCGCGGACGTAGTTTGAGCAACACGTTTTTTATCATTGACGAGGCACAAAATCTCACGCCACATGAAATCAAAACGATTATCACACGTGCCGGAGAAAATACAAAAATTATTTTGACGGGAGATATTTTCCAAATTGATTCACCTTACTTGGATCAGCGTTCAAACGGTATCACATATTTAACCGACAAAATGCACGGACAAGAATTGTTTGCTCATGTTAATCTTGTGAAAGGAGAGCGTAGCCAACTTGCCGAGTTAGCCGGAAACATCTTATGATTGTAGATATAGAGCAACATTCGGGGTTTTGTTTTGGCGTAGTTTCTGCCATTGAGCGTGCCGAAAAAGAGTTAGAAAACGACAAGTTTTTGTATTGCTTGGGCGATATTGTCCACAATAGTGCGGAGGTGGAACGCCTTGCCAAATGCGGGCTTCACGTGATTTCGCACGAAGAATTTGCAAAACTTTCCAATTGTAAGGTTCTCATTCGTGCTCACGGCGAACCTCCGGAAACTTATGCTATTGCAGAGATACAAAACATCATGTTGATTGATGCGACCTGTCCGATTGTACTCAAGTTGCAGCAACGTATTCGAGAAGGTTATCAAGATATGCAAAAAGTCGATGGACAAGTAGTGATTTTTGGAAAACCCGGACACGCCGAAGTAGCAGGGTTGGAAGGGCAAACCGAACATCACGCTATTGTTATTGACGATGATTCAGACTTGAAAAATATCAGCTTTTCAAAGCCTATTCGTCTTTATTCGCAAACAACAAAAAGCAAAGAGGGTTACGAAAATTTGCAAAAAAATATTCAAACAAAACTGAATAAAGACATTGATTTTATTGCTTTCGACACCATTTGCAAACAAGTGGCAAATCGTGCAAAAGAGCTGTGTGATTTTTGTAAAAACTATCAACTCATTCTTTTTGTTTGCGGAAAAAACAGTTCGAACGGACAATACTTATTCAACCTTTGCAAGAAAGCAAATCCGAATACACAATTTATTTCCGATGCTTTCGAACTGAAGTCTGAGTGGCTTGAATCCGTTGATAGGGTAGGGATTTGCGGTGCAACTTCAACGCCGATGTGGCTGATGGAACAGGTTGCGGAAAGCGTAGTTGCTATCGCTCAATAATGTTTTGGAGTGCTGCTTCCCTCATGTTTATTGATCTTTTGAGATCTTCTATCCGTGCGTTGAGCAAACTGCCGAACAGAGAATTGCGAGCATTTTCTCCGAGTATAGTGTAATACGGAACTATACTATCCGGCGGAAGTCGGTTGTTTAGACCTTGTCCAATGTTTGTATGGGGAAGTTTTTGAGCAACAATAAATGCTGAAAGAGGATTGTCAGGATTTGCTTTTACGTAGTTGGTAAGTAGTTCCAAATTCGCATTATTTCGCTGTTCACGTTGTGCCAAACCAAAATTCATATTCTCTATATTTCCTTCCACTATCATCGCTTGAAAGAGGGCAGTTTCGTCCCTGTTTTCGTATTTGTTAACCTCAAACAATTCGTTTTGAAGTAATGCAAAATCACGATTAAGCCTTGACGCGGAACGACCGAATCTTGAATCGGAAATTGTAATATTGCTCAAGCCTTCAGAAATCGAATTAATACGACCGGTAATGTTTATGCGGTTTCCCGGTTCGACAACGAACCATAAGCCACTATTGTGGGGTATAAAATGTTTGTCATCTTGAAACAATTCCCGAAAAAAAAGATACATCAAATACGTACCATCATCGGGAAGGATAAGTTTGAAACGTCCACCACGTACTTCGATAATTTCATTGAGATCGAAACCCATTAAACCAACAAATCCATCAAACCTCATTCTTCCTCTTCTCGGTCGTTCGTCGAAATCGTCCAAAAATGTTCCCGGTATAAATAATTCTCCATCGGGGAGTCCTGTAATATGCCCTGTAATAGTTGTAGGACGTTCTATAGAAGTCCAAAGTAGCAGAACCATTAAGATGAACATCGCATAAAAAGAAAAATCTACCGATTTTTTTAGCAGAATGAGCAGTTTATTGTCTGCACGCCTTGCTTCATTGGCTCCTTGCGGTGCTTCCGGAATAATATCTTCAGATTTCATGCCACAAAGTTACAACTAATTTTTTAGTTATGCAACTATTTTTGTAGTTGTATGAGTGTTTTTCTAACTACAAGAGCGCTTGTGCTTGATTGTCAGAAATTTAATTACGTTTGTTTTTTTTGTGCAGAAAGGTTAATAGCAATGCGAGAGGGGAACCTCCTTGCTATTTGCAAAAAAAAATCGTATCTTTGCATTCAATAAAAAGGCAGGTTTGATTTCACATGCACCTAAAATCTCTCAGTATAACCAACTTTAAAAATTATCCGGAACTTACTCTGGATTTTTCGCCAAATATCAATTGTTTTGCGGGAGACAACGGTGTTGGAAAAACCAATTTGTTAGACGCCATTCACTACCTTTCGTTTTGTAAAAGTTTTGTGCAGAATGCCGACATGCAGAACATTCGGCACAACGAAGATTTTTTTGCCATTCACGGAACATTCGAAAAAGATGGTAAAACGGATGTTGTTTCTTGTATTCAAAAACGCGGTTCGCGAAAAATCATGCGACTGGACAAAAAGGATTATGAACGATTTTCGGATCATATCGGATTGTTTCCGGTGGTCATGATCTCACCTTATGATAGCAGTCTGATTGATGATGGAAGCGATGTTCGGAGAAAGTTTATGGATATCGTGATTTCGCAATTCGACAAATTTTATTTAGAGCATCTGATTGCGTACAATCAAACGCTTGAGCAGCGAAATAAGTTTTTAAAATCCGAGCAGTTCGACGAAACACTTTGCGATGTTTTTGATCAAAAATTAGTTCAATACGGCTCAAAAATTTTTGAATCTCGCAAAAAATTTCTCAATCAGTTTTCAACGCTATTTCAACAGTATTTCAATACGCTTTCCAAAGGCTCTGAATGTGTCGAAATCCGCTATAATTCGCAATTACAAGACAGTCCAACGTTTTCAGAACAACTTCAAAATTCTCGACAAAAAGACCGAATGTTGCAATTCACGTCGGTCGGAATTCACAAAGACGATTTGGTGTTGTTAATTAACGATTTTCCGATAAAGAAATTTGGTTCACAAGGACAGCAAAAATCGTTTACACTTGCCATGCGACTGGCTCAATTGGAATTTACCAAACAGCAAAACGGCTGTTTCCCTGTTTTGCTTTTAGACGATATTTTTGACAAGTTGGATAAGTCCCGCATTCTTCGATTGCTTGAATTGGTGGGGCATGACGATTTCGGACAAGTGTTTATTACCGACACAGACGCCGGTCGTTTAGAGCGAATTTTGAACGAACAAAACATCAGTTTCAAACTCTTTGAAATTGCAGAACATAATATCATTAGCCATGTCGAATCCGACGCCGATAACCGAACTAATTAAAGCATTTGCCAGAATTTACAACAAACAACATGTGCTTGACGAAGTGCGAGTCATAAACATTTGGAAATCGCTGATGTCTCCCGAAATTTTGGCACAAACGCTGAAAATCGAGATGAAGAACGGTATCTTGTTTGTAAAAGTGAATTCGCCCTCACTCAAAAACAATCTGCGTCTCCAATCCGACGAATTTCGCCGGAAAGTCAACGCAGAGTTTTCGCATGAAGTTGTTAAAACTATTGCTGTTCTTTGATTACACAGTTTCTATTGCTTCAATAATCAAGGCTATTGCTTCGCGTAGTTGTTCTTCGGTAATCACCAACGGTGGAGCGAAGCGAATAATGTGTCCGTGTGTTGGTTTTGCCAAAACGCCTAAATCTCGCATTTTCATACATACATCCCATGCCTCTTTACCTGCCATCGGCTTGATTACAACGGCATTCAAAAGTCCTCTGCCGCGAACTAATTCAATACGCTCTGATTTGCATTTCGCCATTTCGTCACGGAAAATTTGTCCAAGAGTTTCGGCTCTTTCGGCAAGTTTTTCGTCTTTTACCACATCCAATGCAGCCATTGCGACTTTACCTGCGAGCGGGAATCCGCCAAATGTCGAACCGTGTTCTCCCGGTTTGATATTAAGCATAATTTCGTCATCACACAATACTGCCGACACCGGAATTACACCACCCGAAAGGGCTTTTCCGAGAACCAAAACATCTGGACGAACGCCCTCGTGATCGCAAGCCAAAAGTTTTCCGGTGCGTGCAATGCCCGTCTGTACTTCATCAGCAACAAACAATACGTTGTGCTTTTTACACAACTCGTAGCACGCTTGCAAATAGCCTTCATCAGGAACAAAAACTCCGGCTTCGCCTTGAATCGGCTCAACCAAAAATGCGGCGATACGCTTGCCTTCTTTGCTTAAAATATCTTCCAATGCTTTCACATCATTGTATGGAATGCGTGTAAAACCCGGCGTTAACGGACCATAATTTGCATACGAATCGGGATCGTTCGACATCGAAACGATTGCCAATGTGCGTCCGTGGAAATTACCTTCACAACAAACAATCAATACATCATCATTCGGAATATTTTTATTCACAACGCCCCAACGACGAGCCAATTTTAGTGCAGTCTCAACAGCTTCCGCACCGGTATTCATTGGGAGCATTCGGCTGTAACCAAAATATTCAGTCATGTATTTTTCGTACCCACCCAAAGTTTCGTTGTAAAATGCACGCGACACGAGCGTAAGCGTTTTCGCCTGCTCGCACAAAGCATTCACGATTTTCGGATGACAATGTCCTTGATTGACGGCAGAATAAGCCGATAAAAAGTCATAATAACGTTTTCCTTCAACGTCCCATAGAAACGGTCCTTCGCCTTTGCTCAAAACGACAGGTAGAGGATGATAGTTGTGAGCACCGTAATGCTCTTCCATTGCAATAAGTTGTTCAGTTTTTGTCATGATATTTTGTTTTTATTTTTTGCAAATGTACGATTTTTTTTTGAAATAGACAAAACAATTAGTTTTTTTTGTATCTTTGCAAAAAAATACTCATATGAAAAAAATTGCATCAATCATCGCTATCGCTGCTTTTGCTATTATGGCAACGGCTTGCGGAGACAGGACATCTACACAAAGTCCAAACATTTTAATCGCATATTTCTCACTTACAGGAAATACAAAAGCTGCGGCCGAGTATATTCAAGCAGTAGTCGGTGGAGAATTATTTACAATCAGGACAGTGGATGAATATCCGGAAGACATCCAAGAGGTTATCGAAAGGGCTCGCTATGAACTAGCAAGTGACGCAAGACCGGAACTTGCCTACAGTTTAGATAACTTCGGTGATTTCGACATTATCTTTTTAGGCTATCCGATATGGATTAATACCGTTCCGATGGCTGTTCGTACGTTTATAGATACGTATGATTTATCGGGAAAGACGGTGGTTTTGTTTAGCACAAGCGGTAGAGGTGATAATACTCAAAGTGTTGCATATCTGCGTGATTGGCTACCTTATGCGAACATCATTGACGCATTCAATGTTAATCGCGAAAACATTGGTAATTCGCAGCTCTTGTTTACTGAATGGGCTACAAATTTGGAGTTGTAGTGCCAAAGAAATCGTTATATGAAAAATATTCGCATTGATTACTACACCGGAACAGGTGGCTCACAACTGATTGCAGAGCGATTAGCAGAAAAATTAAAAACCGAAAACAATACTGTTATTGTTAATCGAATTTACAGAGCCGACACCAAAGAACCTAAAACGCTCGATGTCGACTATTATGTTTTGATTTTTCCCGTGCATGGATTCAATCCGCCAAAACCGATTTTCGAGTGGGCAAAACATCTAACAGCAAACGGCTGTAAAACCGCTATAATCTCGGTTGCCGGTGCCGGAAATGCTCTTACTAATACCGCTTGCAGATACAAAACCCGAAAACTCTTGAAAAAAGTGGGTTTTGACATAATCTATCAAGACATGGTACGGATGCCAAACAGTTGGAAAAACGTGCCTGAAAGGCTAAAATATACTCGACTACTTTCAAAACTTCCTACCAAGATAGAAAAAATTGCTAAAGCTATTGCGACAGAAAAAAGAGGTAGAAAACTGATTTATTGGTTTGACTATTTACTGACAGCACTTGGCAGAACCACACAAAACAGCACCCACAAGTTTGGGAGCGGAATAAACGTTTTAGATAGTTGCACAAGCTGCGGACTTTGTGCCAAAAACTGCTGTTCTTCAAACATTCAAATGGAAACGAACTTGCCAAAATTCGGCAATCAATGTGATATGTGTTTGGGATGTGTGTATAATTGTCCGCAAAGGGCACTGCAACCTACTTGGGGAGCATTTCAAATAGACAAAAAAGGATACGATTTACGTTCAATGTTACAAGATACAGAAAACAACCAAACAAAATGAAAAAAGCGGATAGATGCATCGTAGGAAAATAACGTTATGAACACGTTTTGTTGTTTTGAAAATTTGTCATAGTTTCCGCATTCCGCTACCTTGTACTTACCAGCGAGTTTCATTACTTGAAAAGGCGAGCAAAATGTTTCGTTTTTTGAATCGTATGGATAATCATTACCTTCCAAAAGATGTGCGAAAGAATGTGATGAACGTGGACTAATGTGGAGTTCACTTCGAAGATGAAAACAATGATGTTTAACGTCATTAAAACAAAAACAACAACGGTAAAAAACGTTATTTTGTTTCGCTTCATAACCTTCCATTTTGTTGATACGGCTTTGGTGAGTGCCCAATGTTGCCAAATATGAATAAGCATAAGTGCATACCAAATCATACTTACAATACAATGCCAAGAACCCCACGAATAGCAGGTGTTGCGAGCAGTTTTTATGGATAAAAAAATGCCAATAATCAACAAAATATCGATGATTGCTTTTGAGTGTTTTGTTAAAAATATCTGTTTCATTGCTGTAAAATTTTAACGCATACGACATCTATCTTTCCGACGGCAAGCACTACAACTTCTGTTACAGGATTCTCTACCAGGATTTAATGTGTACCCTAATCCCACGCTTAACGTGTGAATTCGCATTCTGGCGCTATCTCTATTGGCATTTAACAAATTTGAAAGCCCTACCTTACAGGTAATTACAAGTTGTAGCCGACGACCCAAAAATTGATGTCCGATTATACTTGCTATACCAAAATCTAAACGATTTAGTTCGGCATTGTTCCCTCTGTAAAGACTTAAGTTGTTTCCGCCGTCGAACCTATAACGAGCACCAAGACCATAAGCAACGTAAAAGCCTGTTCCAATAAAACATCTACGCCCGTTGGTTTGAAAGATAAAATGAAAGGGAATTTCTACACCAAAGGATTGAAAAGTTGCACCTGAATGTTGAAAATTTTCACTCGATTCAAACCGTTCCATTCTGCTGGTTTTGTAATGCAACAGCAATTCCGTTCGCAATGCAAAATTTTCAGAAAAATCAATTCTGGTAAAACCGCCCATCGAAAAACCAAAGCCTCTTTGATTTCTCAAACTGTTACCCCTGCCCCTTTCATCGGCATTTGACAAAATGAAGTGTGAAGTATTAGCGTCAAGTCTGACACCGACCGGGATTTGAGAAAAAATGTGAGTAGCTCCAAGTCCAAATACGAATACGGTCGATAAAATAATTTTGTTCATGTTTTTTGCTCTTAAATTTTTTTGCAAAAATACGAACAAATCGTCCAAAAAAACGATAACAAATGTAAAGAAATCTAAAAATGACAGCTACTGGATTTTTTTCACTCTGTTTCGAATACGGCTCAACGAAACAGGCGTAATGCCTAAATAAGTAGCAATATAGTGTTGCGGAACACGCAAAAGTATTTCAGGGTTGTTTTTCATTATATCGATATAGCGTTGTTCAGGACTTTTCGTGATACGAGAAAGAAAGAGGTTGGCATAATCATTCAAACGTTTAGTCAAGAGTTCGATAAACATATCTTTATATTCGGGTGTTATTTCTAACAATTTCTTAAAATCTTCTATTTCTATGACGATAAGCGTTGAACTTTCGAGGGCCTCAATAGTAAAAATACTTGGTTCGTTTCCAAAAAAAGATGATACGGCTTCGTTCTCAAAGCAAAATCGAAACGTAACGTCCTCGCCATTATTATTCGCCCAAAGTCTCAAAGCACCCTGTTTTACGAAAAAAACTCGCTGTGATATTTCTCCTTCCTGGAGCAATATTATTTTTTTGGGAACCGTAATTTCCTCAAATAAGTGTTCGTACTTATCAAGTTTTTTTAGAAGTGAGGTTACGTTCATTTTTACGCTATTGAAGTTAAAAACCAAACTTAGAAATCACAATGAACTTGCTAAAAACAGACGAAAAGTGTTTATAAATGAGTATTTCAAAAGCAGTTTTAAAATCTAAAAATCCGAAATTTTGTCCTTCAAGCCTATTTTGATTATCATTTGACCAATTCATACAATCTTTGCCTGTGGGTTTCTTCCCAAAGAACGAGCCTTTCCTTTTCCATGCTGTGTGGATGTACTAAAAAAGCATCCGGAACACCTTGAACGGCATAGTCAGCCTGTATTGTTCTTCCTTTTTCTCTGGTTAAAACCATCAAGCTTCGCCAAGGGATTTGATATTCACGCATTTTTTCTCGCCAACTTTCGGCAGTTTGTTCGTGGTCTATCGACACGTAAGTCATAATCAATTTGTGTCCCAAATCTCGGTAAATCTCTTTTAATATAGGTATCTGACGAATACAAGGTGCACACCACGAAGCGGAAAAAAGAATCAAATTAAATTTTGAAGAATCTTGCACAATCAGCTCAAGCACACCTGTGTCCCAAGTGGGCAGTTTTTGATTGACAAATGTCATACAACGTGTGATGTGTCTGTAGATTTTTTGTCCGTAAAATGATTGCTGAAGCTCGGGTGTGAAAAGATTGAAGAGTTTGGCGATATCGTCATTTGAATTAAACAATGCTATGTTGTAAAAAACAGAAATCAACATTCCTCGAAAATTGGGATTTTGCTTGATAAACTCCATATCTCTTTGTATGATTTCTTCATAAGTCAGTCCCACAGTTCGAGGGTGCCTGTATGCAAAAAATCCGTGTCCATAATGCATAGATTTTATGGACGATACGACTTCTTTATCATTGGTGAGAATCTCAAAAAAATCATTGAAAAAACTTCCCATTATAAATTCATCTTCTGTTCCGGGCTTTCGTATCCATCCCTCGTAAGGTCCTGTAGTTCTTATATAGTTGGCTCTAACAAGTGAAAGAGGTCTTCCGAAACGAAGGTTTACAGATTCCATCGTATCACCATAGAAAACGAGACTAAAACCAAGACTCTGACCTACATTATCAGGTGTCCCTAAAACAATAATAGCAAAATTTCCAATATAATCGTACAAACTATCCGGATATGAAAACTCCCAATTATAGCCATCATCAGAATATCCTGCTATAAGTTTTCTTTCAAAGTCAGGGAGCGTAAGACGTAAGGACAAGCTATCGTACCGTATGCCTTCCAACTCAAGGCGAATCACATTCATTCTGTCTTGTTGTGGAGGTGCACAAGACAGCAATATTCCGCTAAGCAGGAGTAGAAGCAGTGTTACTAGTCCGACTTGCTTAAATTTGTGGAGGGGAACCATAATAGTGATTTTGTTCTTATTGACTTTTGGCACCATTTAAAAATTCATCACGAATACTTGATATGCCCAAGCACCCATAGACATCGTTTGATTGGCTGTGAAAGTTTGCCTGTTTCCTGAATTTGTGGTGAAATAATTTCCGGATCCTGAAATGACCTCTGTGTATTGTCCAACAAAGCGATCGCCTTCAAACGTGAACGTTACAGGACGATCCGACATATTGAAAATCGAAAATACTCTGTTACCGTTCATCTCACGAGTAAACGCCAAAACCCTGTACTGCTCATTTGTGTTGATACGCGTCATACGACCACCCCACTCGCCATTCCAAAGTGCTTCGTTGTCTTTCTTCATATGTACGAGCGTCGTGTAGAAATCTGTCCAATCTTGGGCACGTGGACCGTCCCAATCGATAGAATCTTTTTCGAAAAACGCCAACCGTCTGTTAAAACCTACTTCTTGCCCGTTGTAAATCAACGGGAACGTGTTTTCAAACGTGAACGTCAATACAGCCATTGCCGCCTTCGCATCGCCCATACGCTCAAATTCCGTTCCTACCCACGAATTTTCGTCGTGATTAGAGGTAAACGCCATTCTAAACGCTCTGCGTGGTGTGATTCTAATGTCTTGATAATGCCAGTCCATCAATTGCTGCACGTTGTATCTGCCTTGCGCAATACCATTCAAAAAGCCATTGCTGAAATGCCAAAAATAATTCGCATCAAAAGCTCTGTGAAGCATTACTCGCCAAGCCTCGTCCTCTGCAAGATGAAATGTTGGTCTGATTTTATCAAACTCTCTACGTGCTCTTTCCCAAAATTCAACAGGTGTAAAGTAACCTACTGCATCTTGACGAAATCCGTCAATACCCCATTCTCTGATTTGGAACAACATTTCTTCCAAAATTGCATCGTGAACTTCAGGATTGCTCCAGTTCAACTGGGCGATGTCGTACCAATCGTGTGGATAATCCAACGTTCCGTCTTCTCTCCACGTGTACCAATCCGGATTTTCAGTTACCCAGCGGTGATCACGTGCTGTATGGTTTGGAACGAAATCCAAAATGATTCTCATACCCAAACGGTGGATTTCTCTAACCAAATCCTTAAATTCCTCTTCTGTTCCGAACTCGGGATTAATCTGACGAAAACACAGAACGGAATAATAGCTTCCGAGTGTACCTTTACGATCTTTTACTCCAATCGGGTGAATGGGCATAAACCAAAGAATCTCTACACCGAGTGCTTGAAGGCGTGGTAAATGCTCTCTGAAAGCCGCAAACGTACCTTCAGGCGTAAATTGACGAATATTTACTTCGTAAAGTGTTGATCTTTTCGCCCATTCCGGTGTAGTCGGAATCCAAGGTTGTTGTGCGTTGTTGCAACAGCTAACAAACAAAAAAGCAGCAAATCCGGCTGCGAGAAATGTAGAAAATATTTTTTTCATTATATGATGTGATATTAAATTGTAGGGGCGACGCAGGCGTCGCCCCTACAAGATTTAAAAATTCATAACAAGTACTTGGTACGACCAAGCATCCATAGACATCGTTTGATTAGCTGTGAATGTTACTCTGTTATCTGAGTTTGTTGTGAAATAGTTTCCGGTTCCTCTGATAACTTCCGTGTATTGCCCAACAAAGCGATCGCCTTCAAACGTGAATGTTACAGGGCGATCCGACATATTGAGAATAGTGAAAACTCTGTTTCCGTTTTTCTCACGGGTAAACGCCAGAACTCTCTCTTGTTCGTTCGTGTTGACACGCACCATACGTGCACCCCACTCACCATTCCAAAGAGCCTCATTGTTTCTCTTCATCGCAACAAGCGTTGTGTAGAAGTCAGTCCAGTCAGCAGCACGAGGACCATCCCAATCAATCGAATCGTTCTCGAAAAACTCCAACATTCTGTTGTGACCGGCTTCTTGTCCGTTGTAAATCAACGGAAAACTGTTTTCAAACGTAAATGTCAATACAGCCATTGTCGCTTTAGCATCACCCATACGGTCAAACTCCGTACCTGCCCATGAGTTTTCGTCGTGGTTAGATGTAAACATCATACGGAATGCTCTGCGTGGTACGCGACGGATATCTTCGTGGTGCCATCTCATGATGCTGTTCACATCGTAACCGGGGCGTCCTTGTGCGATACGGTTCATGAGCGTGTTGCTCAAATGCCACGTATAGTTAGCATCAAATGCTCTGTGAAGAAAAACACTGAAATTCTCGTCCTCTGCAAGGTGGAATGTTGGTCTGATTGCATCGAACTCTCTACGTGCTCTCTCCCAAAACTGAACAGGAACATAACCTGCTACATCTTGGCGGAAACCGTCAATGTTCCACTCTCTGATTTGGAATAACATATCAGCAAGAATTGCGTCTGCAACTTCCGGATTTTGCCAGTTCAGTTGAGCAATATCGTACCAATCGTGCTTGTAATAAAGCGTTCCGTCTTCTCTCCAAATGTACCACTCCGGATTTTCGGTAACCCAGCGATGGTCGGGAGCAGTATGATTCGGCACGAAATCCAAAATAATTCTCATGCCTAAACGGTGAATTTCTCTAACTAAATCCTTAAATTCCTCTTCTGTTCCAAATTCCGGATTGATTTTGCGAAAGCACTGAACAGAATAATAACTTCCAAGCGTGCCTTTTCGATTTTTTACGCCAATAGGGTGAATCGGCATAAACCAAAGGATATCCGCACCAAGTGCTTGAAGTCTCGGTAGATGCTCTCTGAAAGCGGCAAACGTGCCTTCCGGCGTAAATTGACGAATGTTTACTTCGTAAATTGTTGATTTTTTTGCCCACTCAGGAGTCGTTGGATTCCAAGGTTGCTGAACGTTGTTGCAGCAACTAACGAATAGAAATGCAGCAAATCCGGCTGCGAGAAGTGTAGAAAATAATTTTTTCATCGTTGATATGGTTTTAATTTTTGTTTGATTTTGTTTCATGTCCAATGGTACAAAGATAAGCAAAATAATCGAGAAAAGCAAAGGAAATGCTTAGAAACGCCCCGATTTTTTGACCAAACCGGCAATTTTTTGATTGAATTCGTCAAACTTCATCATGTCTTCGATGGTGTGGTGAAATCTGTAACGCCAGTAATGTTTGTCATTGTTAGCAGGTATGTTGATTTGCTCTGCTTGTGGATCGTAGAAACGTAATTCTCTGTTCATTGCCAAAAGGTCTTGGATCGGGAAAACCGCCCAAAGGCTTGGTGAATTCAGGTGTTGCTCAATGATAAGTTGTGCAATCCAAGGTTCACAAAACATCGGACATTCGCCGTGCTGTTTCAACTCATTGTAGTAAAAATCTCTCGAGGTATCTATGCTTTCTTCCCACCAACCGCGAATTCCACTCATGTCATGACTACTCGGACTGCAAACGCTGAGATAAGGAGTATGTGCCAAATCGGCAAATTTCACCTTCGGATCGTTCGGCATGCGCTGGATAATTAGACTTGGGATTTTCAACTCGCTCATCACACCTGGCACGCAATCCGGCACCATTCCAAGGTCTTCACCGCAAACTAACATGGTGGTCGAATCTTTCAAACTACGCAGTTTTTTTAGTCCGATGTCATGCCAAAACCGATTGTGACGACGATAAAAGTAGTCGTTGTAGATTTCATTCAAAACATGCTTTGAGTGATCGTCTAAGTCCTGATACGAGCGGGTTGAATGAAACGTAATTCTCGGATGAAAATGATCTTTCTGTGCTGTGTCTTCGATAAAAAGAACTTCATTTACGTCTCCATCAATGTAAGGCTTACACAAACGATCGTAATCGAGCCACATACCGCGATGGTTTAACTCCTCAACAGAAAACGGCAGGGCAGGGGAGAAAACACCCAAAAGCCCGTCCTTTACATTTAGCGGCATTTGGAAAATACGAAAAAATCCCAAAATGTGATCAATTCTGAAAACTTGGAAATAGTCCTCCATTTTTTTCAGCCTGCGAGTCCACCATGCGTAATTGTCTTTTGCCATTTCGTCCCAGTTGTATGCAGGGAAACCCCAGATCTGACCGGTTGTAGAGAATGCATCGGGTGGTGCTCCAACTTGACAATTCATGTGATACAAATGCGGCTCAGTCCAAGTATCTACACTGTAACGATATACGCCGATCGGGATGTCCCCTTTCACACGAATACCTTTATCTAAAGCATATTTGGAGGCTTCTGAAAGTTGAACATGTAAATGATATTGCACAAAATAATGAAGCGAAACTTCGTCGAAATGCTTTCTAAAATGAGCGTTTACAGCCTTTTCGTCATACGTCGAAAATTCTTTCCATTTTGGAAAATCCGGCGTTTTGTATCGGTCACGCAAGGCACAAAATGCAGCGTAAGGTACCAACCAGTCGGCATTTTTCTTGAAAAAATCTTTGTAGCCTTTGGTTTCAAATGTTTTTTCCGCATCTTTTTTGAAGAAATGGCGAATATATTTCCATTTTGCGTCCATCACGGCATCGTAATCTATTGCCGGCAAAGTGTTCAATTTTTTGCAAAGGTCTTGATATTCGGACAATTCTTTTTTCGTGAATTTCCCCATACCCTCGATATTCAAATACATCGGATGCAAAGCAAACACAGAGATTGCATTGTATGGATACGAATCTGTCCACGTAAAATTTCGCGTAGTATCGTTCACCGGAAGGATTTGAATGAGCTTCAAACCGCACACTTCCGCCCAATCGGCAAGAATTTTGATGTCTGAAAATTCACCTACACCTAACCCTTTTTCTGTTCGGATTGAAAACACGGGAATGGCAACTCCCGAGCCACGAAACGGCATTCTCCATTGGTCAAAAATCTGCATGTCGTCTTGATTTTTATCCAAGGTTAAAACTCTGTCGGGGTAATACAACTCGCTCCAATCTGCTCCGGTGCGTTCGTCAATCACAACATAGCGGTAAGCGAATGGTTTTGTGGTTTTCGGTAAATCTATGGTCAATGTCCAGTTTCCGTCACCGGTGTGGAACATATATGGAGCCTTTACAAGGCCGTTTTTCCCCAATTTGGCGTGGTCTCCAACGATTTTTAAAGTCTGACCGAATTCGGTTCTGTAGTTGATATGAAAAATTATTTTCACAGCTGTATGTTTTTGTTTTTTTTGAAAAAATGCTGCAAGTGGTACTCTGCCCTACAATTTTTCTATTGCATGATCCATGGCCGGAATTGTCAGTGTTTGTGTGCGTCCGCCAAAAGCCGAAGGCAGCGTAAACTCTACGGTTCGGTTTACTCTAGATTTGTTCAAACCAACAATAACGCCTTCGCCGAAATAAAATCTGCCAAACACAAGCACATCATCTTCAACAACGAGCGGAACATATTTTCCAAAGATCAACGGCATAGAATTTGTGCGTAAATGTGCGAGTGTTTCGACATTTCTACGTGTTTTGAGTTCGTCTTCGTTCAACCCGTCGAATTGCATCCAACGACGATTATCCGGATCGTCTCCGCCGGGCTGTCCGAACTCATCGCCTTGATAGATAACCGGAATTCCGGGAACAGTGAGAATAAAGGTTTGCAAAAGCCTCAATTTTGGGAATGCAATTTCGGCATCTCCAACCGTAATTTCGCGTGTCCATCCTGCCCGCTTAGAATCCTCGCCTCTGCGCAAGCAACCGCCCGCGTAAGAAATGAAACGCCCTTTATCGTGGTTTCCGGTGACGATACCCATAAGGTTGTGGAAACCGTGAACTCTCAAACTTTGCATCATTGTTCGGTTTACATTGACAAACGAGCCGTTTGGATCAATCAACGCATTAACAATCGCATCGAAAAGGTTAAAGTCGAATTGGCCATCTAACATACCGCTACCAACATAGCTTCTAATCAATTGCGGACTTCCGTAAGTTTCACCAATTTGGAAAATCGGACGATCCATACGTTGTTTCATTCTCAACGTAACCGTACGCCAGAAACGATCGTGAATATGCTTGGTTGCATCGTGACGGAAGCCGTCAAAATCAAACTGCTCTACCCAAAACATCAATGAATCCGCAAGACCTTCCGAAACAACTTCTTGCTCAAAATCAAACTTTGGCAAAAAATAATCAAACCAAGTCGTCAAACGATGCTCGTCCCAATAACCGATATTTCGTCTTCCGTCCGGCAAATAAAGTGGTGTAAACCAACTTTCACGACCTTGAACAAACGGACTGTCTTGGTGCAAATGGTTGGCTGCGTAGTCCAAAAGCACGTTCATATTGTTGGCGTGAGCCGTACGCAAAAGCGTGCGTAACTCCTCTTCCGTTCCAAAACGAGGATCAACAACCGTCATATAAATCGGCCAATAACCGTGATAACCTGTAAATTTACTTCTTACACCCTTGTCTGCTTCTTCGTGCAAGCCCCAAGCTCCCGGAGGGTTCATCGTGATTGGAGAAATCCAAAGCGTGTTCATTCCCAATCTTTGGAAATAACCACTCTCGATTTTTTTCGTAATACCAACAAAGTCTCCACCAAACCAATCGGCCATGGGGTGTACTTCCGGAATATTCAACGGACGATTATTGCTCGGGTCACCATCCTTAAAACGGTCAACCATCAACATATACATAATCATACGATGCCAATCCGAACGCACCAATTGATCAGCGTTCTGAATGACTCGACCACGTTGCAACGGAACCAAAACATCGTTCGACTTGCCGGCATAGTTATACGTGAAAACGCGAATAAACGAACGCTCCATACTTCTTGCATTGCGAGGAACAGCGATAGTCACGCGTCCATCGTTATGCGTTCTGATGAAACGGTCGTCCAAACGCACATTTTGCCAAAATACAAAAAGTTCTTCGTGTTGATTTTCCACGTAAATCGTCACCTGACGACCTCCTGAGACGGTGAACAAACTCGGTGGTGTTCCGTACAAATCGCCTACAGTTAAAAGAGAGTTAAATCCACCCATACCGTTGCTAACAATTATAGGGTTGTGTGGATTTGGCATATCTGCGCCGTTAACCACGAGGCAGTATTGAAACACACCGTGTGGAACTTCGATAGTTACGGTCCAATAACCGTCGATGAGTTCGGCAACTGCCAAATTTTCGTTCCAATCGTTGAATTCGCCTTTGATTCTCAACGAGCGATAGCGGTTATCGGGGATACGGAACGTTACATATTCGCTGTCGCTTGCAATCATCAGAATAGACAAAATTTGACCTTCTACCGTTAGCCTTAATTCGGCTAATTTTGATGTAGTTTCGGGTCTTCTTGTGATATGAAGCAAACGATTTTCTTGGTCGACTCTAATGTCGTGACCGATGGCTTCTGCGGCAGTAACTTCAAATTGCGGCATTATATAGTCGTTGATAAACACAACGGTTTCTATCGGACTAAGATGAATAGGGGATGCTAATCCACTACTTAACATTGGTGCAATTTCCGAACTTATCGGATTTACAGAACGACCGCAAGCAGCGAGAAGCAAGGCGGCACAAACAACAATAATGAGATTTTTTTTCATGATTTTTGATTTAAATATGGTAGGGGCGAGGCATGCCTCGCCCCTACAGATTTTGTTTTTATTTCTTTTCAACCTTGATAAAATGCACCGCAATCGCACCAAGTATCAATAAAATACCTGAAATGACAAGCATATTCGACTGATTACCGCCTACCAAAAGGAGTAATCCGCCTCCGGCAACTGCTGCAACGATTTGCGGAATACAAATCGTTCCGTTAAACAATCCTAAATAGGTTCCCATTCGGCTTGTGCCTTGCAAGGCGTTTGTCAATAATGTAAACGGAATTGAGAGCATTCCCGCCCAAGCGAAACCCACTAAAAAAAATGGGAAAAGTAACGCAAATTGACCCGACATTGTCATACCTAAAATACTAACTTCCGGTCCGATAAATCTTGTGAGAATGAACCCGATTGCACCAATCCCAAGACTCGCCACATACGCCATTTTGATGTCTTTGAATTTTGGAATAACCATTGCCCAAAGTACACCGCCAATCGCTTGTGCAGCAAAAAGTACACCAACCCAATTACCGGCACTCTGAAACAGTGCACTGCTTGCATCGGTTGTACCCCAAACGGAGCCTGCAATAGCACCTGTTGTGTAAGTCCACATGTATAGGAAAGCCGCCCAACAGAAAAATTGTACAAGACCTACAGTCCAAAAGACGTTCGGTACTTTTTTCAGCAACTCAAAGATATTGACCTTTTCTTCTCTTACCTTGCTTTCGTCAATGGCGTTGTATTTTGCATACTCAGCCGGAGGTAATTCTTTCGTTCGAAATACAGTAACGGCAACACACAAGATGAGCAATGCCGCACCAATATAGAATGTCCATTTGACTGAATCGGGAATCATCCCCACCGGAGCAACGTTGGAAACGCCCCAGGTTACAAGTGCAATCGGCAAAAGATACGCAAGGATATTTCCTCCATTGCACAAAAAACTTTGTATCGAAAAAGCCAAACTTTTTTGCTTTTCGTTAACCATATCGCCAACGAGCATTCTAAACGGCTGTAGTGCCATATCTGTCGAAACACCGAACAATACCAAACACGTTGCAGCGAAAATCATCGCAGTGCCGACAGCTAAACCAAGTGCTCCGGAATTGGGTAGAATAATCAAAAGCAAAGCGGTAACAAGTGTACCGATAATCAAGTAGGGGATACGCCTTCCCCACTTGGTCCAAGTGCGGTCGCTAAGCATACCAACGATGGGCTGTACAAGCAATCCGGTTAGCGGAGGTACGATCCAAAAATAACTGAGCGTATGAGGATCTGCACCTAATGTGGCGAAAATTCTACTGACGTTTGACGTTTGCAAAGCAAATGCGATTTGTACGCCGAAGAATCCGAAACTTAAAGCCCAAAGTTGCTTGAGGGGTAGATTTGGTTTTTGAATTGTGTTCATAGTGTTTGTGTGTTATGAGTTGCGGGCGTTTCGACTTCGCTCAACGACCGCCGGGCACTGAGCCTGTCGAAGTGCGGTGGCTGAGCGAAGTCTGTCTATACCTTACTGTATAATGATCTGTTGTGATGAAATGCTTGCACCATCTGTAACGATGAGAATATACGAGCCTGCTCGCAAATTCGACACGTCCATTCTCACGTTTTGGCTACGTGTGCTAATCGTTTGCATCAGTTGTCCACTTAGATTAAATATCTGAATTTCGCGCTGTCCTTCGGCTTCAAAGTCCACAAAGATTTCGTCTTGTGCAGGATTTGGGAAAATACTCATCGGAATTTCTGCTCTCTCGAAACCTACAACGCTTGTTGCATTTTCGTTAATCCAGCCTTCTGATCTGGTGAATACCCTGTATCCACCTGGTGGCAAGGTAATGTTTAACGTGTTGTTCGTTACAGTAACCTCGTCTGTCGTAAAAACACTGTGCCAAACGCCGTTTGCCGGAATGCCCGGAATGGTGAACTCTCTTTGAATCGTGTCAAAATTTCCTACAATAACTACGCTTGAGTCCGGAACCATTGATTCTGCAATAATCCAACGTTGAAGATGAGTATTACCTCCTGCTGTTTGATAGAAGAAATCTCTTTGATCTGTAAACGCCGGATGGTTCAATCGCATATTGATTAGTCCGCTAAAAACGTAAAACGTAAAACGGTTAGACTCTCTTTCCAAATAGTGCCACAGCAACGGTGAACGACCTGTTCGGCAGTTGCCTGCACCACCACCTAAACCGGATTGATTTGCGGGAAATGTACCGATTCCCGAACCGCCCAAATGTGACGGACTGTAGCAAATGTTCAATGGACCATCGAATGCAAACTCGCCAAACTGCCAAATCATTGTTGGACCTGGAAGTGGAATCATAAAGGCTGCTACGAGAGCTTTTCGCTCTGCTTGACGATATCTGGTGCTATAGCTACCGTCCGCAGTTCTATTACCATATCCGGCATGAATTCTTGTTCCGGCAGCATTAACAAACCCGCCAACTCGTGTTGATACACGCTCCTCGTCATGACTTTCGGCGTACACAATCAAATTGTGAGCACCCCAACCACGATTTCCGGTGAAATTACCTGCTGCATTTCGACGTCCTTCTTTTGCAAACGCCCAATCCAACGAAGAACCTGAAGCCCAGCCCATAGCCAACTGGCTGTATGCATGATTCATATTTCCCCAAATCATCATACCGGGACGTCCCTCAGATAGACCATGGTTAGCCAAATCACGCTCTTCGGTATTGACGGCAAAATGCTCCAAAATTACATAAAACGTGGAATCGATATTCCACATAAAATCCGCAAAATTATTCCAATACTGAATTCGTACCGGATTGTGAGCGCTCATAGCCGGATCATTATTGGGCCCCAAAAACGTAAATGCTTTGGATAAGTCGAAGCGGAAACCGTCAACTCTAAATTCTCTCATCCAAAATTCCGCCACGCGTTCGCTGAAATATACGGTATGTTTGCTTCTGTGGTTCATTTGGTAAAACACGTTCCACGGGTGTGTCGCTTCCGGATGAAACCAAGGGTTATGATCAGCACAAGGACGGTTGTTTTGAGAATCCCAAAACAATTGTGTCAATGGTGAACTTCCCGTTTGGTGGTTGAGAACGATGTCCAAAATAATGGCAATGCCGTGGCTATGTGCCTTATCGATAAAGCGTTTGAACGATTCTGCTGTGCCGTAGGCTTTGTCTACGGCAAACATATGGTTTGGATTATAGCCCCAACTATTGTTACCGTCAAATTCCATATTTGGCAAAATTTTGATGGCATTGATGCCCAAATCAATCAAGTGTTGAAATTTATGTTCAATTATTCTGTCGTAACTCGGAAACATCATAAAGTCGCGAATCAGCAATTCGTAAATAATCAAATCTTGCTGAACCGGACGAACAAATGCCAAAGCTTCCGGCGACCACTGAAATTCAGGTCTGTTGATTTGGAATGTGGCCACAAGTCCGGTGGTATAATTGGTTGGAAATTCCGGCATGTCCGGAAAAATATCAAATCCGCTGTGTAGTTGAGAATAATGGTTGATCCAATGATCGTTCCAAGGGTCTAAAATCAACTCGGTGTATGGGTCGGTGATACGTTGCGTTTCATCAACGAGATATTGAAAGCGATATAAATTATCGGGGTCTAATCCGCTCAATGTAATCCAATAAGCCAAACGAACCGTATCCCCTTTCAGTTGATACGCACTTGAAGGTTGCCAGTTGTTGAAATCGCCAATCATATGAACGCTGTTTCTGCCAAGCACGTACGTTTGAGGAGTATTTGGACTTTGGACTGTAGGCTGTGGGCTTGTACGCTTGGGCACACGAAGTACAAACGTTACATCGCCGGGATTTGGAAAATTAGTGTTGATGCCGTCTCTTGCTCCGGCTGGAACAGGCTCGTAAACTCTTGGCGAACGAATGTTGAGAAACAATGTATCGTAAAAATTCCCATACGTTGGACATACGGCTCTTGCAACAAACTCATAACGTTCGGCAGAAAAAGTGCTGTACGTATGTGTTAGTGCATTAACATCTGTTGCAGACGTTACCTCCGTACCATTCAAGAAAAATGTAATATCTGCATTTGATGATGTTACCACAGAAAATTCAACGTTATCGGTCGGATCGAAAAACTGCCCGGGCTGCGGAGAGGTGATACGCATTCCAAAATCGCCCAAAAACAAATCAATAAAGATATCACCACCACCCTCTGCTCTTCCAACTATACTTCCGCTGGCATTCCTAAAAAGAATGGCAATTCTTTCAACGGTTATGGTATCATTCGTTACGTCATAAAATTCACGAACGCTCGGAGTGATAATAAATTCATACAAATCCTGTCCGATACGTGTGGCTTGGTTTCTGCCGGGTATGTTTGTTCCCCAACCTGTGATAACATGTTGCCAGTCACTTGGACCTGTACTTGTGTTCGTAATTACCCCTGTGTGAACAAACACATTTCCGGTAAAGCCTGCCAGTGCTCTGTTTCCTTGGGTTGCATCAAAAATAATTCTAACCGTATCGGTTTCCCTAAAAAATTCGGGATACGTTCGAATGAGTTGTGCACTCGCACTGAGTGCCAAAAGTGAAAAGACTGTGATAAAAAGTTGTTTCATCGATTTATAGATTTAAAGGTTTTTATTTTGTAGGATTGTCCTGTCGCTCTTTTGTGAAAATGATATATGCACCGGGCGGAAGAGTAATGTTCATCCTGTGATTTGTTACAACAACGGAGCCTATGTTAAAATGATTTGCTCCAAAAAAATTATACCAAGTGCCGTTTACCGGAATGCCGGGAACTATAAAATCCCTTGCTACTACATCAAAATTTCCGAGAATAATCACACTCGAATCAGCAACATACGATTCTGCAATAATCCAACGTCGAAGGTCAGTTGCATCACCACCTGTTCGATAAACGAAATTCCGTTGATTTGTAAAGGCAGGATGGTTCAGTCTGAGATAAATCAATCCTCTGAAAACGTTGAACGTGTGTCTGTTTTCAGCTCGCTCCAAATAGTGCCACAACAACGGTGCACGACCTGTTCGACAATTACCGTGAAGACCACCCAAACCGTCTTGGTCTGCGGGAAAAGTACCAATTCCCGTTCCGCCTAATTCTACCGGGGTATAACAAAGATTAAGAGGACCATCGTAAGCAAATTCGCCAAACTGCCAAATCATTGTTGGACCGGGAAGTGGAATCATAAAGGTAGCTACAAGTGCCTTTCGCTCTGCTTGAAGATGTCTCGTATTGTATGTTCCATCCGGAGATGTTCGACCATAACCGTAATGAACTCTGGAGCCATCAGTATTAACAAAGCCCCCAACTCTTGTTGCTACACGCTCTTCGTCATGGCTTTCAGCATACACAATCAAATTGTGAGCCTTCCAGCCTCGACCACCAACAACATTACCTTGACTGTCGGTGCGACCACCTTTTGCAAACGCCCAATCCAATGAAGAGCCTTCAGAGTAGCCCATCGCCAGCCAGCTGTATGCCCAATTCATATTGCCCCAAAGCATCATGCCCGGACGTCCTTCCGAAATGCCGTGATTAGCCAACGTACGCTCTTCATCGTTGTCGGCAAAATGTTCCAAAATTATGTAAAAATCTGGATTGATATTCCACATAAAATCTGCATAATCTTTCCAGTATTGTATGCGTACCGGACAGGCACGTTCCATATAGTCGGTTCCTTGCGGATGTGGACCTAAGAATGTAAATGCTTTGGATAAATCAAAGCGAATACCGTTAATTCTAAACTCCTTCATCCAAAATTCCGCCACACGTTGGCTGAAATAAACCGTATGCACACTACGGTGATTCATCTGAAAATACACATTCCAGCGATGTGTGGGTTCTGCATGAAACCAAGGATTGTCAGTAGCCGGACGGTGGTTTTCATAATCCCAAAACAACTTCGTCATGGGCGAATGGTTGGTTTGATGATTGAGAACAATGTCCATAATTATCGCAATGCCATGGCTATGTGCCTTGTCGATAAATCGCTTAAACGCCTCAGGCGAACCGTATGCTTTGTCAACGGCAAACATGTGATTCGGGTTATAGCCCCAACTGTTGTTTCTATCAAATTCCGTATTCGGCAAGATTTTTATCGCATTAATACCCAAATCAATCAGATGTTGAAATTTATAGTCCATGATTCGATCATAGCTCGGAAACTGCATAAAATCTCGAATCAACAATTCGTAAATAATCAAATCCTGCTGTCGTGGAGGTACAAAATCCAAGGCTTCTTGCGACCATTCAAACTCTGGTCTGTTGATTTGAAATGTAGCCACTAATCCGGTTGTATAGCCTTCCGGAAAAGGCGGTAAGTCCGGAAAAATCTCGACATGTTGGTTGATCATTCCATCGTTCCAAGGATCTAAAATCAATTCGGTAAATGGGTCTGTAATTCGTAGTGTATCATCAACGAGATATTGAAAACGATAGAGCCGATTCGGGTCTAATCCGGTCAATGTAATCCAGTAAAAGATACTGTCTGTTTTCATCTCATAGCGACTCGAAGGTTGCCAATTGTTGAAATCGCCAATCACATGCACTCTGTTTCTGCCGAGTTCGTAAGTTTGAGGAATATCGGGGTTTTGCCAGGTGTGTTGCGGGCTTGTTCGCCTTGGCACACGAAGCACAAGCGTTACATCACCCTCGTTGGGGGCATTGACGTTGATACCGTCTCTAACACCTACGGGCATAGATTGTGCAACTCTTGTGCTACTATGCGTATGTGTAAGTTGTGCTTTCGCACTAAATGCCAATAAACAGAAAAAAGTGACGAAAAGCTGTTTCATAGTTTGACGACTTCTTAAAATTTCTGCAAAGATACAAAAAAAAATGGATTTTGCAAGGATTGTCAAAGTTAAAAAAAAATCGTATCTTTGTGGGCAAAAACAAAAAATATACACACACGATGAAGAAGCATTTCCTGTTCCTATTGTTGGCATTTTTCCTAATTGCGTATTTGCCAATGTCCGCCCAGCCGAGCGTAAGAGCCGGTCAAATCGAACGCGTTGAACCTCCAAACTGGTGGGTCGGAATGAAAAACCCTGTTCCGTTGCAACTATTGGTTTACGGCAATAATATCGGTGCTGCCGAAGTGCGAAGCCTCGATGCAGGCGTTGACGTTTTGAGCGTGTACAGACCGGAAAACTCCAATTTTTTGTTTGTTGAATTGGACATTGCCGAAAATGCCCAACCCGGAACCTATCGTTTGGAGTTCACCATCGGCAGAAGAAGAGTTATTCACAATTATGAATTGTGGGAACGCAGACCGGGCTCTGCCGAACGTCAAGGCTTTGGACCTGCAGATGTGATTTATCTAATTATGTCCGATCGTTTTGTAAACGGTGATCCAACCAACGACTCGCACCCTGCCACGATTGAAAGAGTCAACCGTAATAATCCGGATGGACGACACGGTGGAGATATTCAAGGCATCATCAATAGTTTGGACTATATTCAAAGTTTGGGAGCAACCGTGATTTGGCCTACGCCTTTGACCCTCGACAATCAAGCAACATTCTCTTATCATTCTTATGCAACTGCGGACTATTTCTTGATTGACCCACGTTTTGGAACCAACGAACTTTACAGAGAAATGGTCAGACAAGCCCACGCCAGAGGAATGAAGGTGATTAAAGATATTGTTCCAAATCATCACGGAACAGCACATTGGTGGTTTAACGATTTGCCGATGAGTGATTGGATTAACAGACCGTCTCAGGAGTTCAGACGAACAAGCCATCAAATGGCGACCCAAAGCGATCCGCACCGCTCACAATATGACTTGAATGCTTTGATCCACGGCTGGTTCGACCGCTCAATGGCAGATATGAATATGCATAACCCAATGGTGGTAACTTATCTTGCACAAATGGCAGTTTGGTGGATAGAGTTTGCCAACCTCGACGGCTTGCGTGTGGATACTTATCCGTATAACTACAAACACGGCATCGCAGAATGGACGCGTAGAATTATGTACGAATACCCAAATCTCAACATCGTTGCCGAAGCCTGGTTTGGAAATCCTGCAATGACGGCTTTTTGGCAAGCCGGTGCAAACGAAGGACGTTGCGGATTTAATTCATTCGCACCAAGCGGTATGGATTTTCCGCTGAAAGATGCAATGATTCAGGCAAAGCGCGAACAAGACTGGACAGGCTGGCTTACGGGAATGTTAAGAGTTTACAACGTTTTGGCACAAGATTTTTTGTATGCCAATCCGTTTATGATGGTTATTTTTGCAGAAAATCACGATGTACATCGTTTGTTGCACCAACTGGGTGGCGATGTTTACAAATTGAAGCGTATTTATACGATGCTTGCCACTTTGCGTGGAATACCGCAAATTTATCAAGGTACGGAATTGTTGATGGTGAGCGAAGCATTGGGACACGGACAGGAGCGTATGATGATGCCGGGCGGTCATCCGGACGACACAATAAATGCAATGACAGAAGCAGGACGTACTCCGGAGCAGAACAGAATGTTCAACTACGTAAGTACGCTTTTCAACTGGCGTAGAACCTCATCAGCCGTACATAACGGACGAATGATGCAGTTTGTTCCCGACCGCAACGTGTTTGTGTATTTCCGTTTCAACGATGAGGAATTGGTGATGACTATCGTCAATAATACTACGGAAGACAGAGAAATTGATCCAACCAGGTTTGCAGAAATTTTGAGTTTGTATCAGCCTATCGGCACGGACATCAAAACGGGCGAAACCATAACATTAGATAATTATGTAATCCCTGCACGCAAGTCGGCGATTATCGTTTTTCCAAAATAGACATGAAAAAGCACATCACAACCTTTTTTGCTCTTATCCTTTCGTTGAGTTTATGGGCACAAACAGACTTTTCGAATTTGAGACTTAACGAAATCAGCGGAGAAAATACCGCTCTGTTCGTTGAAATCTTTAACTCAGGTACAGATCCAATTGATTTGGAAGGCGTAAGACTTCAAAGAAATGAGGGTCCTTCTTACAGCACATCTCTAACAACCGGTACTGAATGGGTTGGACAAGCAGGTGATAGTATTCCTGCCGGAGCGTATCGCATTATTCTTTTTAGAAATGGTCGTAGCGATGGCAATAATAGTGGTCCGGATGCCCCCTCTCAATTGCAAAATAGTCCTGCGTGGCCTGGAATGAGTTGGACGGTTACAGGAGGGTTATCCAATCAACAAACTTTGAAAATTGCTCTTGTTGATCCTGCCGGAGAACCTATTGATGTGTTTATCCGTGGAGATGTACCGCTTCCCGGATGGGGAACCCCAAACGCTTCGCGACCGGGCAATGTGAATTCAGGAGCATATGGAAACATAAGACCGGGCTACTCTCGTATGGATGACGGCTCTTGGGCTTGGGCAGCAGTAACACCCGGTACAACAAACGGACCAAGACTACACAATATCGTAAGTCCAGGCTATTTGACGGAAATACCGGGAGCACCATGTTTTCAAAATTTATTTTTGATAGGCACATTTAATGATTGGACTTGGAGCTCTGCTGTAACAATGACCCCATCCAACAACGGCTGTACATTTACAACAACAATCTTTTTTGAAGCCGGCACACAGTTTAAGTTTGCTCCGAGCAGGGCATGGGATGGAAGAGAATTTAGAGGTATCGGATCTGATGTTCCTGATAACGACGAAGAACATGTTTTTAACGGATTTCAGCAGTCCGGAAATATGCGAGTTACAGCAGCCGGCTACTATAGAATTCGTGTTGATGTTAGAGATTCAATCATCTCTATACGCAGAACAACTCCGGCTGATTACACAGTAATCCGACTCAACGAAGTTAGTGGCGTTGGAAGCGATTCGGAACTTTTTTATGAGCTGATAAATCTTGGAAATTACCCTATAAACCTCGAGGGTTTTCGAATTTATTACAATACCAATTCCGATCGAGGAGGGAGTTTTCCACCCAATGACAACAGGCTTACATGGGTAGGTTGTGCCGATCAAATCATTCTGCCCGGACAATTATTTACCCTTATGGGACGCCACAATCCGTGTTCGTTTACAACCGGATTAACTGCACAACGCATATTGATTATTAAACTCGTAGATCCGAACGGAAACGAGATAGACCGCTTAACAAGAGCACGTGATGACGGTATTTACGATATCAGAAACAGGTCATTTTCACGTATTCCGGACGGAACAGGACCATTCTTTTTCACAACACCCACGCCGAACGCATTTAACGGAACATCAACAGCAGGACTAACACGAGTACCGCAAATACCGTATCTGCCACAACCTCCGGCTTTGCACCCTCATCCGGTTTTTGACATATCAGCACTGCCAACCATAACGATTGAAGTCTCGGTTGACGAGTGGAATAGATCGTTGAGATATTTTGATATGAACCCTCATCATTTAGAGAGAGTTCGTGGAAATTTTGTTTTCTATAAAGATGGTATTGAAACAAGATTACCGCATGAAATAGGCTTTCGCATACGTGGTAATACAAGCCGAAGAAGACCGGAAATATCTCACGGTGGTGTGCACAATCCGGATAATCCGGTTTGGCAAAATGCACATTTTTCAATAAATTTTGCAAGTGCCAACAGCAATCAGCGTTTTCACGGCTTACGTAGACTCATTATGAAATGGCATAAAGACGATGCGATGTTTGCCCGCGAAATATACAGTTTTGATTTGTTTCATCGTTTTGGTGTTTGGACTGCACCGCGTGCAAGTTATGCTAGACTTTATATCAAGGTAGGAGATGGACCACCGGCTTATTTTGGAATTTATGCCATGATTGAACAGGTTGACGAAACATTTTTGTCTGAAAGGCGTGGTATCGGTCGTTTTGAAACAGACAACGGAAATCTTTGGAAATGCCAGCCTGTAGGAGGTCCTGCCGATTTGACATTGAATAATGCACGTCAGAGAATGGGTGTCAGAGATGTTCGCCTTGATCCATCACAAAGTAGGTATTACACCTATGATTTGAAAACAAATCGAGGAAATATCGCAACAGCAAGAGAAGAGTTTTACAACTGGGTTAGAAATTTGAATACACTCACCGGAGATGCTTTCAAAACTTGGATTACAACCTACTTTGATGTAGATTTATTTCTCAGAGCGTATGCTGTAAACGTTGTGCTTGGCCAATGGGATGGCCATTGGGGAAATGGGAATAATTTTTATTTGTATTTTGAAAGTCATACAGGAAGAGTTTTTTATATTCCTTGGGATTACGATAATGTGCTTGGTACAGGTTTAAATAATTTCTTTGATCCGGGAACGGAAAATGTATTGCGTTGGGGAGGGGGAAATCGTCCGTTAATTGATAAAATTCTGGCTATTGAGGAATTTCGTGAGCAATATCTGATTTATCTCAACCAGCTAATTCATCCGGACAACGATCTGTTTCATGTGGATAGGAGCATTCCACGTATTGAGGCTTGGCACGATATGATACGCAATTACATAAGACCGGAAACTGTGGAAAATAACGAATCAGCGCATAGGCTTATAGACCGACCGGCTACGTGGGGAAATTTCCATCACTACAGAATTCTTGAGCGAGGTCCGAATAATTTCTTTGAAGTACGAGCTGCGAATATCCCATTCAGAGAAGCACCACCTTTTGATCCGCCTTCCACCGACATTGTAGTCGTGGAAACAGAAGATAGCCAGCCTATAATTCTATACCCCAATCCGGTAATTGACGGCATTCTGTTTATAGAACTACCTGCCGGAACGAACAATCAAATCGTCAAGGTTTTTAACCTTTCCGGAAGATTGGTATTGGCACAGGCTGCAACTTATCCAATAACTGAGATTGATATTTCGCATTTAGCGAATGGTATGTATATCGTTAGGATTGGTAATGCTTCGGTGAGGATTATCAAGCAATAGTTTTTTTATGGAAAAATATTGTAAATTTTAGACCTCGTACCAAATCTCACAAAATGCACGATGTCGTCAACAACTATTACCCCGATTCTGTAACTCCCTATCCTTATCCTATAGCAATCTTTCTCATTAACAAGTTTTGTAACATTAGGTAGAAGAACAAAATCAGTGATAGAATTGCACTTTTTTACAGTAGTAATCTGAAGCATTATTTCGTCAAGGACGGACTGTAAGCGAATTTTAGAAATGTCCTTCTCGAAAGTTTTGCGATATTTTACTTGCATCGTTTCAAGATTTTAAAAATCTCTTCCTCAGGCACTTCGGGGGATTCCATGCCCTCTTCAATACTTTTTGCAAACAAATAATCGCCAATAATATCAATATATTCTTTAGGAAATTTGACAATCTTTGCACCACTATATTCAGCAACATCATTAATGATCTTTGCCCCTTCGGAGTTGGACGGATAAATTAAAACAGGATTCATTTTGCGGATATTTTTCATTTTGCACCACAAAATTACAACATTTTTCCGATAAAACCAAATTTTGTAGAGATAAAAAACAGGAACACAAACGTGTTCCTGTTTTTGAAAATATACTTCTGAAAAAATAAAGGCTTTGCCGAATAAAAACGTTTCGAAATCAGCCATTGCACGAATATTTGGTATACACAGAATTATAGTAGCCAATTTCGTGAAATTAAAATAATCAAAAAAAATCGTTAAAAACTTGTTAATTACAAATAAAGTTTGTATCTTTGTGGGACGTATCCAGTATGTGAGTAACAAACCAACGTATAATCTAAACAAAAAAATATGAAACGAATCTTAAACTTTCTTGTACTGCCGGCTGCCCTAATCCTGTGTTTGGGTTTTTCGGCAACGGCTCAACGCACGATAACGGGAACGGTTATCAGTGCCGATGACAATCTCGGAATTCCAGGTGCGTCAATTATTGTAAGAGGATCAAGTCCGCTGATCGGAACGGTAACGGACATTAACGGACGCTTTTCTATTACCATGTCAGCCGAACACACACACCTCGTGTTCTCTTTCACAGGAATGGAAACACAAGAAATTGATATTGCCGGACGAACTACGGTAAATGTTACTATGAGAACAGATGCAATCGGCTTGGGCGAAGTTGTTGTTATCGGTTTCGGTACGGCAACTCGCGAACGATTGACCGGTGCCGTAACCACCATCGGTGAAGCCGATTTCAGACAGGGTGTTTTTAGCAGTCCCGCATCGCTTCTCGTTGGAACGGCTGCCGGTGTTCACGTTTCACCGTCAACAGGTCGTGCCGGAGATGGAAACCGCATCAGAATTAGAGGTGGCTCGTCGTTGAATGCGAGTAATGACCCGCTGATTGTGATTGACGGGTTACCAGTAAGTAATTCAGGAATTGGAGGACAAACCGACCCATTATCGTCGCTAAATCCAAACGATATCTACAATATCACCATTTTGAGAGATGCTTCGGCAACCGCTATTTTTGGTTCTCGTGCATCGAATGGTGTAATTATCATTACAACCAAAAGCGGACGTGGCGTTCAGCCGGGGCAAATAAACGTTGAAGTTTCAACAGTAAACAGCATCGCAACCGTGGCTCGCCAAGTGGATGTGCTTTCTGCAAGTCAATTTAGAAATCTCGTTGAAACTTTTCCGGGTGTAACACAAGTCCAATTAGATCGTTTGGGCTACTGGGTGGATGGCGAACAGCGTTTTGCAAACACGTGTTGGCAAAGTGAAATCTATCGCCGTGCGGCGTTTACGACAGACAATAATGTTGCCATTTCAGGGGCTTTTACACGAAACTTCCCTTACCGTGTTTCGATTGGAAATTTCCACCAAAACGGTGTCCTCAGAACAGACCATATTAATAGAACAACGGCTGCCGTTTCTCTCAGACCAAGTTTTTTCAGAAACCATTTGAATATAAACGCCAACGTTAGAGGGTCACACCAACAAAGCCGTTTTGGTGACGGCGGTGCCATCGGTGCTGCAATCCGTATGGATCCTACAAAACCCGTAAGAGCTGCCGATATGGAGCGTTATAACGGATTTTGGCAATGGGAATCCCCAACGGGACCAACTCCACCGGGAACTATAAGAAACATAAACACAATGGCGACAAGCAACCCGCTTTCGGTACTTGAATCCCGTCAGGACTTGGGTACAGGAAATCGCTTGTTTGGTAATATCCAAGCGACTTATAGATTGCATTCGATTGAAGGTTTGTCGGCAAGCGCAAACTTTGGTTTCGATCTAGTCAATGGTTTTGGAACCAATACGTGGGCACCGTGGGCACCAGGATTTCTTGGTGTTGGGCGTCATCAACAACACGACCAAACGCGTACCGACCTGCTTTTCGATGCTCATCTCAATTATGCAAGAAATTTTGGCAGACACAGCATTGATATTATGACAGGTTACTCTTACCATAGTTTGCAAACAGAACATCAAAACTTTCCGTATCTTGAATACGACAGAGAAACCGTTGTTGGGGCGATGCCAACATTCCCAACGCGTTTGTACGAAAGTGTGTTGATTTCGTTTTTTGGGCGTATGCAATACAGTTTTGACGACAGATATATGTTCCAATTCTCGTTGCGTACAGATGGAAGTTCACGCTTTGCACCTGACAACCGCTGGGGTGTGTTCCCGGCAGCCTCTGTGGCGTGGCGTTTGGATAGAGAGCAATTCTTGGTCAACAATCCGTTTGTAACATCGTTGAGATTACGTGCAGGTTGGGGCGTTACCGGACAGCAGGATGGTATCGGACTTTATGACCATATTCCACGCTACGGTTTGAGTACAGGCACAGCGATGGTTCGTATGGGATATAACGAAGATGGAACCCCTCGATGGGTGCAAATGTGGCGTCCGACAGCTTTTGACGGAACACGTGGTTGGGAAGAAACCGCACAGTGGAACGTCGGTGTGGATTGGGCATTTTTGGGTGGTCGAATCTCCGGAACAATCGATGCATACCACTCAACAACAACCAATCTCCTTAACGATGTGAATTTGCCCATTGGCTCTAATTTTACCAACCGCATGGTTAGAAACATCGGTAGCATGCAAAACCAAGGCATCGAAATTGCATTAAATTATATTCCGATTCAAACCAATGATTTGATGCTTGAACTAGGACTTAATTTTACTGTGAGCAGACGAGAAATTACTCAACTCACCTTGAATGATGATGACGATGATATTGGTATTTTGATCGGTGGTATCAGTGGTGGTGTAGGTCAACATATCCAAATGCACAACGTTGGGTTTGCACCAAACACATTTTTTGTATTTAGACAACAGTTCGCCGGACCATTCCCCATTGAAGTTCCAGCGACTTATATGCAAGCAAACCGTGAGATGTTTGGAAATCCGGAGCCTGTAGCGTTTTTAGGGTTTAATGCTCGTGTGTCTTGGAGAAACTGGCAGTTTTCAACGATGTTGCGCTCAAATATCGGCAACTATATTTTCAACAACATCAATGCGGATATTGCCAACTACTCTCAAGTGTTGAACGGTGGTGGTTTTTTGCAAAACACCACGCAAAATATCCTCCGCTCGGGCTTTCGGAATCGTCAGTTAGTTTCAGATTTCTACCTCGAAAGTGCAGCGTTTTTGAGAATGGACAATATCTCGGCAACGTACAATTTTGGAAGTGTAGTCGGAAACAGAGGCAATCTTTCGGCAAACTTCACCGTTCAAAATGTGTTCACGATAACCGGATACAGCGGCGTAGATCCTGAAAGAACAGCGAACAACGGTATCGACAATAACGCATTCCCGTTTCCACGTACGTTTAATTTAGGATTACGTTTGACATTTTAACAGACCGTCATTCCCGCAAAGGCGGGAATCCACCAGAACAGAGGGAACGGTGATTCCCGCCTTCGCGGGAATGACAACAAAAACAAAAAATAAAAAACAATGAAACATATCACAAAAAAAATAGCGTTAATTTTAGCAGGAATGGTGTTTATATTCACATCCTGCTTGAACGATTTAGACAGGTTTCCGATAAATGATATAACCGGAGATGACGTCTATACGGATGTTATGGGCTTTAGAATGGCTTTGGCAAGAGTTTATGGAACACTGACCCTTACCGGTCAGCAAGGACCCGCCGGACAAAGCGATATTGCAGGAATGGACGAGGGCTTCTCGGGTTTCACACGTACGTTTTGGAATGTTCAAACGTTGCCAACCGATGAAGCATTTGACAACTGGGGCGATGATGGACTTCCTGCATTGAACAGTATTGAGTTTGATGCAACAAATCCATTTTCGGGAGCATTATATAACCGATCAATATTGAATATCCTGTTTGCAAACCATTTTATGCGTCAAAGTGACCCAAGCAATCTCGGAGGGTTTTCGGATGCCGACCGTGCCGAAATCGCCGTGATGCGTGCTGAAGCACGCTTTATTCGTGCGTTTCAGTATTGGGTGTTGATGGATGTCTTTGCAAACCCACCGTTTATTGATGAAACGATGCCTTTTGGCACAATACCAAGTCAAAAGCACGAGGATGCAAACACAGGGCGTGCAATGCTTTTCAGTTGGATCGAAAGCGAGTTGCTTTATTTAGCCGATAATGGATTAAGACCTGCCGGAACCAACGAACGAGGACGTGTTTGTCAGGCTGCTGCATGGGCATTGCTTGCACGAATATATCTCAATGCAAACGTTTATACAAGCCCCGTGGGAAATCCGGGCAACAACACACAGTTCTACACAAGTGCAATAGAATTTGCAAACAGAGTCATCAGTTCCGGTGTGTTCTCACTCCATTCAAACTACGAACATTTGTTTTTGAATGATAACCAAGATAGTCCGGAAATGATCTGGGGTCTATTTTTTCACGGTGTTCACGCCAGAACGTTCTCAGGTGTAACTTTTTTGATAAATGTAGCATCTAACAGTGAACATCAAGTAAATCATAGAGCAGAGTTGTTGCATTACGGTATGTTTTTAAATGCAAATTGGGCAGGATCCCGTGTAAGAGGTCAGTTTGTAAACCTTTTTGACCGAGATAACGACAGGCGATTTTTGTTTGTGGGTCCAAGCACGTCTATCGGTGCCAACACGGATAATTTTGCATTGAGTGGTATGGCTACATTTAAGTTTCGCAACATTCCTTCAAGAATGGTTGTTCAAGGTTGTGAAAGAACTTTAGATACCACCGGAAGCTTCTATGCTCACGGAACGCCGGGTGCTTGCACCGTTTGTGGTCCTAATGAAGGTTGCTTCCTGTTTCAACGTTATATGGATGAGGAGCGACCTTTTGGCAACGACCCGCAACGTGAATTTGCTGATAATACTTTCCCGCTTTTCCGTTTAGCAGAAATGTTTCTGATTTATGCAGAAGCCATTGAACGTGGCGGTAGCGGAGGAAATAGAGGAGCAGCGATTGCGAATCTTAACGAACTACAAGCAAGAGCAGGATTGCCGAATATCTCTAATTTCGACCTAAATTGGATTATTGACGAGCGCGGAAGAGAACTTTTTTGGGAAGGACATCGCAGAACCGACCTCGTGCGTTTCAACAGATTTACCTCAGGACCTTCTTGGGAATGGAGAGGTGGCATACCAGCAGGTACAACAGTGTTAAGTCACTTTAACATTTATCCGATACCGTTCAATGATATTATGGCAAACCAAAACCTTAGACAAAATCCCGGATTCGAACTTTAATTAAACTGAAAAAATAAAAAACCTTAAAACAAAAAATTTATGAAAAAATTCAAATTTCTTGCTTTTGCCCTTGCAGCATCGGCATTAGCACTCACGACGTCTTGTAATAGAGACGATGATCCGGTGGCACCTCCGCCGCCACCAGTACCTCAAGATTGGGAAGAAGCACCTGTTATTGCCCCTCCGGGTCCGGGATTCTTTACAATGGCAATTGCTGTTGCTGTTCCTCCAGGACATGAGCCTTGCAACGGAATTATGGCTGTTGGTTCTTTCAATGGTTGGGCAGATGCATTCGCCAATCCTTCTGACTATATGTTCGAAAGAGTTGAAGGCACTCAAACGTGGTACAAAATTACCCTTCCATGGTATGATGGGCTGGAACTAAAGCCTGTAGCATTAGACGGAGATGGTAATGCAGACTGGCCTTTCCAATGGGGAAGAAATGATGCCGATGCAGGAATCCTTAACGTTTTCTTTGAGCCAAATCGTCCGGAAGTAGGTGTACTTGAAGATGGCTTCCATGGTGCAGGTGGCTATGAGCAAGATTTTGCTGCCGTTGATGCAGATAATTCTGTGGCTTTCTTCGTTGTGAAAAACTGGGCAAATAATGCAGCACCTTGTATCCCTCCGGTTACGTATAATGTTACGTTTAATATGACAGGTCCGGCACTTCCTGACGGTGCTGAAGTTGGTATTGTTAGTAGTTTCCCTGGTAGAGCTTGGGATATTGCCCAATCATTTGTTATGACTTATACCAGCGGTACGTGGTCTGTAACTATTAATGATGTTCCGGTAGGTCTTCAATACAAGTATGTCTGGAGACTCGCAGACGGAACATTGGATTGGAGTTGGGATCGAGAAGAAAACAGAGGAAATCGTTTATTTACAGGTGGAACTACGGTTACTGACGAAGTTCTCGAGTGGACTGGTATTCCTGGCGAAGGACCAGTCGATCCAATCGACCCTTCAGAGGAGTGGACAGTCCAAATTCACGGTAGCACAATAGGAGAAGGTACCGGTTGGGAGTCGGCTGTATTTGCGTTCTCTTCAAGTTCAGGTGTTGACGCTGAAACCTTTGCAGGAACCTATGTATTTACTATCCCAAGCGTAGAAATGATTGGTGGTGATGGTAGAGCGTTTGGAATTCAAATTATGCAAGGCGGTTCTCAAGCATTTTGGATTAGTTTCGGAACTCAATATGCACCTGCTCTTATCATCACAGGTGATACCGGCAATTTCAGCGGAACTGCAAACATTAATGTTGCTGAAACCAGAACATATGCTCCGGTAACAATTACGATTGTGTGGGACGGAGAGGAAATTGTTTCAACAACTGCACATTTCCCTACACCGTAATTTACGGGATGTATTTTAACAAAAAAGCAGCGACAAAATTTGTCGCTGCTTTTTTATATGCGGAATTAGTAGGTAGATATAGACAGTGTTCCGTTTCGCTTTGCCATAAAGAGTTTTAGAGAGATGTACATCATTTCTTCACACTTAGAATAGCACTTTGTCCACCTTCTGAATCTTGCCAAAAAATGTCTTATTTGCCATTAAAACTTTCGACCATACTGGTTAGTTTCCTGCCTTGTTTGAGTTTTTCCTCCGGAATCATCTCATTGTAAGGACTTCCAATGGTCTGTGTTCACATCGCCAATGGCTTGCTGCTTAATCTTACTCCACAGGCTTATTCCTGTTTCTGTACTTCGATCTCCAATAACGAGATCAATCAAAAGAATGTTAGAAATTGCAAAAGTCAACCGCATCGTTACGATTATGGACAACAAAACCCGAACAGATGTACAAAGACCTATTTACGAAGTCGCCTCTTCGCATATGGCTCGCAGAACGCTTTACGGCAATGTTTATAAGAAATTCAAAGACCCTGCACTTGCAGGTTTATTGACAGGACATTCGCCAACCAGTCGAGCGGCACTACGCTACCGAGAGATTGACGAAGAAATGAAATTGGAACTTGTGAAAAATTTAGAGTAAAAATATCAAATTTTACACAGATAATCGAAAAAAAATCTATTATCTGCGTAAATTTTCGTATCTTTGCAAAAATTATGGATATGGATCAATTAGAACAATTTGGCATTGTACCGGTAAATTTTGCGGTTCTGCGGTCGTTGTTTCAGAATTATCGCTTCCCAAAAGACAAGATTGCTTATCTTGAACATGCGGGAAACTTAATTCGACTGAAGAAAGGAATGTTTGTGGTATCGCCAAAGGTAAGCCGACAAACACTTTCGACTGAACTTATCGCCAATCACCTCTACGGACCGTCGTATGTTTCAATGGAGACAGCTTTGCGATATTATGGGCTGATTCCCGAACAGGTGTATACGGTTCGTTCGATGACCACTAACCGTTCGAAGAAATTTGAAAATACGATTGCAAATTTCGAATACACAACGGTTGGCAAAGACTATTACTCCATTGGTATAAAACAACAAATAGAAAACAATTGCACATTTTTGATTGCTACACCGGAAAAAGCATTGTGCGATATGATTGTAACTACGCCGTATCTTCAAATTCAATCTGTGATTGCCTTGTCATCTTATCTCGAAGATGATTTGCGTTTTGATATGTCCGCTTTAGAAAAAATGGATACCGATATCATAGCACAATGTATCGAAACAGGGAAGAAAAAAAGAATCTTATCATTACTACTAAAATTATTACAACGATGAATATTTTTGAACAAATGCTTTCGCGATATACTGTTCAAACTCGTGAACAACAAGTAAATGCTACTCACGAGGTAATGCAAAAAATTGCACTCGCAGGGTTATATCGCAGTGGTTTTTTCGACAAAGCTGCTTTTTACGGAGGTACGTGTTTGAGAATTTTTCATAACTTGCCGCGTTTTTCGGAAGATATGGATTTTTCTCTTGTTTCCAAAAATGAAACGTTTGATTTGGAGCATTATTTCCCTGCCATTACTGAGGAATTTAAAGCCGCCGGACGTGATGTGGTTATTGTTCGTAAGGACAAAAAAAACGACACAAAGATAGAATCTGCTTTTTTGAAAGATAACACGGCGATGTACGACATTCAATTTCAAATGGATAAAAGCATTAAAATCAAAATCGAAGTAGATATTGATCCGCCACTTGGATTTTCTACTGAGCAGAAATTATCTTTAATGCCGTTTTCGTTTATGACTCGCTGTTTCACATTGCCGGATTTGTATGCAGGAAAGATGCATGCTTTGTTGTTCCGTAATTGGAAAACTCGCGTAAAAGGCAGAGATTGGTTCGATTTTGAATGGTACGTTCGACACGATGTGCCGTTGAATTTCGAGCATTTACAAGTCCGAACAAAAGAATTCAATGGCGAGGACATGAGTAAGGAAACATTTGTTGAACGACTAAAAGAAAGATTTGCATCCACAAACATTGATTTAGTAAAACGAGATGTTCTGCCCTTTATTCAATCTCCAAAAGACTTGGAAATTTGGTCGAATGATTATTTTTTGCAATTGACTGAAAGGATTGTGTATATGAAAGAATCGGATATTTGGAAACGTAAACTATGAGACCCAACAAATCATTGTAAAAATTAAACTCAGTTGTTAAAAAATGTGTTTATGTATATTTGCATGCCTTGCACGAGATTTTGAAAATGGAACGTGAGAAAAAATACAGGGGCTATGTATAGCCTGTCGTGCAAGAGTCGTGCAAAAGTTATGGCAAAATTATCAAAAAATATCAACAGTCTGACGAATGCCTTCCAAAGGCTATGTTTGGCAAATGTTTGGCAAAAAGAAAACCGCCCGTCTTAAACTCCTTTAATTACAGGCGGCTTCTGTAGTTTTTCGAGTGATTCCGACTGGATTCGAACCAGTGACCCACAGCTTAGAAGGCTGTTGCTCTATCCAGCTGAGCTACGGAACCCCTTTCCAAAAATAAAATTTTTGGGAGTGCAAAGATACGATTTTTTTTTGAAATATGCAAATGAATTTTTAATGATTAGTGGTTAATGGTTAATCACTGCAATTGGCAAATAAACGATTAGCCATTAACCACTAACCATCAATAACTACTCTTGCAAAAACCGTTCAGCTTCGATAGCCGCCATACAACCCGTACCCGCAGCTGTAATGCCTTGTCGATAATGCAAATCTTGCACGTCTCCGGCGGCAAAAACACCCGGAACGTTTGTTTTTGTACTACCCGGAACAGTCTTGATATAACCTTCGGGGTGAAGTTCCAATTGATTTTTGAATAAGTCTGTATTCGGCGTGTGACCGATTGCTACGAAAACGCCGGTAACATCAAGTTTTTTCTCTTCTTTGGTGTCGGAATGATAAAGTAGAATTCCGGTAACCCCGCTATCATCGCCCAAAATTTCTTTGGTTTGGTGTTTCCAGACAACTTCGATTTTTGGATTATCCAAAACTCGTTTCTGCATGGCTTTTGACGCACGAAGTTCATCACGACGAACAATCAAATACACTTTGTTGCATAAATTTGCCAAATACGAAGCTTCTTCGGTTGCCGTATCTCCGCCGCCAATCACGCAAACATCTTGATTTCTGTAGAAAAATCCGTCGCAAGTTGCACATGCGGAAACACCCATACCTTGAAACTTTTTTTCGCTTTCCAATCCGAGCCAATTCGCAGAAGCACCGGTTGAAACAATAATAGTTTCCGCCAAAAGTTGATGCTTTTCATCAACGGTTACCAAAAACGGACGTTTCGACAAATCTACTGCCGACACAATTCCCGTGCGAATATCAGCACCAAAACGTTCGGCTTGCTTTCGCAAATCTTCCATCAATTCCGGACCTGTAACCCCGTTGGGATAACCCGGAAAATTTTCGACATCAGTCGTAATAGTTAATTGTCCGCCCGGCTGAATACCCTGATACAAAACGGGGCTAAGATCTGCTCGAGACGCGTAAATAGCGGCTGTGTAACCCGCAGGACCAGAGCCAATGATTAAGCATTTTGTTGTTTCCATAAAAAAAATATTTTGAAAGTGCAAAGGTACGAAAAAAAAATGAAAATTTTCATGAATTTCAAAAAAAGTTGTATCTTTGCGTCTCAAAATATTACGAACAAACAAACTAAAAAATGGGAAGAGCATTCGAATACCGCAAAGCCGCAAAATTCAAGCGCTGGGGAAATATGGCACGTGTGTTCACGCGTATAGGTAAGCACATTACCATGGCTGCCAAAAACGGTACAGACCCTGACACAAATCCGCGTTTACGTGCTTTGATTCAAGAGGCAAAATCGGAAAATATGCCGAAAGAAAACGTGGAGCGTGCAATCAAACGTGCCGTAGAGAAAGACAAAGCCGACATCAAAGAACTCGTTTACGAGGGTCACGCTCCTCACGGTGTTGCTATTGTGATAGAAACCGCTACCGATAACAACATGCGGACTGTTGCAAATATTCGCAGCTATTTCAATAAATTCAACGGATCGTTAGGAACAACGGGGAGTTTGGACTTTGTATTCGACCATAAATGTGTGTTCAAAATAAAAGATAAGGGTGTTGATCTAGAGGAATTGGAACTTGAACTGATAGATTTTGGCGGTGAAGAAGTGTTCAAAACCGATGAAGGGGAAATCATTATTTACGGACCATTCGATGCCTACGGAAAAATCCAAAAATACATTGAAGACAACCATTTTGAGTTGATTTTAGGAGGTTTCGATCGTATTCCGTTAGATACTAAAGAACTTGCTCTCGAACATCGTGCCGAAGTCGAAAAAATGCTCGCTAAAATTGAAGAAGACGAGGACGTTACGAATGTTTATCATAACATGAAATAAATCGTTGTAACAGGCAGATTCCTCGCTTTGCTCGGAATGACGGCGAACTAACGTAGGAAAATAGATAAGTGGAGCGGCAAAGCCGCTCCACTTATCTATCCCCCCCATTTCTTAGTGTCTGTCATCCCGAAGGAGCGAAGCGACTGAGGGATCTGTTTGCAATAACCTTGAATAAATCCTCCCCAATTTTCTCGCGGCTATTTTATCACTGTACTTTTCATAAGACAATCGTATGGCGTTTGCTTTACAAGCGTCATAAATCGTAGGATTTGTCAAAATTTCTCGTAAGGCGTTTGTCAAATTTTCGCTGTCGTTTGGCGAATATAAAATGCCTGCATCTCCGACAACCTCGCTGAAAGACCCTGTATCCGGAACAACGGCAGGTCTGCCTGCTGCAAATGCCTCACTTAAATATAAGCCAAATGCTTCGTTGAATCGGAGAGGGGCACAAATCAAAGAGATGTTTTTGTAAAACGTTGTATGTTCATTCAAAGAATATTGATCCAGCCAAATCACATCGTTGATATACGGTTCTAAAATCGTATGAATATGGCTGACAAATTTTTTGTTTTCATGAGTGTAGCCGCCACCGATTTTTAACTTCAAATTTGGAATTGAGTTTTCCTTTTTCAAATTTACAAAAGCCTGTGCCAAAATATCCAAACCGTTCTCGTAATTTGCACGATAAAAGAAGCCTATTGTCGGATCTTTTGGCTGTTCCGACGATTTGTATTTTTCAATATCCACACCCGGACTAACAATTTCGATGTTCTTGATTTCAGGAATTTTTTCAAACGAAACAGACCTGTAGAACTCGCTTGATGCAACGAACTTATCAACAAAACCTACATTTTTTCCGATAGATTTCCATGCTTCTTGAGCGTGTTTACTGTCAAGGCTATCCAGCCAAATTTCTTCGTCTTGTAACGAACAAACGATAGGGATATCAATACGATTTTTTATCGCTTTTGCAAGTCCAATCAACATTGAAGTCGAAAGGTGAATAACATCGGGACGTTCGTGATTTTCGATCCAATAAATAATTTTTTCAACTTGTGTTGCGAAATGTTTATCTTCGCCTTTAATCATGGAAAGTGTCATGTTTTCCATGCCTTTGGCAGAAGTTGTTCCGGAAAAACGAGAAGCCAAACGTAAAGCGATAGGGGAGTCCAAAATTTTTCTCAAAATATGCGGCATTTTCCCTTTTTTGAAAAATTTTTGTGCGACATAGTAGGATATTGCCGGAAAAAACAAGGGTGTACTTGATTTCCACGATTCTGCTGTCAACGGGAGATACAGAGGCATGATAGAAACATCGTGCCCGGCGTTTTGTAGGGCTTGAGCATAGAGATTATCGCGAAAACAATTTCCGCAAAAAAAGGTATCTCCGGCACCCGGAACTATGAGTAGAATTTTCATTGCTTCATTTTATACGCCATAGCGTAAAGTTTCATTTGTTTTATCATGGATGTAAGTCCGTTCGAGCGGGTAGGAGAAAGGTGTGTGCGAAGTCCGATTGTGTCTAAAAATGTGAGGTCGGCATTCAAAATATCGTCGGATGTTTGATTTGAAAAAACACGAATCAACAAACTGGCAATACCTTTTGTAATCACGGCATCGCTGTCGGCTTTAAAAATGATTTTTCCATCTCTAAATTCCGTGCTGAGCCATACTCTCGACTGACAACCTTTGATTAGATTTGCTTCAACTTTCTCGCTTTCGCTGATAGTAGGACACTCTCTACCCAGCTCTATCAAATAGTTGTAACGATCCAGCCATTCATCGAATTTCGAAAATTCCTCAACGATTTGTTGTTCTATTTTAAGTATAGTATTTTCCATTTTTCAGTTTTCAATTATCTCGGCTTCGCCTCAATGAGCTCGCTTCGCTCGGTTCACATTTTTACTCCCAATCAATGCATAATACAACAAGTAAAGCAATCCGGCAACCACCACCCAATAGCTGACGAGATGACCTACACCGCCTGCCAAATCAATAATTCCGTTTTGCAATAACGGTAAAATTCCGCCTCCGCAAACCATTACCATAAAAATACCGGATGCTTTTTCGGTATGTTTGCCCAAGCCATCTACGGCAAGGGTAAAAATTCCACCCCACATCACAGATGTGCATAAACCAAGGCAAACCAGCAAAGCCGCACTAATCGGCACATTTGCCAAGCCGAACAAAGCATAAGCATCATTCTTAAACACCGGCATGCTGACCATGACGGAACTTGGGGCAAATATCGCGGACAAGGTCAATATCAAACCCAAACAAGACGTAAAAATCAACATCGCTTTTGGGGAAACTCTGCCTCCGACGGCTACACCGATAAACCGCCCGACAAGCATCAAAAACCAATACGTTGCCGCAACTGAAGCCGCCATAACTTCCGCATTTACAGCACCCAAAACATTCAACTGTGGATTTTGAAGCCATTTGTTTAACACATTCGGAATGCCAACCTCAATACCCACATAAACAAACACACCGATAGCACCCAAAACAAAATGACGATACGACAAAGGACTTTTTGTTACTTCCATTGGCTTCTCCTGCGTCATTCCCGCGAAGGCGGGAATCTCCTGATTGTTCTCAGGAATGTTTGTTGATGCTATCACGATGAACGCAAACGCAAAAATCGCCAAAGCCGCAAACATCAACGGAAACACATCACTGATTTGTGCTTGTGTAATTGAAGGAATCAAAATTCCCGTCAAAAGAATAACCGATGTGCCTGAAATAGAGCTGAATGTGCCGCCGATTTGTATGAGACGATTACTTTTATTTCCACCACCGCCCAATTTAACCATCATCGGATTAATAACCGTGTTGAGCAAACACACTGAAAGACCTGCGATAAATGCTCCCAACAAATAAATTCCAAAACTCCCGAAAACTCCCGAAACTGTTTGAACGCCTACGCCTGTAAAACCAATGGCAATCGCCAAAAGTGCCGTTTTTTTGTAACCGTGTTTTTGAAGCAAACTTCCGGCAGGATAACCCATCACAGCGTATGCAATGAAGATTGCAAAAACGCCCAAAGTTCCCATCCAATTTGCAATTCCGAACTGATGTTTGAGAATATCGCCCATCGGCGATGCCAAATTTGTAACAAACGCAATCATTCCGAAAAGGAAAATCATTACGATAATTGCTATAATATTGCCGTGCTTTTGGTTTTGTGGCATGATTTTATCATTTTTAATTTGCAAAGATACGTTTTTTTGTGTATATTTGCAAAAAATTGCGACTAAGCGAATAAAAATAAACACGATGAAATCAACTCCCGTACCTCAAAACGTAGCAGAAGAGGTATTGTCGTTAAACGGCATTAAGAACATTGGACATGCGAACATTCGCGAAGTTAGTAAAATCATTAACGATATTGAGCAAAAAACCGGCGTTGAGTTTATCCGCATGGAAATAGGTGTTCCCGGATTACCAACCCCGGAAATCGGTGTTAATGCTCACATTCAAGCATTGAAAAACGGTGTCAGTAGTGTGTATCCGCCTATTGACGGAATACCGGAATTTAAAACGGAAGCCGTACGTTTTGTGAAAAATTTCTTGGATATAGACGTTTTATCCGAGTGCTGCATTCCTACGACAGGCTCTATGCAAGCCGGGATGGCGGCTGTTCTCACGGTAAATCGCATGTACAAAGATAAGGAAGGGACACTGTTTATTGATCCGGGATTTCCTGTACAAAAAGCACAATGTAAAATGCTTGGCCATACCTATCGCACATTTGATGTGTATAACTATCGTGGCGAAAAACTACGTGCAAAGTTGGAGGAGATGGTGTCGGACGGAAAAATTTCGTCCATACTTTACTCCAGTCCGAACAATCCTGCGTGGTTTTGCCTTACCGAAGAGGAATTGCAGATTATCGGCGAGGTTGCAAACAAGTATAATATAATCGTGATTGAAGATTTGGCGTATTTCGGTATGGATTTCAGAAAAGATTACAGCAAGCCCGGAGTTTCGCCGTATCAACCGACTGTTGCAAAATATACTGACAATTTTATTTTGTTCATTTCTTCGTCGAAAGCATTTAGTTATGCCGGAGAACGTATGGCATTGGTTGTTTTTTCAGAAAAAGTTTGGAGCTTGCAAGCACCGGATTTGCTACGCTTTTTTTCAACCGACAGACTGGGTAGAGCCTTTATGTTTGGAGCACTTTATGCATTGAGTGCCGGGACTTCGCATTCTGCTCAATATGGTTTTGCAGCCATGCTGAAAGCCACTAATGACAGCACTTACAACTATATCGAAGCGGTAAAAGAATACGGCGAAAGAGCAAGAATTATGAAGCAGTACTTTACCGACAACGGCTTTTATATTGTCTATGACAAAGACGGCGAAGAGGCGATTGCCGATGGATTCTTTTTCACGGTGAATTATCCGGGTTATGCCGGCGACAAACTTTTGAAAGAATTGTTAAATTACGGTATTTCTGCCATTGCATTAGATACAACCGGCAGTGAATGTCAAGGCATTCGAGCCTGTGTGTCACTTGTTAAATCCGAACAATTACCACTATTGAAAGAACGCTTGGAGTTGTTTCATAAGCAGAATTCCTAAGTCGTCATTCCGAGCGAAGTCGAGGAATCCCCTTGCTATAGGGGGATGTCTCGGCTACGCTCGACATGACGACAATAAAAAATTTGGTAGTCTCATTTTTTTTTCGTAACTTTGCACCGCGTTTGTAGCACAACCTATTGTGCGAAGGAATCAGGTGAAAATCCTGAACAGTCCCGCTGCTGTAAGCCGTGAAAAGTCAAGCGTTTGGCAAAAGCCACTGTGAAAAAAAATCATGGGAAGGTGTCCAAACGAACGGTAAGTCAGAAGACCTGCAACCGCAACAGTTAAAAGCTTTCGTGGATTGAAGCTGAAACTAAACTGGAACATTGCGGTTCTTTTTTAGCCTTCATCTT
>WQWI01000001.1 GCA_009785425.1 Bacteroidales bacterium | reverse complement strand
CGACGTTCCAAGCCGGAGCCTTGACAACAACAACACATTTCCGTAGAAATTTTGTTAGTAGCTGTGGAACGGTGTCTTCAAACGTAATCACAGTCACTGTCTTCGATACGCTTATCGCAGGTGAAATCGGAGCTGACCAAGCAATTTGTAGAGACTCTATTCCGGCGTTGCTTACTTCGGTGATTTCCGGTAGTGGTGGTGCAGCAGGGGCTACTTATCAGTGGCAACTATCTACAGATGCAGGAGCAACATTCACTGATATTACAGGTGCAGACTCTGCAACGTTCCAAGCACAGGCTTTGACGCAAACAACGCAGTTCAGAAGAAATTTTGTTAGTAGCTGCGGAACAGTGTCTTCAAACGTAATCACAGTTACTGTCTTCGATACCCTTATTGCAGGTGAAATCGGAACTGATCAAACAATTTGTAGAGACTCTATTCCGGCAGTGTTTACTTCGGTAGTTTCCGGTAGCGGTGGAGCAGCAGGGGCTACTTATCAGTGGCAAATGTCTATAGATGCAGGGGCTACATTCACTGATATTACAGGTGCTGACTCTGCAACTTTACAAGCAGGGGCTTTGACCCAAACAACGCAGTTCAGAAGAAATTTTGTTAGTAGCTGCGGAACAGTGTCTTCCAACGTAATCACAGTCACTGTCTTCGATACGCTTATCGCAGGTGAAATCGGAACTGACCAAACAATTTGTCGAGACTCTATTCCGGTGGCGTTTACTTCGGTAGTTTCCGGTGGTGGTGGCGCAGCAGGGGCTACTTATCAGTGGCAACTATCTATAGATGCAGGAGCGACATTCACTGATATTACAGGCGCAGACTCTGCAACTTTACAAGCAGGGGCGTTGACGCAAACAACGCAGTTCAGAAGAAATTTTGTTAGTGACTGTGGAGTAGTGTCTTCGAACGTGATTGTAGTCACCGTTCTTGCTACTGTTACGCCTGGAGTTATCGGTGCAAATCAGAGCATTTGCCACGGAGATACTCCTGCTGAATTTACAAACGTAACTTCTGCAACCGGCGGAAATCCTGCAGTGGATGTTTACCAATGGCAAATGTCGACCGACACTATAATTTGGAATAACATCTCATCTGCCAACAGTCCGACTTTCCAAGCAGGAGCGCTAACAACGACAACACATTTCCGAAGAATGCACTTGAATGCTTGTGGCGATACGGCTTCAAACATGATCACCGTTACCGTTCATGCGCTACCTCAAGCTGTAACCGTCAACGCAACTCCTGAATGCGGATTTACTATTTTGACGGCTTCGGCGACACTCGCAACAGGCGACACAATTTTCTGGCAAGGAACAACAAACGAAGGAACAAGCACAGCAAGACCATCTATATTAGATACCGTAACCGCTGACGGAACCTATTTCTACCGTGTACGCTCTGCAGAAGGCTGTTGGGGAACGCAGGGCAGTTATATCGTTACCATTGTTCCGCCTCACACACTTGAACTTACAAGTGCGGTAGGCACAGACTTCCAAAATGTTGGTGTAGATTCCACTCTTGTGAATATCGTTTATACGCTTGGTGGCTCTGCCGATTCGGTAACGATAGCTTGGACAGGTACAGCAGATGCTGACACCCCACCTGAGGGGATTACGGTTTCATTTGCGATGCCAACGCTTACGATTTCGGGTACTCCTACAACAGTAGGCATTTATACCTACATCATAACAACCGTTGGAAACCTCCTGTGTACACCTGTTTCCGATACGGGAACTATTATGGTGGGCATGCGTGGTTGTAACCTAAACACACCGGGCTGGGGCGATACCCTTGGAACTATCTCTTGGGGTACTGTTGCCAATACGGACATTGAAACCGGAACAACTTTCATTCCGGGCACCGGTAACAGACCTCCACAGGTTTGGTCGGGTGCTGTGTTTGCCACAGCTTGCGCAAAAGGTAATGATACCGATAATGATGAATTTGATGGCGGAACAGCAGGCAACTTCAATGCGGATTGTCGTCAAACATTGGCCAGTTTCAATAATCGCTCCACAAGCGTTACAGGAGACTTCTTCTCTTGGTGTGCTGTGATGCGTTTTGCTGATCAGCTTTGCCCCTATCCTTGGCGGGTGCCGACAGAATTGGATTTTGTTGATTTGGATATGAACATGGGTGGTACAGGACAAAATCGCATATCAGCTCAAGAAGTAAGTGATTTGTATGTTGGCAATTTAGGCAATGCTAACGCTCCTCAAACAGGAGGAATTTGGGGTGGAACCCGATGGACGGGATCATCTGCAAACCTAAATGAAGACGCTACAAGATACTGGACATCAGTAACATATAGTGACGAGCATGCACACGCATTAGCTCTAAACCTACCAGGAAGCATCAATCTTAACAGTTTAGCTATGAACAATCTACGTTTGAAAAGTCTTGGACGTGTACTCCGCTGTGTTCGCGACTACGACTGCGATATACTCCACCTCGTTAGCGATTCAGGCACAGCAGACCAGTTTGTTTGCAGTGGTCAAGACATACTTCCGATTACGTTTGATTTCGTTGCCGGAACTTTGGGTTCAGCCACAGCTGCAGCCCTTGGCATCCGCTGGTACAGCGTAAGTGCTGATGCTACCGATACTACACTACTTGCTTCTGCTCCGACAGGACTTGCTTTTGATGCTGCAACCATAACCATCAGCGGTACACCTACTCAAGCAGGAAGCTTCATTTTCGAAATCTTTACAACAGACCATGCAGCTACTTGCGACACAGCAAGAGTAACAGGAAGCATCAACGTAGCTCTCCTACCATGTCCGGGTTGTAACAATACTCCACTTCCGTTTGAACTTGGTACGCCTTATTTTGCTACAAACCAAACGTGGCAGGTTGGTGAACAACTTTGGTCGGATGCCGTAAGAGCTCCGGGTTGTGAACTCAGAGATACTGCATTTGACGGTGGAACTGACCCACCCGGCTTCAACGCAGACTGCAGAAGCTCAATAGATAATCCTAACTTTAGCGGGCACTTCTTCACATGGTGTATGGTAATGAGATTCGCAGATGTACTATGCCCGGCACCGTGGAGAGTACCGACAACTGAAGATTTTGCTGCATTGCACCAAAGTTTTGGATTTAGCTTGCCGGCACTTGGCTCAGGTTTCACGTCAACAAGAATACAAGAAACATACATGGGTACTACACCAGATCCTAACGGAGGAATATGGGGTGGAGCACGATTCTCAGGACATGCTACAAATCAAACAGCTATGGGTTCGAACTATTGGTCGTCAACAAATATAAACCAGGCACAGGCGCGTCTACTACATTTTGCAGAAAACCATGGAGGAGCCACACTGGTAGTGTTCCCACAATTAAACGGACCTAAGTCCATGGGCTTTCCACTCCGCTGCATAAGAAGCACAGAAGACCCAATAACATGCGACACCATACAGTTGACCAGCCATGATACAACGGCTAACCAAACCCTTTGCGGAACCTTTACCATAGTAGACATTGTTTATGATGCAGAAGGCATTACATCCGCAGGTATCAGCTGGTTCGTAGTAGCAGGCGACGACACTACACAAGTTGCACCTCCTGCAGGAATAACTTTCGCAATCACACCTACAGAACTCACGATTAGCGGTACGTTTACAGACACCACTTCAGCCGTGTTTATCTACCAAGTCCATGCAATGACCGACACAAGCTGTTTGACGGCAAGCGGACGTATTGCAAGACTAACGGTAGAAGAGTGCGATATTTTAGCCCTAAACTGTAACCTGGACACTCCGGGCTGGGGCGATACTCTTGGAACCATTTCTTGGGGTACTATTGGTAACACGGATATTGAAACCGGAACTAGTCTGGTTAGGGGCACCGGCGGCAGACCAACGCAGGTTTGGTCGGGCGCAGTGTTTGCTACGGCCTGTCAAAAAACTACTTTTGATGGCGGAACTACAGGCGATTTCAATGCCGACTGTCGTTCTGCTCATACCGGTCTCACCGGAGATTTCTTCTCATGGTGTGCCGTTATGCGTTTTGGGGATTCGCTTTGCCCTTATCCTTGGCGTGTTCCAACGACTGAAGATTTTGCGATATTGCATCAAAATTTAGGGTTCACCTTAGGGGACATGGTTGAGCATGGTAATGCAGAACATTATATGCCTGCTACAGGTACAGGTAGTAGTCCTGAAGTTGGTGGTATTTGGGGTGGTGCCCGTTTTACCGGTATTTCATCCCAACCTACGAGTGACAATTCGTGGTACTGGTCATCTACCGAAATGACCGCTGTCAATGCACACCGTCTGCTCTTCAATGCAACGAATGTGTGGCCTACGGCATGGAACAATAAAAGTGCCGGTTTGGCACTCCGCTGTATTCGCAAGTACGACTGCGATATATTAAACTTAACAAGTGCAGCCGGAACAACAAACCAGTTTGTTTGTAACGATCAAGACATTGTTCCGATTACGTTTGAATTAGATACAACCACGTTGGGTGCAGCTACAGCTCTTGGCATTCGCTGGTTCAGCGTTGATGGCACCGATACTACAAGTATTGCCATGCCGACAGGGTTTGATTTTGATGCTGCAACGTTCACCATCAGCGGTTCTACCACTGAAGTCGGACACTTCATTTTTGAAGTCTTTACAACAGACCCGGCAGCAACTTGCGACACAGTAAGCGTAAGAGGAACGATCAACGTAGCTCTTCTTCCATGTCCAAACTGTAACAATGCTCTTCCGGGTTGGGGAGCCGATGGCTTAGGCACGATCAGCTGGGGTAGTGTTTCGAACACGGTTATTGATAGCGGTGCAACCATGGTTGAGGGCTTTGGCGGCAGACCAACACAGATTTGGTCGGGTGCAGTATTTGCTACGGCTTGTGCCAAAGGAAATGATACCAACAATAACGAATTCGATAGCAGTTCAGCAGGCGGTTTCAATGCTGACTGTCGTCAGACGTTGTTTAGTTTCACTGACCGCAGTACGAGTCCGACGGGAGACCTGTTCTCTTGGTGTGCTGTAATGCGTTTTGCGGATGTGCTTTGTCCGGACGGTTGGCGAGTTCCGACTCTTGAGGATTTTGAGATATTGCATTTTAATTTGGGCTATACAACTATATCAGGTGTAACTCCTATTCCTCTTATAGCAGATACCTACTTTGGTACTACAGGCACAAGTACAGCTCCTGAAGTTGGTGGTATTTGGGGTGGTGTTCGGTTTACGGGCTCGACAGTCATTCTCGAGAATGAGTCGACGCGCTATTGGTCTTCTACTGTTAGCCGGACCTTAGCTACTTTTGCATATACCGTGTTGCTCAGTCCGAATTCTGTGTGGGTTGGGAGCCATTTCTCTAAGGGTCCCGGATTTGTGCTCCGCTGTGTTCGCGACTACGAATGCGATATGCTCTATTTCACAGTAGATTCTGCTACTGCAAACCAAACCGTCGGTAGTGGTCAAATCATTGCTCCCGTAACCGTTGATTTTGCTCCGGGAACTTTGGGAACAGCTACAACCACAAATATCCGTTGGCAAAGAATCGATACCTTAGCCAATAGCGATTTGGATACGGTTGATGTTGCTATGCCGACAGGTCTCAACTACAATGGCACAACTCACACCCTTAGCGGTGCTACCGCTATTCCTGGCAGATATATCTTCGAAATCTTTACAACCAACCACGATACAGCTTGTAACGAAGCTACTATCAGAGGTACGCTTACGGTGACAACCATTCCAACAACGAATTGTAACAGCAGCACACCCGGTTGGGGCAACAGCTTTGGTACTATCACTTGGGGTGATATCAACAACACAAACATTGAAGCCGGAACAAGTATGGTTGAGGGCACAGGTGGCAGACCGACGCAAATTTGGTCGGGAGCTGTATTTGCTGAAGCTTGTGACAAAGGCAATGACAATACAATTGCTAATGATGCTTTTAACGCCGGAACACTTGGTAATCTCAATGCTGATTGTCGTCGGTCGTTGGGTAGTTTTAATGATCGTTCTACGAGTCAGACGGGTGATTTCTTTTCATGGTGTGCTGTGATGCGTTTTGCTGATTCGCTTTGTCCTTATCCTTGGCGAGTACCAACTACTGAGGATTTTGCTATCTTGCATCAAAACCTTGGTTACACACTACCTGCTCCGGGTACTCTTGTTCCCTTTATAGCCTATACTTACACGGGTACAGCCGGTACGACTGCTGCTCCTGAGATAGACGGTACTTGGGGTGGTGCTCGATGGACCGGTCATGCAGGCAATCTCGCAACTACGTATTCGTTCTACTGGTCGTCTACAGAGGTCTCCGGTACCCATGCACGCGGTCTGACCTTCTATGCGAATAGAGTGTTGCCTCAGGGCGACCAGGTTAAACCTCACGGTTTTGCCCTTCGCTGCGTTCGTATGTACGACTGCGATATCATCCACTTCACAGTAGATTCGGCTACGGCAAACCAAACTGTTGGTAGTGGTCAAATCATTGCTCCGATTGCAGTTGAGTTAGATACGAACACTACAGGTTCAGCCACAGGGCTTGGTATCCGCTGGTTTAGCAGCACGGATACCACCACTGTTATCTCTGCTCCGACAGGAATTACATTCCTTAATGATACCATCAGAGGCTCTACAACCGTTTCCGGAAGCTTCATCTTCGAAATCTTTACAACAGGTCATACTGTGGAATGTGGCGAGGCTACTATCAGAGGTACACTCACCGTTACAACTGTTCCAATGACGAATTGTAATAGTGACATTCCGGGTTGGGGAGCAGGTCCTTTGGGAGCATCTTTTGCTACCACCCAAACATGGACTGTTGGTACGCAACTATGGTCGGATGCTGTGGTAGCTACGGCTTGCGAGGACAGAACTACCGAGTTTGACGGTGGAGCCGCAGATTGGGCTACTCCTCTAAACAGCAATTTCAATGCAGATTGTCGCAATTCTGTTAATAATCCTAATTTCAGCGGACACTACTTCTCGTGGTGTGCTGTAATGCGTTTTGCGAATGAACTTTGTCCGTATCCTTGGAGAGTTCCTTCGACTCAAGATTTTGTTAATTTGGATATTGCCTTAGGCGGTGATGGCACGACCCGTATAGGACCGGCTTATGTTGACGACGTTGCATGGTACATCGGTACTACTTTCGGTGCTAATGGTGGTCTCTGGGGGGGCTCGCGATTTACCGGAAGTAGCGTCCTTCAGGATGTTGAGAGTACGTTCTACTGGTCGTCTACCGAGGACGATCCGGCACTTGCCCGTGCCCTGACCTTGCATGAGTTCCTCGTAGGTCCACATGGTTCGCACGAAAAAGCTATCGGCCACGCTCTACGCTGTGTAAGAAATGCAACAGACGACACAATACCGTGTACAAACCTACCGTTGACAAGTCACGATACAACAACCAACCAAATGCTTTGCGGAACACTTACCATAACAGACATTGTTTACAATGCAACAGGCATTACATCCGCAGGCATCAGCTGGTTCATAGTAGCAGGCGGCGATACTACACAAATTGCGCCTCCTGCAGGAATAACTTTCGCAATCACACCTACAGAACTCACGATTAGCGGTACCTTTACAGATAGCTCTTCGGCTGTGTTTATCTACCAAATCCACGCAATGACCGACACAAGCTGTTTGACGGCAAGCGGAACAATCACCGTTTTTGATGCCGTTACGCCGGGAGTTATTGGCTCAGCAGAGGGCACAATTTTGGATATTTGCCATGGCGATATTCCTGCTGAGTTTACGAACGTAACTTCTGCAACCGGCGGAAATCCTGCTGTTGATGCTTATCAATGGCAAATATCAACGGATAGTGTCGCTTGGAGCGATATTCCGCTTGCAAACGATCCGACCTTCCAACCCGGAGCATTAACAGATACAACCTGGTTCCGCAGAATGCGCTTGAGCGACTGCGGAGATACAGCCTCGAACGTGATCACCGTTAATGTTAACAGCCTTCCACCAATGCCAACGGCTGAAAGCGTTACCGGAAACTCCGATTGCTCGGGTACTAATCCAAACGGTATTATTGTAATTGCCGATGCAGGCACCGGTATACAATACTCGATAGACGGCATTAATTTTGATTCGATTCGAACGTTCACAAATGTTCCAACCGGACTACAAACGATGTTCCTCAGAAGTCCGGCCGGCTGTATAAGTTCCGACACTGTAACTGTTCCGGGCATAAGCGGTGCACCGGTATTGACCGGCACAATGACAGTAACACCCAACGATACGATTTGCAACCCATTTGGAACCGGAAATATCGTTATTACTTCATCATTCACGAATTTGGGTGCAAGCCCAACCATTCAGTGGAGTATTGTAGGCACCGGAGATATTTTAGGTGCGACAGATACCGTTCTGACCTTGACAGGTTCAGACATTCCAACCGTAACCACAACATACCGAATTACGGTAACCAACAACGAAACGGGCTGTACAGACTATTTCGACCAAATCATTACAGTTATTAATGACGCTGTCATTACAACGCAACCTACCGGCGACACGATTTGTATTGGCGATACAGCGGTTGTACTTTCCGTAACGGTGACATCCTCAACACCGGCACATACGTACCAGTGGCAGTACTCTGACGATAGAATTACGTTCAACAATATCGGTGGTGCAACTTTAAGCAGTCATACCGTACCGAACAGTGCTGCTTCTGACCTTTGGTATAGAGTTGTGATTTCGAGACCAAACGCCGTTTGTCCGCCAATGTATAGCGATACAGTTAGTGTTGTTGTTCTTACAGTACCTACGATAGCCGATGTTACGGACAGCGTGCGTTGTTCGGAGGGAACGGTAGTTCTCTCTGCAATAACAAGTCCTGCAGGACTGCAAGTTCGTTGGTTTGATGTCGAAACAGGCGGAACACCGGTAGGAACCACTGTTTCAGGTGCAAATTGGACTACACCGAACATTACAGACACAACTACATTCTGGGCTGAAGCCTACAACGGTTTCTGTGTGTCTGTAGCAAGATCAGCGGTAGTGGCAGCTGTGATTCCTTCACACAATATCACAGTCCAGGGTGGAGATACCAACCAAGGGCTGTGTCAAGGTGCTCCGATAGATCCAATTCGTTTTTATTTCTCGGGTGAAGCAACAGGCGCTACAATTACTTGGACAGGTCCGAGTGGTACAACAAGTGCTCCTGAAGGACTTGATGCAACGGCAGACTCGATTGTCGGAACTGTTGCACTAACAGCAGCACCGGGAGTTTATGATTTCACGATTACGACAACGCCCACGGATGGAGTATGTTCTCCGGCAATCCTCACGGGATCAATTACCATTCATGCGCTACCTCAAACTGTGACCGTTGATGCAACTCCTGAATGCGGATTTACCATCTTGACAGCTTCAGCGACACTCGCAACCGGCGACACAATTTTCTGGCAAGGAACGACAAGCAACGGAACAAGCATAACAAGACCATCTTCATTAGATACGGTAACCGCTGATGGAACCTATTTCTACCGTGTACGCTCTGCAGAAGGCTGTTGGGGAACTCAGGATAGTAGTATCGTTACCATTGTTCAGCCTCACACACTTGAGCTCACAGGTGCGGTAGATACAAACTTCCAAAATGTTGGTGTAGACTCCACTATTGTGGATATCGTTTATACGCTTGGTGGCTCTGCCGATTCGGTAACAATAGCTTGGACAGGGACAGCAGATGCAGACACCCCACCTGAGGGGATTACAGTTTCATTTGTGATGCCAACGCTTACAATTTCGGGTACTCCGACAACAATCGGCGTTTATACCTACATCATAACAACCGTTGGAAACCTCCTGTGTACACCTGCTTCCGATACGGGAACTATTATGGTGGGCATGCGCGGTTGTAACAACGACCCGCTTCCGATCGTATTGGATACGGCGTTCTTTGTCACTCCACAAGAGTGGACGGTCGGACCGCAAACGTGGTCGGATGCAGTAAGAGTTCCGGCGTGCCAAGTAAGAGCCGATAACTTCGATGGCGGAGTAGCAGCAAACTTCAACGCAGACTGTAGAAATGCAACTAACGGATTCCAAGGCACCTACTTCTCGTGGTGTATGGTCATGAGATTTGCAGATGTGCTTTGTCCTTCGCCTTGGCGTGTGCCGGATTCGGCAGACTTCGCTCGCTTGCATTTGAGCCTCGGATTTAGCACTATTCCGGCAGTAAACAACTCGGTGTTCCACAACATAGATACGGCTTCAAGCACTTGGAATTATACGGCTTACAATGCTGTTAATGCTCCAAACAGCCCTTGGGGAGGTGCACGATGGACAGCTCATACAGCGATACTTGACTATCATAGCTCGGCATACTGGTCGGCTTCAGAATTTGATCCTGCGCAGGCGCTTGCCTTGGCTTTCACTGCGTCTTCAGTGCAACCTCACGCAACAGGACCAAAGAATTTTGGTGCTGCTCTACGTTGCGTAAGACCATCCGATTGTGATGCAATCAACATCATAAGCGAAGCGGGCACACTGCACCAAGCAGTTTGCAACGGAGACTCAATACTCTCAGTCATATTTGAATTGGATACAACCACATTGGGTACAGCTACAACTCTCGCCGTACATTGGTGGCGTGTAAGCCTTGACGGAACGGATACAGTAGCGATGGCAAACCCACCGGTAGGAATCACAGTTGATTTGGTAGCCGGAACAATAACCGGTGCAACCATCGAATGGGGACATTTCATCTACGAAATCCTTACAGCAGACCCAACTATCGGCTCAGGTTGCGATACAACAAGAGTCAGCGGTACGATAATCGTAAGCTCTTTAAGCTGTCCAAACTGTAATTCATACGTACCGGGTTGGGGACCTGACGGATTGGGAATAGTCACGTGGGGTAACACAACCAACAGAAACATCGAAGCGGGTATTGTTACGATAGACGGAACAGGCGGAAGACCAACACAGGTTTGGTCGGCAGCAGTATTTGCTACAGCTTGTGCAAAAGGTAACGCCGTTGATCTGAATCCTGACCCGTATTTCGATGGAGGAGTTTTCGGTAGTTTCAGTGCAGACTGTCGTCAATCCCTACACTCATACCAGCAAGGTAGAGGCGCCGGTATCACCGGAGACTTCTTCTCATGGTGTGCCGTAGTACGTTATGGTGATAAACTTTGTCCGTATCCATGGCGTGTGCCATCGCGGTTGGATTTTGAAATCTTGCACCAAAACTTTGGACATCCTATGCCTCCGGCTGAAGGTCAACTTGTTGCTATAAATCCGACAGGAACCTATATAGGTACGGCAGGTACTACAGCACTTCCGCAAATCGGAGGACTGTGGCAAGGTGCACGATGGACAGGTAGAGGAGACACGACAATTATTTCGTCAACCTCTACGTACTGGTCGTCATCATTCAGAACTGCACAGATCGGCACCCAATCACATCGTTTGAGTTTCAACATCGGAAACATATGGGTGAACGGCGGTAGCAGAAGAGACATCGGACACGCTGTAAGATGCGTAAGAGAATACGAATGCGACATCATCGACTTCACAGTAGATTCAGCAACAGCAAACCAAACCGTAGGCAGTGGTCAAATCATTGCCCCTGTAAGCGTTGCTTTTGATTTGAGAACTTCAGGAACGGCTACAACCACAGCTATCCGTTGGCAAAGAATTGATACTATACCGGGTGTAGGCGATGCTTTCACCTTGGATACGATTGATGTTGCCATGCCGACAGGTCTCAACTACAATGGTGCAACTCACACCCTCAGCGGTGCAACCACTTTGGCAGGCAGGTATATCTTCGAAATCTTTACAACCAACCATGATACGGCTTGCAACGAAGCTACAGTTAGAGGTACGCTTACAGTAACATCCGTCATGATGACAGGCTGTAACAATGTTACACCCGGTTGGGGTGATACTCTGTTAGGTGCCTCTTTTGCGACGAGTCAAACTTGGCTTATTCCAAGTGTCAGTAACGGTGCAGCCTCTCAAGAATGGTCTGATGTCGTAGTTGCCGTTGCTTGTGCCGAAAGAGAGACGTTTGGCGGAGGTGCTGTGGGCAATTTCAATGCAGACTGTAGAAATTCCGACGGTAATACTAACTTTGCCGGTGATTACTTCTCCTGGTGTGCTGTGATGCGTTTTGCGGATTCACTTTGTCCTGCGCCTTGGCGTGTGCCGACAAGAGAGGATTTTGCTCAGTTGCATTTGAACTTGGGCTGGACTACTGTTCCGGGAATAAATGTAGGGGTTTCTCTTGGTATAACATCGGCACCGGATACTTGGACTTATATAGCCGATGATGCAGCCGACTCACCGAATAGCCGTTGGGGTGGTGCTCGCTTTACAGGCTTCGCAGGCAGTCCTGAGGTTCAGGATTCGCGCTACTGGTCGTTTTCCGAGAATAGTGATGCGAATGCGTTCTTCTTGTATTACACTTGGTCAACTGTGTGGCCTGCGTTCAACAACGTTAAGTCTGTCGGCATGGCACTACGCTGTGTTCGCGATACGGTATTACCTCCGGGATTGGTTGGAGACATGTCCGTTACGCCAAGCGACACGATTTGTACCCCATCACCTACGGACACCATTGTCATCTCTCCGACATTTACCGGCATAGGTACAAGTCCGATCTTCCAATGGAGTATTGCAGGTGGTGCTGATCTTGTAGGCGATACCTTACAAAATCTCACCATTACACCGATACCGGACACAACCACAACCTATCGAATCACGGTAACCAACCCGGAAACCGGTCTTACCGCATATTTTGATCAAACCATCTCGATCTTTCCTGCACATACACTTGTGCTTACAAGTGCGGTAGCTACAGTCAGTCAAAGTGTTGCCGTAGATGAGACCATCAGCACGATAGTCTACCAACTTGGCGGTTCTGCTACAGAGGCTACAGTAACATGGATAGGAACAGCATACGATACGTTGCCGCCTGCCGGAATCACGGTAACGCATCGCAACGATTCGATTATATTTACCGGTGCACCGACACAGGTAGGCATATACACCTATGTAATTACTACTGTTGCAAACACATGTCCGTCCGTTTCCGATACAGGAACCATCGTGGTAGGTATGCGCGGTTGTAATTTTGACACACCGGGCTGGGTAAGAGGAAATTACACCGATTTAGGTCTAATCACTTGGGGTAATAATTCCAATACGGAGATCGAAGTCGGAGCAACAATAATTGAGGGCACAGGAGACAGACCGGATCAAGTTTGGTCGAGAACGGTGTTTGCCTCATCTTGTAACAAAGGTGGTACCGGTAATGGATCCGGATTTAACTCCGGAGTCGATGGCGACTTCAATGCAGACTGCCGTCAATCCATACCAAGTGTGAGAAATCGCAACACAAGCGAGATGGGCGACTTCTTCTCGTGGTGTGCTGTGATGCGCTTTGCCGATACGCTTTGTCCTTATCCTTGGCGTGTGCCAACCAGTGAAGATTTTAGACAGTTACACCTCAATCTGGGCTATCCAACACTGCCTGCGCCAAATGCGAGCGTTTCGCTTATAGCAAACACCTATATGGGTAGTGCCGGTTCTGCAACATATCCTCAATTTGCAGGTGATTGGAGAGGTGCAAGATATACAGGACACGTGCAGAATCTTACAGGTGCAAATTCATACTATTGGTCATCCACAGAGGCAAGTGCTACAGAAGCATACAACTTGTACTTCACAGCGAGTAATGTGTGGCCCGAGCGCATAGGTACTAAAGGAAATGGATTTGCTGTACGCTGTGTGCGCAATATCCTTGTGGATACGATAACGACACCGGAACTGATTGGTGACATAAACGTGTATCCGGGAGATACCATTTGTAGCCCGTTTATGGGAGACAGTGTCGTAATATCTCCAAAATTTGTCGGTCTGGGTGATAACCCAACCTTCGTATGGAGCATTGTAGGTGACGGTGCAACGATCTCAACGTCGCAAAACCTTACTCTTCAGGGCAATGATATACCAACCGTAACCACAACTTACAGAATAACCGTAACCAACACCACAAGTGGGCTTTCAGCACAGTTTGACCAAACAATTACGGTGCTCCAAGAGCACACCATTACACGTTTGAGTGCGCTGGCAACCGAAAACCAAAGTGTGGCTGTGGGTGTTCCGATTACACTTATCGTTTACAGACTTGGAGGATCTGCAACAGGCGCTACCGTAACCTGGACAGGTACTGCACATGCAGACACAGTTCCTGCAGGAATTACCGTAACTCATCAAAACGACTCGATTCTCATTCAAGGTACCCCGACAATGCAGGGCTTCTATACCTATACCATTACTACACTTGCCAACCACTGCTCGTCCGCATCATTAACGGAAACAATCAGAGTAGGCATGCGAGGATGTAACTTGAACCCACCGCAATTTGGTGATAGCCTTGGTATTATTACTTGGGGTAATACGTCCAATGCAAATATCGAAGACGAAATTACAACAATTGCGGGCACAGGTGGCAGACCGGGTCAAGTTTGGTCGGGTGCTGTATTCGCTACGGTGTGTGCTAAGGGCAATGAATGGAACGCCAATGAATTTAATGGCGGAACAAACGGTAACTTCAATGCAGACTGTCGTCAATCCCGACATACATACCTTCAGGGTAGAGATTCCGGTATTACCGGTGACCTCTTCTCGTGGTGTGCCGTTATGCGCTTTGCAGATGTACTTTGTCCGGGAGATTGGCGCGTACCAACTATGGCGGACTTTGTGATCTTGCATCAAAATCTCGGATTTAATTTGCCAAATGTAGGCTGGGGTGTTGCTCACAACAACAACTACGCGTATATGCCTACTGCCGGTACAACGGTTAGTCCGCAAGTCGGTGGTAAATGGGGTGGTGCTCGCTTTGTGGGTTTTTCACATAACCCGGGAATGTCTACTTCGCCTTATTGGTCATCTACCGAGATCAACCCTAACACAGCCCGTTTCTTAGACTTTAACGGAAGTACGGTGTGGCCACAAAACAGCAGGGAAAAGTACGTAGGCTTTGCTCTCCGTTGCGTACGTGGCGAGAGAGCAGTGATGCCACCGGAGTTGATAGAAATGATCGTCTCTCCAAGCGACACCATCTGTAAAGGCTATGCAGGTCCGATTACCATCGAAGCCGTACTTGAAGAAGAGGGTGCAAATCCAATCTTGCAGTGGAGCATTGTAGGCGACCCGGCGGTTATTGCAACTACACCTATCCTCACACTTGCAGGGGCGGATGTACCAACCGTAACCACAACATACAGATTAAGTGTACACAACCAGGAAACCAACCTTACCTCATACTTCGAAGTAACGATTACCGTGATTGAGCAAATGCTCACACGCACGGCAGGTCCGGCCTTCCAAGATGTTGCTCTTAACGCTCCGATTACGGATGTTGTTTATACCTTCGGCGGTGTTGCCGATTCGGTAATGATAACTTGGATAGGAACAGCAGACTCACTCACTCCGCCTGACGGAATCATGGTTTCTGACCTGACAACAAGCCCAATTACTATTTCGGGTACTTCGCCTGCACAGTTTGGTATCTACACTTTCGTGATAACAACCATCGGAGATGCTTGTGAACCTGCTTCTGATACGGTAAATATCATAGTAGGCATGCAAGGTTGCAATGGAAACCCGCTTGGATTCGAACTGGGTACGCCTTATTTTGCAACAACCCAAACTTGGACTATTCCGGGCACCGATGACAGACCTAACCAAGTTTGGTCGGATGCCGTTCGAACCACCGAATGTGATAACAGAACCACGTTCGATGGCGGTACTACGGATGACTTCAATGCCGATTGTCGCAATGTGCCCGGTGGTAATACCTTTGATGGTAATTTTTTCTCGTGGTGCATGGTTATGAGATTTTCCGAGCAGTTGTGTCCTTACCCTTGGCGAGTTCCAACCGACGAGGATTTTACCAACCTGCATCAAAATTTGGGTTATACACTACCTACCCCGGGTGCAACCGGTTCCTTTGGAAACAACAGTTACATGGGGGGTGGTAGTGAGCACAACCGTGGAGGCACTTGGGGTGGAGCCCGATTTACAGGCTCTGCGGATCATGCCGAGAATGCGCATTCGCACTACTGGTCTTCCACCGGAATCGATGCTACCAATGCACGTGCCCTGCACTTTAATCCGGGGCAAGTTACCCCTCAAGGTAGCGAGCTCAAAAGCGAGGGTTTTGCCCTCCGCTGTGTTCGCCATACGGTGCTACCACCGCGGTTGGTGGGATATAAGACTGTTGACCCGTATGGTGATACAATTTGTTTCCCATTTACAGGTGGGCTTATTATTTCTCCGACATTTACCCATTATGGTGTAAACCCGGACATCCAATGGGGCATTGTAACTGGTAGTACCATTACCGATATTGCAGGTGCAACCTCGAAAGTGCTTACCCTGCCTCAAGCACCGGATACAACCACAACCTATCGAATTACGATAACCAACATGCAAACCGGTCTTACATCATATTTCAATCAAGCAATTACGGTAGTTTCACAGACCCTCACACGTACAAGTGCAGTAGGTACAATCAACCAAAGCGTTGCAGTAGATGCCGCAATCACAAACATCGTTTATGCTTTTGGTGGCGTCGCAGACTCGGTAAGGATAACCTGGACAGGCACGGCAGATTCGACCACTCCGCCTGACGGAATTACAGTATCAAGTTTTACAACAACACCGGTAACGATTTCGGGTACTCCGACAGAGATAGGTATTTTTACTTATACAATAACAACCGTTGGAGACCTGTGTGACCCTGTCTCAGATACAGGAACTATTGTTGTGGGAATGCGTGGTTGCAACTTCAACACTCCGAATTGGGGCGACAGCCTTGGTACTATCACTTGGGGTAATGTTTTAAATACAAATATCGAAAGCGGGACAACAACAGTCCTGGGCACCAATAGCAGACCTTCGCAAACTTGGTCTGGTGCTGTATTTGCTACGGCTTGTGCCAAAGGTGATGCAACTGAAAATGACCAATTCAACGGCGGTGTATCAAATAACTTGAATGCCGACTGTCGTCAAACGTTGTTTAGTGTCACTAACCGTTCCACGAGCCGGACGGGTGATTTCTTTTCTTGGTGTGCTGTGATGCGTTTTAGAGATCAATTTTGTCCGTATCCTTGGCGAGTGCCGACTACTGAAGATTTTGCCATATTACATGAAAATTTAGGTCTTTCACTGCCTGCTGCTCAAGGAGCACATGTTCCCCTTACACCAAACACCTATATTGGTACAGTCGGCTCAGCAGCTGCTCCTCAAATTGGTGGAGCTTGGCATGGTGCTCGGTTTACCGCTCGCGTCGATAATCTCACGGCTGCGGGCTCGTACTACTGGTCGTCTACCGAGGTCTCAGGTATCAATGCACGCTGTCTGAATTTTGGTGGGCATAATGTGTGGGCTGAGCGCAGTAACAGTAAGTATTTCGGATTCGCCCTGCGCTGTGTTCGGGATACGGCAGCTCCACTCCTAAGTTGCAGCAATGCCACGCCGGCTTTTGGTGCCGGTATGGGAGCAGTAAGCTGGGGAACTATTGGCAATACCAACATCGAAATCGGAACATCAACCGTTCCGGGCACCGGTGACAGACCTGCACAGACTTGGTCGGGGCACGTGTTTGCTTCCAACTGTCAGAAACCTACGTTCTATGGCGGAAGCACGGGCGACTACCGTGCCGATTGCCGTCAGGCTTATACCAATCTTACGGGTAACCACTTTTCGTGGTGTGCTGTGATGCGTTTTGCAAGTCAGTTGTGTCCGTATCCTTGGCGAGTGCCTACTACCGATGATTTTGCTATTTTGCATCAAAATTTGGGTTATACACTACCTGCTATTGGAAATAGCACTTCGCACAACAATAGCGGTGCCTTTATGCCTACTGTCGGCAGCACTGCTAATCCGCAAATCGGCGGAATTTGGGGAGGAGCTCGTTATACAGGTTATGCCGGAGCTCTTGCCAGCACCGAAACTCGCTACTGGTCTTCTACGCTGCATTCTGCTTCGCGAGCCCATTTCCTGCGTATCCATCAAGCACAAGTGTGGCCACAGGATTATTACGGCAAATACAACGGCTTCGCACTTCGCTGCGTTCGGAACCCGTAACAGTGTAGCTGTGACGCTCAGTTAAGTTAAGGCTTTTGGGGCTCACCAGTAAAAGTTGTGGGGCTACATAGTTTGGGCTGAAAGCCCATAATCAATAGCACAGTGTGTTGGATTTGCCCTGTACCATTCGAGCCCTGAAAGGGCATAATAATGACGTGGCTGTTGCACAACTACAAAGCAAGGAGATGTCTCGACTCCGCTTCGCTTCGCTCGACATGACGGAAGGTCATACTAGGAAAAGATGTAGAGAGGTTTTAGCGGCTTTGCCGCTAAAACCTCTCTACATCTCACTCTTTGCAAAACGCCGTCATTCCGAGCAAAGCACACGTAGTGTGCGAAGTCGAGGAATCCCCGTGCTATAGAAACGGTAGTTGCGCAACAGCCACATGACGATGTCGCCCTTTCAGGGCTCGAAGCAAATCCAACACATAGGGCGTTGCCCGATGCTAATGGTAACAAGGCTTTCAGCCTTAACTGAACGACATTGGAGGCGAGAGCGAACCCCGCCCCTACCGTTTCCCTTTCGCCATCATGGCATTCATCATCGCCATACCTTTCCCGCCCGACATAGATTTCATCATCTTTTGCATGTCGCCGACTTGTTTGATGAGCTTGTTAACTTCCACGATGTTTGTTCCGCTTCCGTCCGCGAGACGCTTGCGACGCTGTCCGTTCAAAAGACTCGGATTCTCACGTTCTTTCGGTGTCATGGATTGAATAATGGCTTCAATATTTTTGAACGCATCATCACCGACCTCAACGTCTTTCATAGCCTTGCTCATACCAGGAATCATGCCCATCAAATCTTTCACGTTACCCATTTTTTTGATTTGCTGGATTTGCTTGTAGAAATCGTTAAAGTCAAATGTATTTTGATGAATTTTTTTACTCAAACGCTGGGCTTCTTTTTCATCGAACTGCTCTTGTGCTTTTTCCACGAGCGAAACAATATCGCCCATTCCCAAGATTCTGTCCGCCATTCGCTCAGGATGAAACACATCCAGAGCCTCCATTTTTTCGCCAATACCAACAAACTTTATCGGAACATTGACCACCGAACGAATCGTTAGAGCCGCACCACCACGCGTATCACCGTCTAATTTTGTAAGAATTACACCTTCGTAATTCAGTCTATCGTGAAACGCTTTTGCCGTATTCACCGCATCTTGCCCCGTCATGGAATCCACCACAAACAGAGTTTCCTGCGGATTTATTGCTTTTTTGATGGCTGAAATTTCGTCCATCATCGCATCGTCAATCGCTAAACGTCCGGCTGTATCGACAATAACCGTTTGGATATTTTTTTCCTTAGCGTAAGCAATTGCTTTTTTTGCGATTTTTACCGGATCTTTTTCATTTTCGTCTGAAAAAACTTCCACACCAATTTGTTCGCCAAGCACGTGCAACTGATTGATCGCCGCAGGACGATACACGTCGCAAGCCACCATCAATACCGTGCGACCTTTTTTGGATTTGATGAAGCTCGCTAATTTCGCAGTATGCGTGGTTTTTCCGGAACCTTGCAAACCCGACATCAAAATGATCGACGGACTACCCTTGAGATTTATCTCAACGGCTTTACTACCCATCAATTCAGCCAATTCGTCATGAACGACTTTGATCATCAACTGACTTGGCGAAACAGCCGTAAGCACGTTTTGTCCAAGTGCTTTTTGCTTAACATCTTCAGTAAATTGCTTGGCGATTTTGTAGCTCACGTCGGCATCCAACAATGCTTTGCGAACTTCTTTCAACGTTTCTGCAACATTGATTTCGGTGATTTTTCCTTCGCCTTTTAGCACCTTAAATGCTCTGTCTAATCTATCGGATAAATTTTGAAACATGGTATGTCGATTTTTAACTTGCAAAGATACAATTTTTTTCGTATTTTTGCAAAAAAATTTGAAAATCCATGACCATCACTCTTGCCATATTGTTTGTGACTATCGCACTTTTTATAAGCGGGAGACTTCGTTCGGACTTGGTGGCATTGCTGATGCTTATTTCTTTAGTACTGTTTGGAATATTAACACCTACCGAAGCTCTTTCCGGCTTCTCAAATCCCATTGTGATTATGATGATCGGACTGTTTATCGTTGGTGGAGGGATTTTCAGAACCGGTTTGGCTAACGTTATCAGTCGGAAGATTTTAAATTTGGCAGGCGACAATCAAACCAAATTATTTATTCTGATTATGCTGATTACCGGTGTTATCGGAGGTTTTGTGAGTAATACCGGCACGGTAGCCATGATGATGCCGATTGTGATAAGTTTAGCCATTGCCGCAAAACTAAGTCCAAGTCGTTTTCTAATGCCCTTGGCTTTTGCAAGTACTTTGGGAGCGATGCTTACCTTAATTGGAACACCTGCAAATCTAGTCATTGACGGAGCATTGCGAGATGCCGGTTTTGATGGGCTTAGGTTTTTCTCATTTTTGCCAATCGGTTTAATTACCATGACGATCGGTATAGCCGTACTGCTTCCGCTCAGCAAATTATTAGACAAAACCGAAAGTGAGAGCGATATTCAAAAATCAAAATCTCTCAAAGATTTGGCGAACGAATATCAATTGTATCAAAATTTAGTTCGTGTGCGGGCAGTTCGAGGTTCTACGTTGATTGGACAAATGATGCGAGATTTGGAACTTCCGAAAAAATACAATCTGAATGTTTTGGAATTGCGACGTCGTTCTGCCGGTTTGAATCCGCTTTTGCGAACAGTTGAGCAAAAACAAGTTGGTCCCGATACAATTGTTTTGGAAAATGATGTGCTGTATCTTTCCGGATCTTTCAAACAAATTCGGAACTTCATAACCGAAACGAAATCATACATGTTAGATGAGTCAAAAGACGATGCACAGCCCACCTTTGGCGGTAAAAACCGATTTGACGAAATCGGAATTGTCGAACTCGTGGTGCTTTTTGATTCGCAACTCATCGGCCAACCTGTGAAAGCATGCGGTTTTCGTGAAAATCGAAAAGTGAACATCTTAGGGATTCACCGTAAAAAAGACTATATTGTACAAGATGTAGGAAACGAAAAAATACAAGCCGGAGACATACTTTTAGCTCAAGGCAAATGGAGTGATATTGCAAACTTAAAACATAAAACATCTGAGTGGGTTGTCATAGGCGAGCCACAAGTTGAAGCTTCAAAAGTTACGTTTGACGAAAAAGCTCCGATCGCTGCTACTATTATGCTTGCAATGGTTGCAATGCTTGCATTCAATATAGTTCCTCCGGTTATTGCCGTGCTTTTAGCGGCAATGGGCATGATACTTACAAAGTGTTTTCGCAACGTTGAGGAAGCCTACAAAACCATTAATTGGGAAGTGGTTGTCCTGATTGGGGCTATGCTACCAATGTCGATAGCGTTTGAAAAAACGGGGATTACCGAAGTCATTGCCGAAACATTAGTCGGTAATTTAGGAAGTTACGGCCCATTGGCTCTTTTGGCGGGAATTTATATAGCCACTTCAATACTCACGATGTTTATCAGTAATACAGCAACAGCCGTACTTTTTGCTCCAATAGCCGTGCGTTCGGCATTAGAGCTTGGCGTAAGTCCGTATCCGTTTTTGTTTGCGGTTTGCGTTGCGGCAAGTATGTGTTTTGCAAGTCCGTTTTCCACGCCACCCAATGCTTTGGTCATGTCGGCAGGGCGTTACTCGTTTATGGATTACGTCAAAGTGGGCTTGCCGCTGCAGCTTATTTTTGCACTTGTAATGATATTCGTGTTGCCACTGCTATGGTCGTTTTAATCTATGATAGTGGCAACTGCTTCATTTTCGAAAACGCAAACCATTTTTTGCCCAAATCCTTTAGCGATGCTCCTATGTGATATATCTGCGTATCATCAATAATTAAAAAACGGTCGTGCGATTTTGTGAATTTTTCTATTTTTATTGGTGAATATTGGGCGTTGTACTTGGATAAATCTTGTTTCAAACTTTGATTAAAATTTGCTGTTAGAATTTTTGCCGATACATTTTTTTTGCGTTTGGAAAGTAGCAACAATACGGATTCATCAACATAATTATCTATCAGAATTATAGATTTTTTCGCAGATTTTATCAAGTCGGAGACAAAAGCATAAGCATCGAAAACTTGTCCGTCATAGAAAATTCCTTCGACAGGTGGAAGTGCTGTTTTTACAAAGAAGTTTATTTGGTGTTCCGTATTTGATATTCGTTCTTCAATGCGTTCGAGGCGTTGATTAATGGCATAACCTTTGATGATGTACTCTTTCAAAACTCGTGTAGCCCATTGACGAAACAGAATGCCCTGCTTGGATTTTACACGATATCCAATGGATATGATAAGATCAAGATTATAGTACTCAAGCAAACGTTCTACTTGTCTGCCTTTTTCATTTTGAACTGTTGCAAAATATGCAACAGTTGCTTCTTTTTCCAACTCGCTCTCGTCAAAAATATTTCTTATGTGTCTTGATATTACAGACTTGTCTCTATTGAAAAGCATTACCATCTGTGCCTGCGTAAGCCAAACGGTTTCCTGATCCGTTAAAACTTCCAAATGAATGGAATTATCAGGCTGATAAATAGCAACTTCGCCTTTGCTCACTGGTGTAAGATTTTGCATATCTCAATTTTTCTGCAAAGTTACACGAAAAATCCCGAATAAAAAACTTAAAAAGTGTTAAAATTTCAACTTTTTTTTGAATTTACAAATTTTTCGTATCTTTGTAACTGCCAAACCAATCAAACTTAAAACCGTGTCAACACCCCATATAGATCTCAAAAAATTTATCGCATCAAAAAGTCCGAAACTTGCAAAAATCCTGCCAAGATTTGTATATAATTGGTTGAGCAGATTGTTGCATGTTGACCAAGTGAACGAGTTTATGCACATCAATCGTGATGTTCACGGTGTTGATTTTGCTACACAAGTTGTGAAAAGATTTAATCCGCAATTAACTCTTGAGGGGACAGAATATATCACGAGGGATGGACGATTTTTGATTTCTGCAAACCACCCGCTCGGCGGATTAGACGGCGTTGCTTTGATCAGCACAGTTGGGCAAATCCGACCCGATGTGTTGTTTCCTGTCAATGATGTTTTGACACTGTTGGTTAATCTACAACCGGTATTTGTCGGAATTAATAAATACGGTAAAAATTCACCAAACAGCAAAAACTTGACTGACGCTTTTGCAAGCGACCGTTTGATTTTGTTTTTCCCGGCAGGATTATGTTCACGCCGACAAAAAAACAAAGAAATTCGTGACTTGGACTGGAAAAGCACGGTTATCACACAGGCACGAAAAAATCAACGCGACATCATTCCAACCTACATTGATGCACGCAATTCCAACCGTTTCTACAACTGGGCATATTGGCGAAAAAAATTAGGCATAAAGTTCAATATCGAGCAATTGTTTTTAGTGGACGAGATGTTCAACTTCGAAGGAAAACCAATTCAAATAATCTTCGGAAAGCCTATTCCCTACTCTACCTTCGACAAACGTTTCAACGATCGAAAATGGGCAGAACTTTTGAAGCAACATGTTTACGATTTGAAATCGAACCCCGAAAAGACATTTCAATACCTGTAGGGGCATATTGCAATACGCCCCTACAGGCACATTATCGCAAATTTTTCTGACACATTCATTGTATAAATTCCACCAAAAACCAGTGCTTTGTTGATTTCACAATGTCCCGCCGGAATATCGAAAATCACAGGATAATCGTAATCGACAACATGTTCGGCAACAATTTCGTAAGCGGTTTTTCCGAACGAAGCTTCGTTGTCTTTCAAGTTTGTAAACTGACCAACCGCCAAGCCGACTAATTTTTCAAGTTTTCCTGCACGTTTCAAGGTCATCATCATTCGGTCAATAGCGTAAAGATATTCGCCGACATCTTCCAAAAACAAGATTTTTCCTTCGGTATCTATTTCGGATGAACTTCTCAACAAACTACACAAAATTGCCAAATTTCCACCGACCAACTCGGCTTTTGCCGAACCAAATTTATTAAGCGAGTTCGGTTGAAGACAAAACGGTTCGAATGTTCCGAAAAGCGCATTTTTAAAGGCTTCCAAGCTTTCGTTCGCTGGCGCGGATTTGTAATCCGTGCCAAAAATTGGAAATTTCAACGGCATTTCGGCATGAAGCGAAGCAACACCAAAATTTTTCAAAACGTGATTCTGAATAACCGTTACATCGCTATAACCGACAATCCATTTCGGATGTTTCACAAACTCGGAAAAATTTAATCGGTCAACAATTCGAGCCGTTCCAAAACCTCCACGCAGGCAAATAATCGCCTTGACATTTGGGTTGTCCAACTGTGTTTGAAAATCTCTCGCTCGCAGTTCATCATCACCCGAATATTGAAAATACTCTGCCGTTGCCGATTCGCCAACGATTACTTGAAATCCCCAGCTTTCAAAGTGTTTTCGAGCATTTTCAACCAGCGAATGTTCAATTTTTCGTGCTGTGCAAACGAGTGCTACTGTGTCGTTTTTTTGTAGGAATTTTGGAACTATTCCCATTGATACAGTTTTAAGTTTGGAATATATGAAAAATCTTTGCCACGATAAATTTCAATAAAGATATTTGTATCTAAAAGTGTCATTGAGGTGTCAGTTTTTCTGTTCCCCAAGCATCTCGACGCAATTGTTTTGCATCAATATCATAATCTTTCCACATACCGCGAGTTTTTGTAAAACGCTGAGAAAAGCTTTTGCTTTCGACTTTTTTTTCAGCCGTTACTTCTGCTCTCACATTCCACGAATCAAAAAGTCCCATCAATACGCTCATTTGCATATTGTCAATGCCTTCTTTTAATACTATCTGTGTCATTTTGATGTGATTTTTCCGCAAAGATACGGTTTTTTTTTTTAATTGATCATTTTTTTTTGTATCTTTGTGTCGCTTAATGCCTAATTGCTGAAAAATTTCCACAAGTTTCAAGATTAGAATATACATTGGGCTAAATGCACATTTCTGTGTGCGTTTGGTTGTGTATATTTCGGGTTGTGGAAAACCTTTCAGCGTACAGTCATTCGCACGCTTTTTTATTGCCAAAATCGAAATAATATAAACAAAAAACAAAAAAAACAATGAAAAAAAATCTAACAAATTATTTAATTTTGATAACAATAGTATTTGCTAATACAGGCTGTAATAGTGGGCACGACGATCCAAATAGAATTGATACAACTTGGAGACTAGGTAGCCCAAGATCGGGTGATGTATTTGTGGTAGGGCGCGATGACGCTAATGTTGTGGTCTGGAAAAATGGTGTCGTACAATATCTTACCGATACGCATTGGTTTTTATCTGCATCGCAGAACTTAACTAGTTCTGTTTTTGTGTATGGCAACGATGTATATGTGGCAGGAACCGTTCTTCGGGACAGACCACAACTTGCCACGGTTTGGAAAAATGGTGTTGCTCAGCATTTCAATGACCAAACCAATCCTAATAATGCCGAAGTAAATTCCATTTTTGTTTCCGGTGGTGATGTGTTTGTAACCGGGAGTGAAGGACGTTTTGCAAGACTTTGGAAAAACGGAGTAGTGCAAGAGCTTGAAGATGCTGAAAACTCATTCGTTAATTCCGTTTTTGTATACAATGATGACGTCTATGTAGTGGGTCATAGAATATTCAGATACCCCTCCGGTCTGGCGTATATTACTGCTGTATTTTGGAGAAACGGTATGGTACAACATCGTACCGACGGTTTGTGGGATAGATGGGTGTCGGCAAACTCTGTTTTTGTTGTTGACAATGATGTTTATGTCGCTGGAAGTGTAGGTGAATTTGCTGTACTGTGGAAAAATGGCGTAGCACAAATCCTAAACGATGGGACTACTTGGGCAGAAGCTAATTCTGTTTTTGTATCAGGCAGTGATGTGTACGTTGCGGGACATGAAGATTTGCGGTATGCGAGGCTTTGGAAAAACGGTATCATACAAAATCTTGATCTTGCCGGAGCAGAAAGATCGGTAGCTAATTCTGTTTTCGTGCGTGGTAATGATGTGTATGTAGTGGGACGTACAGAATTTACAGACTCTTTGGGTCAAGGGCATAGTACAGCTGTACTTTGGAAAAATGGCATAATACAACATCTTACCGGTGGTCTGCATAGTAGATTGGTAGAGGCTAATTCTGTCTTTGTCGTTGAGTAATAATTCACAAGTTTTAATAATCATAAATAGCATTACAATGAAAAAAAACGCAATAAATTATTTAATTTTGATGGCAATGATGTTTGCTATTACAAGTTGTAGCGATGAAGGGTATTACAATAGAGATAACCTTGACACTACATGGCGGTTAGGCAGCCCAAGATCCGGCGATGTCTATATAGTTGGTTCGATTCGGAATCCGGATCCTCACAGAGGAGGAGAAGCTGCCGCAATTTGGAAAAATGGAGTAATACAACATCTTACAGATTGGAAACAGGGAGGGCAGACTGCGGCTACTTCCGTTTTTGTATCTGGCAACGATGTCTTTGTTGTTGGACATGAGGAGGAAATCAAAGGGCTCGGGACTGGGATTGCGAGGCTCTGGAAAAACGGTATAGCACAATATCTTCCCGACAGCGAAAGTCGTGGAGGATGGAGGACAAGCGCCAATTCTGTGCTTGTGTATAATAACGATGTTTTTGTAGCAGGACATACCATAGTAGTGGATACTGTTATGTTCGTTTTTGAGTCAGGTACTGTACCTATTGCGAGATATTCCCGAATTCCAACACTTTGGAAAAACGGCGTAACACAACATCTTACCGATACCTCCAATCGGGGGACAGCGACTTCTGTTTTCGTAGCCAATGGCAATGTATATGTGGCTGGAACCGTCGAAAAGGCAAATGTAGGAACCGTAGCAACTGTTTGGAAAAATGGCGTAATGCAACATCTTACGGAATTTCGTTCTGCCGCCAACTCTGTTTTTGTACATGAAAACGAGGTGTTTGTCGTTGGACATGTTAGAGAATTTGCCACTCTTTGGAGAAGTGGCGTAGAAAACCTTATCTATGGAACTCCTTCTACAAGTGCTACCTCCGTTTTCGTGTCCAATGGCGATGTATATGTGGCAGGGGGCTTTATGCACGGATCTTCTTCAATAGGATTTCATCCTCGATTTTGGAAAAATAGTATTGTACAAGATTTACCGTTTAACAGAATCAACGATGGAAGAACTCGATCTGTTTTTGTAGTCGGCAACGATGTGTACGTAATTGGAAGCGAAGAAAACGCATTCGTTAATGCTCGCCTTTGGAGAAACGGAGTGGTGCAAAGCCCTTTTAACAGTTACAATTCTCCTAACATTGAAATTCGCTCCATTTTTGTTGTTGAGTAACTGCTGATGTGCGTTGAAAATCTTCGTTAAACAAATTTAAACATTCTGATGCTCCCTCCTGAGCAAGTCATTAACCGTTTTCACCGGCGAAAAAACAGCGATCGGAACTTCTACAAAAACCGTAATCCAGTCTGCCATTGCTCCGTTCCAAAGTCCGGGAAGCTCAAGGGCTTTTAGCGTTTTGTCGCCATGCGATTTTTCACTGATAAATCCTGTTTCGGGGTCGATGTATTGTTTCAAATCAAACAACTCACCTTTGTAGTTTCGTACCCCGCAGACCAAATCCACAGGATTGAAATGCGATGCCATTTGCAACACTTCTTGTTGTTGCGGATTGCTTGGATTGATCTGCGACGATTCTACAATTTGCAAAGAAATTTCGTTGTTGGAGTTCTTCGTCCAAAACGGTCCCCCGCCGGGCTCTCCCTCGTTTTTGACCATACCGCAAATGCGAATCGGACGGTTAAGTTTTTGAATGGCAACATTGCGTTTTTCCTCGTGAGAAAAACTCGAAAACTGTTGGAACGCAATATGCAGTTTTTTCCACGCAAAATGAAAAATTTCGGTTAACAGTTCGTCAGAAATGTCAGGGTTTTCAAGTGCTCTCAGATATTCGAACGTTTGATTTTGTAAATCAATCAAGTGGCTTGCAATAACTTTTTTGTAGGTAATTGTCGGCACTCGGTTCCTGTCAGTGGTAACATTGTCAATGTTTTTGATGAAAATCAAATCGCCTTTTAAGTCGTTCAGATTCTCAATCAGAGCACCGTGTCCACCCGGACGAAACAGCAAATCTTTGTTTTCAGTCAAAAACGGTTGATTGTCCAATGTCGCAGCAATCGTGTCAGTAGAAGGTTTTTGCACTGAATACGAAATGTCGTATTTGACCTTATATTTTGTTTCGTAACTCGGTAAAATTTGCTCGACAAGTTGTTTGAATTTTTCCAAATGTTCGGGCGAAACCGTGAAATGCAGTTTGACTGTTCCGTCACTTTCCGCATAGCCTGCACCTTCCACCAAATGCTCTTCTAATGCGGTTCTCACGCCATCGGCATATTTGTGAAAATGCAATAATCCTTTGGGTAAATTCAAATAGTCCAATCCGGATTCCAATAAAAGAGCATCTAAAATTTCGTTGTAGTCTTTGTTTTCCAAACAGGTTTCGATAGATTTTCCTGCTTCTTCCATGTTTTTTTTCAAGGTATCAAAAAATGCAAAACTGCGGATGTTTTCGAAAAAATAATACATGGATTGCGGGTCTTTTTTCTCAAACAAAGCAGAATTATCTTCGTCGATTTTGTATGTTGCTCGAAATTCGGAAAGTTGCTTAAACATGCGTGATGCAGCACCCGAAGCCGGAACAAATTTGATGATATTTCGACCTCCTGTTTTGGTTTTGTAGTTCTCCAACAACCTGTCGATTTGTTTTACATCAAATACTTCGAGCCCGTCATTTTTCGAGGCAGAACGCACTAATTTCGTGTATGGAAATCCTTTAACAAAAACCGCCAATTGCCCTTCGATTTCTTGGGTTGTAATTCCGCGCTTTTCAATTTGTTCGATGTTTTTTGGTGTAAACATGGTGATTTTTTTTGCAAAGATAGCAATTTTTTTCGTATCTTTGTGGGAAAGTAACTATCTTTTCCGAATTATGAGTACAAAATTGCGTTTGGCTTTAGCCGTTTTGACCGGACTCCTTTTAGGCGTGGCTTGGTCGTCAGCGTTTACAGTTTTTTTGGTTTTTGTTGCGTTCATTCCTCTTTTTTGGGTGTTTTCCGATTTAGAAAAGACGCCGGAACGCAAAAACGGCAAACGATTTTACGGCTATGCATTCTTGGCTTTTTTAGTTTGGAATGTTTTTACAACATGGTGGGTTTGGAACGCTACACCTGTGGCTGTTTTGGCTTTTTTGACCAATAGTTCGCTTATGGCGCTGATGGCCTATTTCTATTACATTGCGAAAAAACATGCGTTTCGAGGACGAGATTGTTTGTGGGTTTTTGCAGTGTTTTTTACGGCGTTTGAGTATTTTCATTTTGACTGGGATTTATCGTGGCCTTGGCTCACGCTCGGAAATGTATTTGCGTGGTTACCACAAGTTGTCCAATTCTATGAATTTACAGGTGCTTTGGGTGGTTCGGTCTGGGTTTGGTTCGCAAATATCGTACTGTTTTCGATGATAAAAAAACGCTATGATGCAAAGATTTTTTCAAGGCTAAATTGGAAAGAATATGTGCCGTTGGCGATAATTGTTTTTCCAATAATTATTTCCGTGATAATGTACAAAACATTCGAAGAGCGAGGCGATCGAAAAGTAGAAGTCGTTGTTGTTCAGCCCAATATAGATCCGTACAAAGAGCAGTATAAAATCTGTCCGCTTGAAGCCACCGAACGAATGTTGAATTTAGCCCGACAAAAAGTTACGCCAAACACACGCTTGATCATAACGCCCGAAAGTATGATTCAAGAATTTGTTGCGGAGCATCGCATTCAGTATTCGCCAAGTATAATAAAGATACAAGAATTTTTGTCTGAGTTTGATAGTTTGGAATTGATGGCAGGACTTTCCACGTGGCGATTAGTTCCCGAGCCAACACTTGCCTCTCGACAATTTGGCAACATCCATTATGAACGACATAATGCCGCTTTGCTTGTGGGTGCAAATTATCTTTCCGAAATGTACTACAAATCAAAACTCACACCGGGTGTAGAAATTATGCCGTTTGTAGGAAAATTTCCGTTTTTAGAAAAATTGGCACTTGATTTAGGTGGAACTATCGGAACGCTTGGTATAAGTGCCGAACGCAAAGTGTTTCACTCAATATACGGCACACCACCATTTTCAGCAGTAATTTGTTACGAATTGATTTTTGGGGATTTTGTAACCGGATTTGTCAGAAATGGTGCAGAATTTTTAACGATAATGACCAATGAAGGTTGGTGGGGCGATACACCCGGACACCGCCAAATTGCACGATACACCAAATTGCGAGCCATCGAAACACGTCGAGATATCGCACGTTCTGCCAACACCGGAATTTCCGGATTTATCAATCAGCGGGGCGATTTTCTACAACCGACACAATACTGGACAAAAGATGTGATTGTGCAAAAAGTCAGAGCCAACGACCAAATCACGTTTTACGTGAGATTCGGTGATTATATCGGACGTATTGCGTTCTTTTTAGCCGGATTTTTGTTGCTGTTAGCCATTGTGTTTCGGTTGCTTCCTCGAAAGTTTAGTGCCGATAGAATTTAATCATTCGCTCAACCCTTGAATAACTTTGCCAACTTCAATCTCTGTGGCAGTTAACTTTTCTTCACAGATTTTGATAAGTTCGGTGGCAGTTTTGATTTTTTCGGAGAGTTCGTCAACGCTGATTTCGGCATTTTCCAAAAGTCTCACTAAGGCTTGAAGTTCTGCGTAGGCTTCGGTGTAAGTTTTTTTCATAGTTTTTGATTTTGGTTGTCATTCCTGCGTAGGCGGAAATCTCCTTGCAATTGACCGCTCCCTTCGTTGGGGGATTCCCGCCTACGCGGGAATGACGGTCTATTTAATGATAGACGTTGCCTCCCCGTCACTAAACATCGTTTTAAGTACGTCCCCTTGTTTCAATCCTTTCGACGATTTCACAAGTTTGCCGTTTTTTGTGGTTAAAGAAAAACCTCGTTTCAAGATGTTTTTTGGGTCTAACAAACGGATTTTTTCTTTGGTCAGTTGAATGTTTTGGCGTGCCAAAGTTAGTGTTTGTCCTGCAAATCCGGCGATGTTATTTTGAAAATACTCTAATTTATCTGCAAAAGACAATTGTTTTTCAAGTAAAAAATTTGCGGTATCTGTCGGCGTAATTGCAGCATAATATGCTACCATTTCAGAAACCGTAACGTTGGTCGAATGCCCGATTCCCGTGATAACCGGCAACGGAAAATTTGCAACCAACGAGGCCAATCCATAGTTGTCGTAACAACTCAACCCGACATCGCCTCCACCGCCTCGAACGATTACAGCAGCATCAAAGTGTTCGTGCATAGTTGCAATTTTTTTGAGTTGTTCGGAAATCGATAAAATCGCACCATCGCCCTGCAACAAAGCAGGAAAAAGATATGTGCTGATCGGATGTGGAGCCTGTTTCATAATGCTCATAAAATCTTCGTAACCCTTACTCGTGCTCACGGAAACAACAGCAATATGCTTCGGAAGCAACGGAAAAGCGAGTGTTTTGTTCAGATTAAAAACGCCGTCTTTCTGAAGTTGTGCAATGGTTTCTTGCTTAGCTTTCGCCAATTCGCCTAACGAGTATTCCGGCACGACATCTTTAATGTGCAACGAAAGCCCGTAACTCGGATGAAATGTTACACGTGCCAAACAGAGCACTTGAAGTCCATCCGAAAGTGAATTTCCGGTAACCTCCTCAAACTTTTTTTGGATACGAAAATAATCACTCGACCAAATTGTAGATCGCAATTGTGCTGTGATTCGTCCTCCGGATTTTTCGACCAAATCGGGATAGCAATGTCCGCTGTGAGGATAGTAGTTTAATTTTGAAATTTCAGCCTTAACATAGAAATCCCGAACATAGTTTTGTTCAATCACACCCTTCAAGCTTTGTGCAACATCGCTCAAACTGTAAACTTTTCGGTCGTTGTAGGTATTTTCTTCCATGACGTAAATTTTTGATATATTTTGACGCCACAAAGTTACGATGTTTTTTTCGAAAAAAAAACCTAAAAAGTGTTAAAAATCCTTAAAAATTGTTAAAGTTCCGAAATTGGCACAATCAAAGTATAGACATCCTAAAAAAAAATCAAAAAAAAATTGCTTTTTTCAAAAAAAATGCCTATATTTGTGGTGCGGTAAATAAGCCGTTAGTTTAGAAACAAATAATTGTAACCTTTGATAAAGACTATGACTACCTTTTTGAAATGCAAAGCCAGAACTACCTTAGTTTTGATTGCGGTCTTATTCGCGACCACTTCGTACACACAGCAGACAGGCTGGTTCGGACCAGCGGGTGTATACCTTTCCGTAAATGAAAGAACAACTCTGTATCGTATCAATACAACCATTTGGGACCCAAGTGCGGGATCTCTCAATAGTGCCGTGTCTTCCTCTTTGGATGGTGTTGACTTAGCCATACCGACTTCTTTGACTATTGTTTCTTTCAGGTCTGTGGGATCGGGTGACTTGAACAACAAACAGAAAATTTTTTATCGAATACGTAACGTAAATACAGGTGAGACCACTGCATGGACTCCCTTTTTGATGGAATGGGTTTCAGGAATTCCGGGACAGTCTAACCAGTATCTCCAAGAAGTTGGAAGACCAAGCAGTATCGACATTCTTGCCGAAGCAGATACTTGGAATGGCGAGGGTGATTACGAACTGCAAATAGGAGAACGGCATCAAGAAACAGGCATAGCGGGAATAACCGAGCCGACAGAGTGGGTATCTGCAACGTTTCGAATTGTGCACGGAGATATTGTAGAACCAAGCATTACAATTTCAAAAAATAATCTCACACTAAATCCTAATGTACAAGCATCTTTCGGAATCAGTGGAGACTACGCCGATTCGGTTTCTGTTTATCATAACCATGTTTTACTAAGGACATTTTCGATTGCCAATCCAACATTTTCGGAAACGATACAATTTACGCCAACAGAGCCAGGCAATAATTGGATTACCGCTGTTGCGATGAATCGTTTTGGATTTAGAGTTTTAGATGTTGTTGATTTTACCGTCACAGCTAGTACAAACATTGTAGAGACTCACAACCGTGCACCTCTACTACAGGTGTTTCCCAACCCTGCGACAAACTATGTGGTTGTGTCTGCAGATACGCACGGCAGTGTGCCTCTACCAATCGGAACGGAGATTACGATTTACAATATGTTGGGACGACTGGTCGGTACGTTTAGAACAACCGGCGAAGAAACGAGGATTGATGTATCAAATTTTCCTGCGGGATTATACATGTTGAGAGTTGGTGATGTCGTTTTGCGATGGATTAAAGAGTAACAAATCATTAAAGAATAACCGATATGAAAAAAAAATTATTAACATTAGTTGCGATGACGTTAGTAGTGACGTCGTCAGTACAGGCATTAGGCGAAGGACCTGCCGGAGTATTTTTACAGGTGAATGCTACCACTAATGTAGCGTTTAATTTGAATGGTATTAATTGGGGTGCAAGTAATGAAACCTTCCCTCTTACGCAAAATTTTAATTCTCATGACTTTGGCACACCTACTACGCTTATTTTCTCTTGGGCAAGAGGTAGGGCTTGGAGCGGTGGCGATCCATGTACAGAATTATGGCATAGATTCGCAGTTTTTTACAGAATAACGAATACTGCAAATCCGGAAACAGAATGGAGTAGAATTGCTATGAATCACTGTGAAAGAGTAGGATCGACAGATAACGCTTGGACAAGAACTCAAACGGCTTGGACCGGTACAGACATCCTTCAAATGGCTTATAATTTAGATGGACCAGGAGAGTACAATTTACAAATGGCAGTAGTATGGCAGGCACAAGTTAGCAATGTTGAAACTCCTCCTACCGGAAGAATACACACTGCGACTTTCAGAGTTTTCGATCCAACGATAACCCTCGCAGCAGACAGTGCAAGCATCCTCGAAGGAAACAGCATGAGAGTGGTGGCAAGTGTGCCGTTTGCTCATCCAACCACCGCAATCACGGTTACACTGGATTTTGAGGGCACCGATTTTACAGGAAGTCCAACAATAACCATTCCTGCCGGACAAACGTCGGCATATACAACACTTACCGCATACGATGATCGTACTAAAAATGAATTTCCGCAAAGATCAGTAAACATAGGTATGTTGTCGGCAACAGGACCCTCGGGAGTTACATTTACACTTTCTGAAGAAGTACAGGTTTTCATCAGAGATATTGACTACGGTTGTCCACCTCCGACAGCACCGGCTATTTCAATCGGTAATGTTTGTAGAAATGCAACTGAAGTAATTTTTGAAATTACTAATCTTGCCGATTATGTTGATCCGATTTTCACACTTTGGACAACAGCAACGGGTGGCACAGAATTGACAACAGAATTTGATGCAACAACACGAACAATCACACCGGCAGAGCCGTTTTCAGCAAATGCTTCATTTTTCTTGCAAGTGCGAGTTCCTTCGCTATCTTTGGGCTGCGATGTGTCGGCAAGAACTCCGATAAACGTTGTTGTGGTCGAGGCTCCAAGCGATTTTGACACACTTATTACTCCGACAAATATCGGAGAAAACACAGGACGTATTTTGTTTACAGCCGGATCGTTGGGCGTTGGTCCGTTCGATATAACTCTTTTCGATGCCGGAAATGTAGAAATCGGCACAGAAACGGGAGTTGTAACTTCCGTAGAATTTTCTAATCTTTATGCCGGTGTGTATCGTGCTGTTATCACGGCAACAGGAAATCCTGCAGGCTGTCAAATTTACGAAGTGACAAACATTGAAGTTGCTCTATCCGACTGTGCGGAAATACCTGCTCAACCGCAACTTACAGTGGGCACAACTTGCTACGGATTTGGCACAACGCTTACCATCACCAATTGGTCTGACGGAATAACTTACAGACTGTACAACAGTGCACATATAGCCCAAACCGGTATTGAACAAGATGACAACGTATTGACCATTCCGAATCATTTGGCGGTAGGCGCATTCACGCTTGTTGCTATTGATATGAGTTTGCCCGATGGCTGTCGAGTTTCTCCGCCGATACACGCTCTGACCGTGAATGCTGTACCTACCGGTGCTACAGCTGAAATGACTCAGCAGTCTTCACCTTTTATACCTTACGGTATTATTACCGTTACAGCGGGAAATAATGGAGCACTTCCGTTTTCTGTTGTGTTGAAAAATGACGAAGGTGTTCAAGTTGGAACAACGCAAACCATCGCTGCTCATTTGGGAACAACTCAATTTATCGAAGTTCCTGCCGGTGATTTCACGGTTGAAGTAGCCGACAACAACGGTTGTATGCAAACGCCGTTTGGTGTTACGGTTACCGAATGCACGCCTCCACCTACACCGATAGTGCCAAATGATGTCCGTACTTGTGTAGGCTCAACGGCAACGATTACAATAACTAATTTCGACAACACGCTGTTTACTTATTCTCTTCACTCAACGGATGCAGATGGTGGAGAGTTGATCCAACACATAACTTCTGCAACGTTCGAAACTCCGGTAATATCACAAACTACTATCCTCGGAGTAATCCGTACAATTATAGGTGGTACTGTTTCAGAATCGGGTTGTGAATGGAGCGTCACTGTGTTCCCTGTTCGAACGACTCCCTTGCCAGTATTTACTGCAATTCCAACGCATACGCATTGTGCTACAGGAAGTATTGCTGTGACGGTAACAAGCGGAAACGCTCCGTTCACGGTTACAGTTGGCGACAGCACAATAAACAATGTTGCTCTCAATTCTGAAATTCTCATAACAGGACTTGCTCCGCAAACTTATGCAATATCTGTTACAAGCACTTTCGGCTGTGTGAGTTCGGAGAATGTCGAAATTGAACGATTGCCTTGTACAAGTCCATCGAATGAGAATGCAGTTTCTCATTCAAATTCAAGTTTAGGTTTTGTAGCACTCAACGAAAGCCTGACAATCACTCTCGACCCAAGTTTGCTCAGCCTTTGTGCGTGTTTGACATCCGGCGAGAATTTGTATATTCGTCTGTTTTACCGATACAGACGGGATCCGGGCGTTTATCAAACCATTTCTTTTACAGATTGGGGCATTCCTGCTATGATAGATAGATTCAGAATGGATTTCGAGAACGGTGTTTACACATTTTACATTCAAAATATCCGTGAATTGATAGAAACCGGAACGAGTGATGGTGGCTTGGGAGCGTTCGCTCCTTGGATGGCAGACCGTCCAATGGGATTGGGCTTCCATTTCTTCCATAGCGATGGAAACGGTGGCTTTTCTGTGATTAGAGCAGAAGAAGGATTGACAACAGGCGGTGATTTTTGGATAGATTTAACTCAAGATTTTGCTTTAAGTTTGTGGATTGCCGGTGGGGTGGTAAATTACTATGTCGGCGAAAGTATTCCGTTTGAATATGAAAAGCATCTTAGATTTGACAACGTTTGGTATCGTGACACTGTCAATGACAAGCGTTACCCAATTGAACTTTTGAGAGATGGCAATATAATTACGACTATTCCTGCAAATGTAAATTTTGTTGGCGGTAGATACTACAGAGCCCACGAATTGAATACTAACGGAACGTTTGTATTCACTGCTCGTGCAGTAAGCCCGGGAGGTTATCGAATGGCGAGTAACCCTTGGGCACCGGAAAATTCACTTGTATCCCACAATGTTACCGTTCACAACCCCGTTGTAACTCTTACCACCGACAGCGCAAGCATTTTCGAAGGAAATAGCAAGAGAGTGGTGGCAACCGTGCCGTTTGCTCACCCAACCGCAGAACTTACGGTTACACTGGATTTCGAAAGCACCGATTTCACAGGAAATACAACAATAATCATTCCTGCCGGACAAACATCAGCTTATGTAACACTTACAGCTGTTGAAAATCTTGAAACTCGCACCGCCACAATTGATGTAACGAGTATAACAGGTTTGACCGGTGTTAATTTCACACTTTACGAAATCCTAAATGTAGCAATTATAAGTGATGCAAGTTGTTTGCCGCCACCGACACCAATTGTTGAATCTGCGGTGTATGTTTCGTTCAATGCGACAACGGCAACATTCACGATTACGAATTACAACGAAGCGTTTATTTACAGAGTTTATCGTGATGCGAGCGGCGAAGATTTGATGATTGAATTTGCTGCCGGAACCGGTGCAACAAAAACACTTTCGGATTTGAATCCGATTCGAGGCGACAGTGTATTTTACCTCAAAGCCGTTGATTTGAGCGGAATGGTTGAATGTCAAAACAGCCAACTTGCAACGATAAACATCAATGCTTTGGCGGCACCTGCTGTGATTTCGCTTGCTCCGGCAACCGGAACTGAAATTTACGTTGGCGACACAATCACGTTTACGGCAACCGGAAATGCGACAACTGCTGCGAAGAGGTTGTATATTGACGGAACAGCTGTACACCCTGTTTCGACAAACACATTGTCGTTTGTGTGGATAGCAACAACGGCCGGTAACCATACATTCCACGTTGTAGCATTGAACGATGTTGGCTATTCGTATACATCAGCAGAGCGTACGTTTACGGTTAATGAGCAACCACCAACATCAATTTTCGAAACAGACGATGCTCGATTATTGGTTTATCCAAATCCGGTAAGGGATATTTTGTACATTGAAAATCCATCCGGTGAGCCATTAACTGTGGAGATATACACGCTGTCGGGCGTTCGTGTAGCGATATTCCTAAACGTAGAAAACACGATAGATGTGAGCCACCTGCCAAGCGGAACTTACTTGTTGAGAATCGGTACACGTGTTGTTAGAATTGTGAAGCAGTAAAATTGAGAATTGTAATGAACATAACAAACAATAGCAAACAGATCCCTCAGTCGCTATGCTCTTTCGGGATGACATCCTTTTAGTGGGGAGCTGAAGAATAATTTTTGCTTGCGACGTTGTCGCAAGCAAAAATTATTCGCTGTTCTTCTCGGCAATGCTGTCATTCCGAGCGAAGCGAAGTGTAGCGAGGAATCTGTTTGCTATTGCCGTTGAAAAAAATAACACAAAAATCGATTGATATGAAAAAGATTTTATTAACTTTAGCACTTTTCCTCTGCGGAATCGCCGTTGTAGCACAACAAGCCATTCGGACTGTCCCTGCATTCGTTGTAGAAGCAGCACCCGGTCCTACACATATCTATTTTGATGCAACTGCTCCGGGTGTTCCCGAAAGTATGCGAGGATTTACAGGAACGGGTGGAGCAGACAATTTTTTGTACGTACACACCGGATTGGTTACAACGGCGGGTAGATGGAATCACGTATTCAACCCGGGCGGTGTAACTGACGGTCCGTGGGGAACAACTCACGAAGAACTTAGAATGGAACGTATGCCGGAATCGTACGGAACGCATGTGTGGAGATTTGTAATACCTAATTCTGTCCGTGAATTTTATAATGTTACAGACCCCGATGAAAGAGTACAGGAAATAATGCTCGTTATCAGAAATGGTGCAGGTAATGTGGAGTTTCCGCCGGGATATGGCAACGATATTTCTATTCCGGTGTTTGAAACCGACTTCAACGTGAGAATGCTAACCCCACCAAACGATAGGCTTTTTGTAGAAGGAGAGCAAATAACGTTTTCGGGAGAAAGTAGCGAGCCCGCAAATCTGGCGATTTATATCAACAGCGAGCGTGTTGCCGAAGTGGCAAACGACACAATAATTTCGTTTTCGGGAAGTTTTCCGATAGGCTCCTACACCGCAACATTAGTTGGTAGATTAGGCGAGCTAACTCAAACAGAACGTATCTTTTTTGCAGTAAGGGGCGAAACGCTCGACTCGATTATTCCTTACGATTTTGCGGACGGTATAAACTATCACGAGTGCGGAACAGCGGTAACGTTCATTGTTTCCGCACCGCATAAAAGTCACATTTTTGTGATTGGAGATTTCAACGATTGGCGGCTACTACCCGAGTTTCAAATGAAACGCCAACGCAATTCTCCTTGGCCGGCTGATCTGGTTGTTAATATGTTGTGTCATTATTGGTATGTCGGGTATAGCAGTCCACCGGTGGGAGGACCTTGCGAAGTGCGAGGTTTCCCTAACGACCGCTTTCCTCGCGACCGCTATTGGCTTACAGTTACAGGGCTTACGCCCGGTAAAAAATATGCGTTTCAATACATTGTTGATGATACAATCGTAACGACAGATATTTTTTCAAAATTAGTACTTGACCCTTGGAACGACCACTGGATTCCTCCAACGGTTAACAACAGTTTTCCGCCGTTTCCGGCAGGTGCACGAAGCAACAGTTTTGCAGGTGTATTGCAAACCAACCGACCGGCTTTCCCTTGGATCGAAACCAATTTTGTGCCGCCACCTCGCGAAAACTTAGTGATTTACGAATTGTTGATTAGAGATTTCTTGCATCACGAGTCGTTTGAAACCCTACTTGACACCTTGACTTATCTGCAACGCCTTGGCGTGAATGCAATTAAATTATTACCTCTAAACGAATTCGACGGCAATGATAGTTGGGGTTATAATCCGGCATTTTATTTCGCAGTTGACAAGGCTTATGGCACAAGAGAGCAATTGAAACGATTTATCAACGAGGCACACCGCAGAAATATCGCTGTGATTTTGGACGTGGTTTACAGCCACTCTTTTGGAAATTCGCCAACGGTGCAAATGTGGAGGCAAGGACCTGGAGATCGCCTACCCGGATACCCCTCTCCCAATAGCCCATATCACAATGAAATTGCAAACCACCCTTTCAGTGTTGGAGAAAATTTCAACCATTGCAGTCCGTTTACACGCTATATGGTTCGTCGTGCGATTATGTTTTGGATGGAAGAATTCAGATTGGACGGCTTCCGTTTCGACCTTTCAAAAGGGTTTACACAACGGCAATCGCTCGGCAATATGGCAGAGTGGAATCGTTTCGACCAGGAACGTATCAACAACCTGTGTTGGTATGCATCTCAGGTTCGTCTGATAAATCCAAACGCTTTTTTGATTATGGAACATTTTTCAGATCGTGACGAAGAGTATCATATGTCGTATTGGTGTGATTTGATGTTTTGGAGAAACACAGGGCGGGCATTTTCTGAGTTAGCAATGGGCTGGCCAAGTGATGGAACTGGTCAAGGTGGTTATAATATTGTTGATGCTTGGAACTCAGGAAGAAATTTCATTTCTTATATGGAAAGCCACGATGAGCAACGTGTGCCTTATCGGGTTTTGAATAATAGTAACCAATGGGGACACAATAACCACGGATATCCTAACCCAAGAGATACCACAGAGATGTTGCTACGTATGGCCGCCACGGCAAACATATTCCTTACAACGCCTCCCGGACCAAGAATGATTTGGCAATTTGGCGAAATTGGTTATCATTGGCCCATCAATTTTTGTTATAATCGCTACACCGGCGAAGGGCATCACGGTGGCGAAGAGTGTCGTACGGGACGAATGCCGATTCCTTGGGATTTATTGGAAGACCCACGTCGCCAAAACTTGTTCAATGTGTTTAGCACACTTATTCATTTTAGAACAACACACCCTGCTATGAGATTTCCACAAACTGCCTGGGTGGGCACAGGAAACCAAGGAAGATTGAGATGGACGCATTCACAAAATGGAGAGCACGCTATGATAGCGGTTTCAAACCTTGATGTAGTAACACAAAATATACTTGTTCAAAGTGTGCCACTCGGTAGGTATTACAACGCATTTCCAGCTTGCGATGTTTTTCCTCCTCATATAGATATCACAAGCGGAAACTGGCAGTTCAACAACATTCCGCCAGGAAGATTTGCTATGTTTACGAGAGGTTCAAGGTTCGAAATACCGGATATTATTGTTCCGCCGTATTTCTCGCTAAACGTTGATAATCAAATTATCAAAATGGGCGAGGACATAAACGTAAGAGTTGCTGCCAATAGGCATACACGACTTGATTTGTTTTTCAATGATCAACTACTCGTTTCAACTACGCAAGACACGATAAGTCATAGAATCCGACAAATAATGTCTGTTGGAAATAACGAACTCGTTGCAAGAATAACAAGTAATTTCGGTACAGAAACGATAGCGCTGAACATCACAGTTAATGAAACACAGGCTACTTCTATCACTCCTGAAATCGTTGAGCCGCAAATGGTTTATGTGTTTCCAAATCCGGTAACGGATAGGCTTTACATTCAATCGCCCGATACGCCGATTGACAGAGTGGTTGTGTATGATTTGCGAGGGCGTCGTGTGAGCGAGCGAAGATTTGACACAAACAATGTTGTTTTAGATATGTCTGCTCTGCCCAAAGGTATGTTCATTCTTCGAATTTATACCGGAGAACACGTGATTATACAGCGGATTGTGAAAAATTAGGAGCTACCACAAAAATTTGGCAGTTTCATCTTTTTTGCTTATCTTTGTGCTATAAGAAAAAACGCTCCGATCTGTCGCTGTAATTTTTTGCAGAGGAAAGTCCGGGCAACACTGAGCCACCATGCTTCCTAACGGGAAGGCGTTGCAACGCAACGACAACAAGTGCCACAGAAAATTACCGCTTCAAGATGCGATGTGCTGAGCATAGCCGAAGCATCGAAGAGTAAGGGTGAAAACGGGAGGTAAGAGCTCCCGCAACGTTTGGCGACAAACGCTTGGGGTAAACTTCATGGGTTGAAAGTTCAAATATACCGTCTGCTAAGCCGGGCTCGGGCGACGACGGGGGGTCGAACGATAGAGTTTGTAAGTGATTGCAAGTCGAGATAAATGACAGATTAGAAACAGAACCCGGCTTATGAGAGCGTTTTTTTTTACCGTCATTGCGAACTGCAAAGCAGTGAAGCAATCCAGAAGACAACGGGATTGCTTCGCTACGCTCGCAATGACGACACTGCACGCTCGAAAATACCATTCAAGTAGGCGAAAGCCATACCGAAGTTAGATACAGGAATTCCTTTGTCAATAAAGGGTTTTAGGCGGTTGTGCAATTGTTTTTGTGTGATCATACATGCACCGCATTGAAATACCATAGCATAAGTCTCCCAGTCATCGGGAAGTGGAGATAATCCTGAGATAATGTCAAACTGCAAAGTTTTTCCCGTTTGTTTTTTTAGCAAATTCGGAAGTTTCACACGAGCAATATTTTCGCAGGTGCTTTGATGTGTGCACGATTCCAAAATGAGAATTTTGTCACCGTCGTTTAGTTTGCCAATATGTGGCGTACCTTTCAAGTAGGTTGAAAAATCGCCTTTTTGACGAGCCAATAAAATACTGAAACTTGTCAAATTACAATCTTTTGGAACAATTGCCTCCACTTCTGCAAATGCCTGACTATCGGTAATCACTAATGCGGGCGGTGTTTTTAGAGTGTTGAGAGTTTGTTGCAGTTGCTCGGTTTTGCAGGTTATTGCGATGGCGTTTTCGTCTAAAATTGCACGAATGGTTTGCACTTGCGGTAAAATCAAACGCCCAACGGGGGCTTCGGAATCTATAGGGGTAACCAAGATTACGATGTCGTTGGGGGAAATCAAATCAGCCACAAGACCGTCATTGCGGACTTGTTCCGCAACCCCCTTGCTATGGGATTCCCGCTTACGCGGGAATGACGACACTATTTCATCAAAAATTGCTTGCAAATTGATTTTTTCTTTTACGGAAACGTCAATAACGGTGTGGTGTAGGGGCAAATAATTATTTGCCCCTACGGGTTCCAAATCACATTTATTGTGAACAATGATAAAGGGAACATCAAACGTTTGAAAATTTTCAATCCATTCGTTTTCATGACTTCCAAATTGATTTTCGCTAAAAACCAAAATCGCAAAGTCGATGGTTTGTAAAACCTGTTTGGTTTTTTCGATACGTTGTTTGCCCAATTCACTATCATCGTCAAATCCTGCAGTATCAATGATTACAGACTTTCCGATGTGAGACAATTCGATGGATTTTTTGACAGGATCGGTGGTTGTTCCGGCAATGTCGGAAACAATGGCTAAATTTTGTTCAGTCAGAGCGTTGATGAGGGAGCTTTTACCAACATTTCGTCGTCCGAAAATACCGATTGTAAACATGATTTAATCCCGATTTCGTCCGAATAGCGAGAAATTTACATAACGTCTCGGATTGGTCTTCAAATCTTCCAAAAGTCGGCTCAAATTTGCAGCAGAATTGGTCAACTCTTCGTAAAGTCTTTCGTCATTCAAAAGCAGCCCTAATGTGCCTTCACCTTCGTTTAGTCGTTGGATCAGCGTGTCGGCTTGAGCAAGTGTGTTTTGCAGAGAGTTCACAGTGCTTGCAAAATCTACATTGTTCAGATTATTGCTGATTTCTGCAAAATTTGTGAGAATTTCGTTCACATTTTCGCGTTGATCTGCCAGCATTCTATTTGCTGTTGAGGTTAGGTTTCTCGCATTGTTCAGCGATATGCTCAGATCTTGAATGCTGTTTTGAATTTCCTGTTGTGCTTGTTCGTTGAACATCGCATTCATCGTCATGACCAGCGAATCTAAAGATATTGCTAAACTCTCGACTCTACTCGCAACGGGCATTAGCTGCGTTGCAATTTCTTCCATAAAACCCGTTTCTATTTCGCCAATCAACGTGTCGCCGTTTCTCAAAAACTCTGTTTCGTCACTAAACATTAGCTCAATAATTCTTGTTCCGAACAAATCGCCTACGGCAATGCGCGCAACAGAATTTTTTGGAACACTTAAACGCTCGTTAATCACGATTGTTGCTCTAATTTGAGGATTCTCCGCACCGGTAAACTCCAGGCGGGTGACACGTCCGACATTCATGCCTCTGAAAAACACAGAAGCCGATGGTGTCAGATTATTGGCATTGTCGAAAAAGGCAAAAAACGTTGTTTCGGGTTTAAAAAAGTTTCGCCCTTTCAAAAAATTTGCTCCGAGAATGAACGCTATAATTGTTGCAATGGAAACAATCGCAATTTTTATTTCTTTGGATATCTTCATACGTGATGACTTAATTTCGGCTTTGTAAAATTCGCAAAGCCTCTGCTGTTGTAATACGTTCCCCGTCTTTGAATACTACAATAAAAGCATCTTGATAGCCTCTATTTTGTATTTCTCGCAATGTCGGTGTGATTTCTTCCGTCGAACTTGCAGCACCTGCTGTGAGTCTGAAAGCACCTTGATGGAAGTATATGCCCGGGTTTTCAATGCCTCTAAACCTTGGGTCAGTTAACGGAATCTCCACCGATGATGAAGCAAACTGAACTTTGTAAACAATTTTCGGATTAGGATTTTGCGGGGGATTATTTGCTGAAACGTGTGCCGGTGTGCTTTGTGTTGATGTCTGAGAAGGCGGGAAAAGTCGTTCGACTGTGGCAACTGTTGGTCTTGCAGTATCGAGTTGTACAGTTGCTATTTCGAGACGACCGCCAAGTCTGTCAACGGCTTGTTTATATTCCTTGAATGCGTCAAACAACGCTCGTATGATTCTTTCCTGACCTTCCGGCGAATTCATAAATCTTTCTTCTTCGGGATTGTTGATAAATCCTATTTCGGTCAGAACTGCAGGCATGGTTGTACCGTGCAATACTAAAAATCCTGCTTGCTTTACGCCTCTGCATACCGACGGAATATGCTTGGCTTTATGAGCCTGCAGGCGTGATGCAAAATCCAAACTTTGCTCCAAATAAGCACTCTGAAACAATGAAAAAATGATGTATGCTTCCGGTGAATTCGGATTAAATCCCTGATAAAAATAGGCATAATTTTCCTCTAAAAAAATTGACGCGTTTTCTCTTTGAGCAACAGCAAGATTTTCGGCAGTTCTGTGTAATCCCATCACGTAGGTTTCAAATCCTCGTGGATAAGGCGTACCCCTTCTGTGATTGCTGGAATTGACATGAATGGAAATAAACAAATCGGCATTGAGTCTGTTTGCCATTTGCGGACGCTGCCAAAGGGGTACACACACATCTTCCGTTCGTGTAAAATGGACGTTTACATCACTCAAATTTTCTTGAATTTTTCTTCCAAGTCCCAAAGAGATGGCAAGATTGATGTCGGCTTCTCTCGAGATTCGTCCGACGGCTCCAGGGTCTCTTCCGCCGTGTCCGGGGTCAATCACGACCACCCAAGGTCTTGAGTTTGCTAAAAGACCGCTGCTGAGCCCTAAAAACAAGACAAAAACAACCCATTTTCCCACAAGTTTGAGTTTGTATTTTTTCATGTCGCAAAAAATGCTTATCTTTGTAGTTTATTTTAACCCTGCAAAGATACGAAAATTTTTGAAATTGCTGAGAAAAATTTTAATATCGTTCATATTATGTGTTGCCATGCCTTGTTTGGTATTTGGCGAAGATACCGTTGCCGGAGTGCAGAACGATTATCAAGATTCCATCCAAAACGATACTCTTGCCTTACTTCCGAATGATACTGTAAATTTAGAGGAAAACCGCCCTTCGATACCACGTTCGCAATCTGCAATTGAAAGTAGAATTGACTATCAAGCCCAAGATTCGATTTTTTTTGATTTACGAACAAATACGGTCCATCTTTTCGAAAGAGCACAAGTCAACTATCAAGATATTGAACTGACAGCAGCAAGAATAAATGTGCATTTCGATAGAGATGAGTTGAGTGCTTTTCCGAGGGTTGACTCGCTTGGACAAGAGATTGACCGTCCTTTTTTCAGAGATTCCAGACAAACGTTTGAAGCCCGAGAGTTGACTTACAATCTTGCAACAAGAAAGGCTCGTATCCGATACATCATAACTCAAGAAGACGAAATGTTTATTCACGGTGAAAGGGTGAAAAAATTTCCGGATAATACGGCTTTCGTACAGCGAGCACGTTTCACGACTTGTCCGCTGGAAGATCCGCATTGGTATATAGTTGCACGTCGTGCCAGAATTATACCTAACGATAAAGTAGTTACAGGTGGAGCCATGATGTTTTTGAATAATGTGCCGACTCCGCTTGCCGTACCATTCGGACTGTTTCCAAATACAAGTCGGTACGCATCGGGAATACTTGTTCCAACGTATGGCGAAACTCACGGTCAAAATGCGAGCTTTTTCCTTCGAGGTGGTGGATTTTATTGGGCAATCAACGATTTTGTACATTGGAGAATAGAAGGAGACATCTATTCGCGTGGCGACTGGGCACTCCGAAACACTTGGCAATACGCACTTCGTTACAGATTTAGCGGCAACTTCAACATTAGTCTTGGAATGGTGCCGAGTGGTGAGAGAGGTGTAATGGAAGGACCGCATGCGTTCGGACAAACCAGGAGCTTTCGATTGGGTTGGACCCACTCACAGGCTCCGGAAGCTAACCAAAACAGTTCGTTTTCTGCGAGTGTAAACTTTTTTAATACCGCCTCACAACGGTATAGCTTAAATATCGCCGACCACTTTAACAATCAGTCCACTTCAAACATCGCTTATCAACTGCGTTTTGGTCGTTTTAACCTTGCTGCAACCGCAAGTTTGGATTACAACATCACAACAGGTAATATAAACGCAACGCTCCCTTCCGTCAATCTTTCGATGAGACCTATTTTCCCGTTTCAACGCAGAGTCCAGGTTGGAGCTCGAAGATGGTACGAAAGTTTTAGAATCGGATACTCTATGAATGCCGTAAATAGAGTAAGCGGAAACGATAGTGCGTTTTGGATACCGGAGATATTTCAAGATATGGTAAACGGCATGAGACACAATATCCCGATGGATTTGAATATAAGGATTCTCAATGGGCATGTAAACTGGAGCCATTCGATACAACTAACCGAACATTGGAATTTTAGAAAAAATCACAGAGGCTTGGATACAATTGGCTTTAGATATGAGAATATATTTGACGAGAACGACGAACTAATCAGAATAGATACTATTCCCAATGTTCAGAGAAACGCAATTATTCATACCGAACATGGGTTTTTTGCATCGCGAAGTTACAGTTATACAACATCTTTAAGTACGACATTATTTGGTATTTCTCGATTCAATCGTGGACCTATCCGAGCGTTTCGACATGTTGCAACACCGAGTATCGGTTTTTCGATTAGTCCGGATTTTGTTGAAGGGCGAGCAGGATATAGATCCGGGTTTCGTTATTTTCAAGATTTAGACGGAACATATACACGGTATAATTTGTTTGATGGAAGTCCGGCCGGATTTCCAACCGGAGGGCTAAGCGGAAGTATAAATTTCTCACTTGGCAACAACTTTGAGATGAAAGTTAGAGATCGAAGTGATACGGTTAGAGGAGAACGGAGAGTTAGACTGATTGATCGATTGCAAATTTCCACATCGTACAATCTTGCGGCGGATTCTTTGAACTGGGCACCTATCAACGTGTCAGGCTCAACAAGACTTTTTGGAAACCTCTCTATTAATTTCAATGCTCGATTTGATATGTATGCTCGAGCGATAGATACTTTACCGGGAGGTGCTCTTCGTATCACACGTATCAACACGTTTATGTGGCAACAACCGAGCGAGGGTAGACGAAGATTTTTATTGCGAGAAAGCGAAGGTATGAGTACAGGTTTTAGTTGGTCTAGAAGTTCTAGAGATCGAGCAGAGAGAGCCGAGCAAGGAGCCGGAAGCGATGATATTTTTATGCAACGGGCAACGTTTGCTCCACAATGGTCGTTGAATGTGAGTTACAACATCAATTATAGAGGCAATTTCCGTCCCGGCTATCAACGAACTGACATTTGGGGACGTCCGTTAGTTGGAGAATCTGTGGTTTGGAGAGATTATGATCGAACGATTATGCAAACTTTATCGTTCAGCGGTCATGTCAATTTGACGGATAAATGGCATATTTCATTCACTTCCGGATACGATTTTACCAATCGACAATTAGCTCATACCATGTTCAATGTCACGCGAGATCTGTGTTGTTGGACAATGACGTTTACATGGGCTCCGTTCGGACAGTTCAGAGAATGGAGTTTCGGTATCAGGCTCAATTCAAATATGCTTGGCGATGTGATGAAGTATGACAGAAGACGAACACACAGAGAACAATACAATTTTTAAACACAAAAAAACATAATTACATGAAAAAAATCATCAACTCGCAAAACGCACCAAAAGCTATTGGTCCTTACAGTCAAGCTATCGAAGCCAACGGTACACTGTACATTTCCGGACAACTTCCTGTTGACCCGACAACCGGACAAGTTGTCGAAGGTGGTATTTCCGAACAAACCGAACAAGTGCTGAAAAACATCGAAGCTATTTTGAAAGAGGCCGGATATTCGTTCGAAGATGTTGTAAAATCAACGTGTTTGTTGAGCACAATGGATAATTTTGCCGCAATGAACGAGGTTTATGCAAAATTTTATCCTGCAAATCCACCTGCTCGTGTGGCGTATGCTGTGCAAAAACTTCCGTTGGGTGTGCTTGTAGAGATTGAAACGATTGCGGTGAAATAAAATCGTAGGACTGTCTCAAATGTCCGTCATTCCGCGCTTGACGCGGAATCCCTTATTAGCAAGGGGATTGCGGGTCAAGCCCGCAATGACAACGAGTTTTGAGACATAATTCTACCCAAAAACAACTGTCTATGAAAAAATATTTGTTCCGCCTAACGACTATGCTTGTTGCGTTTTCCCTTGTTTTTGTTTCTTGCGGAAACGACGATGACATCAGTATTGTGGTTAACGATTTAAGGCTCAATCAAACCATAGCCGTATTAACCATTGGCGACAGTTTGACTTTGAGGGCAACCATTTCGCCCGCAAATGCCACTAACCAAAATGTGATTTGGTCAAGCGACAGTGCTTCTATTGCTTCTGTTACCGATGGCGTTGTAGTAGCAATTGACACGGGTGTGACAGCTATTGTCGCTATGTCAGAAAATGGTACTCATTCGGATACAAGCGTTGTAGAGGTTGTGTTAGGCTGGGAAACAGGGCTTGGTAGAGCAAGTTTTGTTACGAGTAGTACTTGGGAAATTTCAAACGATAGTATCACTCAAATCTGGTCTGACGCTGTGCAAACGGACGACTGTAGGAATAAAACGTCTTTCAGCGGTTGGTCATTAGCTGCCGGCTATAACGTTGATTGCCGTTCAAATCCCGATCAAAGAGGCGTTTTGTTTTCTTGGCAGGCAGTGTATGAGTTGAGAGAGGAGCTTTGCCCCTATCCTTGGCGAGTTCCCACAAGGGAGGATTTTAGAGATTTGGATATTGCTATGGGCGGAACCGGACAGTTTCGAACAAATACGACTTTTGTCAATAATAACTATATTACCCTTTGGGGCGGTGCTTTTGGAGGTGCCTGCAATACGAGTGGTGGGTTGTTCGGTCAAGGCACGTGGGGGTACTACTGGTCGCAGTCGGGGGATTCCGCAGACGGCGGATTTCTCTTACGTTTTTCTTCAACTGGGACTATCAATCCACAGCATTGGGGTAGTAAGTTTAATGGTTTTTCATTGCGGTGTGTTCAGTAGCCCGGAAATTTTGAAAACAAAAATAATACCGTACCTTTGCAAAAAATATGAATAAGCCGGAAAAAATAGACAGCAATGACTATCGCCAATGGCTGATAGACCTCAAAACGAAAATTCGCCAAAGCCAGATCAAGGCTGCTGTGCGAGTGAATGAGGAATTGCTTCGCCTTTACTGGGACATGGGGCAAGATATTGTTGTTCGTCAAATGGAAACCTCTTGGGGTAGCAAATTTTTTGAGAAACTGAGTAGGGACTTGCGTTCTGAGTTTCCGTACATGAAAGGATTTTCCGTCACAAATTTGAAATATTGTAAGTATTTTTATCAATTCTATACTCAAGATACTTCAATTCGACGCCAAGTTGGCAACACAATTCGTCAACAACTTGTTGATGATTCCCAAATGGATAATAGTGAGCATAATATAATTCGTCAACAACTTGTTGACGAATTACAAAATCTGCCTGTTTTTCAAATACCATGGGGTCATCACACTTTAATATTTACGAGATGTAAATCTGTCAAAGAGGCTCTTTTTTACGTTCAAAAAACGATAGAAAACGGCTGGAGTAGAGCAGTGTTAGATCATTTTATGGATGCCGATCTGTATTCAAAACAAGGAAAAGCACTGACCAACTTTTCACGGCATCTGCCGGAAGTTCAAAGCGACTTGGCTAATCAAGTTCTCAAAGACCCATACAACTTCGATTTTCTCACGCTTACAGATGGCTACAAAGAAAGAGAAATGGAAGACGCATTAACTACCAACATTACTAAATTTCTACTAGAATTAGGACAAGGATTTGCTTTTGTTGGCAGACAAGTGCTCGTAAAAATGGGCGATGCAGAACGATTTATCGATTTGCTTTTCTATCATACTGAACTCCGTTGCTATGTGGTTGTTGAATTAAAAGCAACCGAATTTCAACCCGAACATACAGGTAAACTGGGGGCGTATGTTGCGGCTATCAATCATCAAAGAAAAAAGGAAACCGACAATCCAACAATAGGATTGCTTATTTGCAAAAACAAAAACGACATAATGGCACAATACTCGCTCGAGAGTAGTAGCCAACCAATAGGAATTTCAGCATACGAAATATCAAATTTATTGCCGGAAAATTACAAGTCAGCACTGCCAAGCATTGAAGAGATCGAAGAGGGGCTGAAGGATATAGGCTAAATCAAAAAACAACGATGATACCCAAAGAAACCGTCCAAACCATTATCGAAACCGCTCGTATTGACGAGGTGGTTGGAGAATTCGTATCGCTCAAAAGGCGTGGTGTGAATTTAATTGGTTCGTGTCCGTTTCACAACGAAAAAACGCCGTCGTTCAATGTAAATCCGGCAAGAAATATTTTTAAATGTTTCGGCTGTGGAGAAGGTGGCGACTCTGTGTCATTTTTGATGAAACACGAGCATTTCACGTATGTCGAAGCATTGCGACATTTGGCGAAAAAATACGGTATTCCAATTCAAGAGCAAGAGCAAACGCCGGAAATGATTCAACAAATGAACGAGCGTGAAGGCTTGTTCAATGTAACGGAATTTGCTAAAAAATATTTTGTTGAAATTCTGCATGACAATGATATTGGGCGTTCTATAGGCTTGTCGTATTTTCGTGAACGTGGTTTTTCGCCTGCAACTATCGAAAAATTTCAACTCGGCTATTGTTTGGACGAGTGGGAAAGTTTTACAAAAACAGCGATAACTAAAGGCTACAACGCAGACTATTTGGTAAAAACCGGACTGAGTGTTCGCAAAGATGACGGCACGCTGTTTGATCGTTTCAAAGGTCGTGTGATGTTTCCAATTCACAATCTTTCGGGGCGAACAATCGGTTTTGGAGGTCGCACGCTAAGTAGCGATAAAAAAGTCGCAAAATACGTGAATTCGCCGGAGAGCGATATTTACAGCAAAAGCAAAGTTCTTTACGGATTATATTTTTCGAAATCTGCAATTGTTAAGCAAGACTCGTGTTTATTGGTGGAAGGTTACACCGATGTGATTTCGTTGCATCAAGCAGGCGTGGAAAATGTGGTTGCGTCTTCCGGAACGGCACTGACGGTTGATCAAATCAAACTCATCAGTCGTTACACCAAAAATGTCGTGGTACTTTTCGATGGTGACGAAGCGGGTATCAAAGCCTCGTTTCGAGGGTTAGATATGATTTTGAAAGAAGGTTTGAATGTTCGAATTGTGTCATTTCCCGATGGTCAAGACCCGGATTCGTTCGCACGTTCGCACCGCTCGGAAGACGTGCAAAAATTTATTGCGGAAAATGCGGTTGATTTTATTCGCTTCAAAGCCAATTTGCTTTTGAAAGAAACCGCCGGAGATCCAATAAAAAAGGCAAATTTGCTAAAAGATATTGTCGAGAGCATAGCCTTGATTCCCGATGCAATTTCTCGATCGGTTTATACTGCGGAATGCAGTCGAATTTTGGATTTTCCGGAAACGGTTCTGATTGCCGAAATCAATAAAATTCTACGTACTAATTTCAAAAAACAGCATTCGGAAAATGTTGGTACAGACGTGGGCATTTCGACTCCGCTCAATGACAATGTCCATTCAGCACTTGATGACGCCCGTGCCCTGAGCGAGGTCGAAGGGCAAATTGATGCTGTTGAACGTGAAATTATTCGAATTTTGATAAATTATCATCAGGCAGACATTACCGTAGCAGTTGAGAATGCAGACGAAGTCGAAAAAAGAAACGTTGGCAATTATATTTTCAGCGAAATTTCAAACGATGAATTACTTGGTTTTGAAAATTCGTTGTATCGCTTGATTTTTGACGCTTTCTCCACCGATGCAGATCGGTTGCTGAGCGAAGCCGAAGCACAATCTGTGTCAAAAATCGACGACGGTTATTTTTCACATCACGAAAACGAGAATATCAAACAACTGGCAATTGACTTGATGAATTTTCCGCATGCGATCAGCGAAAACTACCAAAAAAAGGGTGTTCGTGTGAAAAAAGAACATGAAGAAGAACAGCTTTCCCAAGTTGTTTCGGAGTGTTTGTCAGCTTTTCGCTTGTGCAAACTGGAAAAAATGATTGACGAGCGTCGAGAGAAATTACGAGCCGAAAAAGACGAGGACAATTTACAAATTTTGATTGCGGAGTTGGCAAGATTTGAACGGGCTCGCGTGCAAATATCTAACCTTTTGGGGCGTGTTGTTACGAAATAATATTGTAGCAGTGGCGTATTACCACTTCGATTTCCCCGCAACAACAATAACTATTTCGCCTTTCACATCTTTTCCCGAAAAATGTGCAATCAATTCTTGCAATGTACCGCGTTTGTTTTCTTCGTATATTTTGGTTAATTCTCTGCAAACACAGGCTTTTCGGTCGTTTCCGAAAACTTCGGAAAATTGTTCTAATGTTTTGACTAAGCGGTACGGCGACTCATAAAAAATCATTGTACAATCTTGATTTTTGAGTTGCCCAAGTTTGGTCTGACGACCTTTTTTGACGGGCAAAAAGCCCTCGAAAATAAAGCGCTCGCAAGGCAAAGCTGAATTGACCAACGCCGGAACAAATGCCGTTGCACCGGGCAAGCATTCTACCTCAATCCCTGCATTTGCACACTCTCGAACGAGCAAAAAGCCCGGATCCGAAATCGCCGGAGTTCCCGCATCACTAATCAAAGCAATGGTTTGCCCCGATTTGATTTTTTCTACAAACGACTGCACCTTTTGATGTTCGTTGAACGAATGGTACGACTGCATACGTGTTTGAATGTCGTAGTGTTTGAGCAATTTTGCAGAGTCTCTCGTATCTTCCGCCAAAATCAAGTCAACCTCTTTCAAAACACGAAGTGCACGAAACGTTAAATCTTCGAGATTGCCGATTGGGGTGGGGACTATGTATAGTTTTGCTGTTTTCATTATCATCTTCGAATCTGTAAGGCTTCCGAATTTCGCCGAGAACTCCAAATTGTTAGTACGGTTATCTCGGTATTGCTAACCTCGTAAAAAATCAAATAATCATCAACAATCAACACTCTTACGTTTTCGAAATCGGTTCGTTTTCCTATAAAACTATGTGCTTTGCATAATTCCAATAGTTCCTCAATTCGAGTATAAAGTTTTCTGCTGTAATTAGCGTTGCCATTGCGTTTTTTGTAGAAATCCAATATCTCAAGGAGTTCTATTTTGGCACGAGACGACCAAATTAGTTTTCGCTTAAACATAATTCAACGGCATTTTGAACATCTTCGTGGCTTACATATTCCCCGTTTGCAACTGCTTGCTGTGCCTGTGAGATGGCAACACGTTGCTCTTTTGTACAGCGAAAAACCGGATCTGAAATTTTGAAATCAAGCATTGAGTTGATTTCTTCCAAAACATTTGCATCGTAGATAGTCGCTAATCTGTGAACAATATGTGTTCTTAATTCTGCCGTACTCATAGCCGTGTATTTTCTGCAAAGTTACAAAAAAAATCCCAAACACACCAAATTATTTTTTAATCATCAAAATGCTGAAAATAAGTAAGGGCGTTGCACGCAACGCCCCTACAATAAATTTCAGGTCATTTTTTTTACTGCTTCACAATCCTTATCGACTGCTCGCCGATACGCAAAATATACACACCATTTGGCAAATGCCCTAACCAAATTGTTTGGGTTTGGCTTGTTATTGGCTGCGTGTGTACGGTGTTTCCGGTTGCGTTGAGAATGTATAACATCGCACCGATTTCGGCGTTGGTGATGTGGATTTGGTCTGTGAATGGATTGGGGTGTACGCTCAAAACGTCTTGTTGGTCAATGTCGATAATTGAGGTGCTTTCTGCCGTAACTGTAATGTTAAAATCCTGTGTAAAATTCGTTGTTGCAGTTGCTCCGTTTACAATTGTGGCACGAACGGACATAGTTCCCGCCGATGTTGCGTTGAGCGTGTTGCCGTTGATGGTTGCACCTGTTGTACCTGCATTTTGAACGCTCCACACGATGGTTTGATTTGTGGCATTGATCGGATTTACTGTGCCGATTAGTGCGAGCGTTGTGCCTGCTGTTACTGTTGTTGGCACGTTTGTGATATTGGTTACTGCGATAGATATTGGCTCAATACACGAAAAATCTTGCCAAACGTCAGCATCTTTATAAGCCGAAACAGAGGCTTCAGGTACACGCAAACAAGCCGTAGCCGGCAAACCCAAAAAAGCATTAGATTCTACAGTTGGCGGTACTGTGCGATGTACCGTTATTGACGATAGATTAGTACTATTTGCAAACACCTCCTCTCCGATTGTTGTTACGCCTGTGCCAATGGTTACAGAAGTTAACGCTGGATTATCTAAAAACGCCACATTTCCAATTGAGGTTACATTGTCAGGAATAATTATTGAGGTGAAGCGTGTGTTATTAAACGCCGCCCTTCCGATTGTTGTTACGCTTGTGCCAATGGTTGCAGAAGTTAGCCCGGTTAATCCCCGAAACGCATGGTCTCCGATTGAAGTTACACGTTCCTCTATAATTACAGCATAGAATAAATCTCGATTTTCGACTGTACCCCAGGGAGCAGTAGTAACCTCATTTACATTAGAAAAGTTATTCATTCCTGCAGTGTTGGTTGCGTGAGTTACTCTAATTCGGAGTGTGTCGTCAGCGATAGCCCAAGTTAGGTCTCCGGAAAATCCGGAGGTTTGAGCGAACCCTGCAAGGCTTGTTGCGAGGATTAGGGCGAGGGATAAAAGTGGTTTTTTCATAATGATTGTATGTTTATTTGTTTGTTTGCTTATTGGGTTATTTGCACAAAAAAACACATCGGGCGTTTCGACAGGCTCAACGTCCGATGTGCAGAACTCACCATATTGCAAAAAAATATATCTTTGCAATTTGGTTTTTTCTAAAACTAAATAATGCGGGTGGGTGGGAATTTAGGAGATGTGTATGTGTGTGTTTACACAAAAATCCGAGAAAAGCAAGTTTTTTCGGCAAAAGTTTTGAGTGTTTTTTAACATGTTTTGCATTGGCTACCTAAATTGTTTTTGTATGGGTTATGCTAATACTTTTTTTCTTCGCAATGGCGTGGGTGTGCGTTTTGCGGAAACGGCTGATTTTGAAGTGTTGTATGCTTTTTTTTGCTCTCTTATCAGTTCGCTAAATTCTCTTTCTTCTTCGGTAGTCCATACTTTTGGTTGTACCGTGAAATCTACGTCGATAGGTTCTTTAATTAGTCCCATGGCTATATTGTTTTAATGTTAGAAAAGTACTGCGCTACCAAACGTGCTGACGCCGGTGTGTCGATATACATTTTTGTCCCTTTGAAATGTGTGGCGTATAGTGTTTCTTTATAGTGATGTATGAGTGCTGTTTTGGCGTCAAATGCGACGTAGCCACCAAATCCGAATTCAAATGATAGTTTACAAGCGAAGGCGACAAGGTTTCCGGGAACGCCTAAGTAGATTTTACTTTTTCCTCTGTTAAATTTGGCACTTTCGATTAACGACATGTAAATATGATCTGCTTTTTTTTCAATGCTTATTAAGCCGTGAATGACGTGAGGATTTAGGTTTGTTGTAAGTTTGTAAAGTTGACAATTTGTTCTTTTGCTTTCCTTACTCCAATCAAATCCGAATGTTTTTTCAGCCTTTATCTTGGTCAGATCGGCTTTTGTAACCGGAAATACTTCGGTAGGAAAACTCTCGCTGGTTAGCGTGTTTTCAATACTATTCGTGAGTTTGTCTATCTCGAAGTCGAGGGCGGTATGTGTGCGTTTTGCCATGTGTTTAATCGTACTGCAAAGGTACAAAAAAATTTGAAAATTAGCAAGTAGGGGCAAATAATTATTTGCCCCCTACAAATTAAAAAAACACAAATTCATCATCAAACACATCCATTTTTACGGTAGAATTGGGCTGTACTTTTCCTGCCAAAAGTTCTTTTGAAAGTGCGTTCATAATGCGTTTTTGAATGATGCGTTTGAGCGGTCTTGCACCGTATTGCGGGTCGTAGCCGATTTTTGCGAGATAGTCTAAAGCAATCGAACTTGATTCTAAAATGATGTTTTGTTTTGCCAAGAGTTTGTCTAAGTGTGCGAGTTGAATTTTGATGATGTCTTTGATTTCTTCACGACTAATCGGGCGGAACATAATCACTTCATCAATTCGGTTCAAAAATTCCGGACGAATCGTCTGACGGAGCAAATCCAATACTTCCGTTTGTGTTTTAGAAAACGTTTTTTCGTCCTCGCCCTCTTTCATGTGTTCGTAATTTTCTTGAATCAACTGTGAGCCGATGTTGGACGTCATAATGATGATTGTGTTTTTGAAATCCGCCACACGCCCTTTGTTGTCAGTCAATCTGCCATCGTCCAACACTTGTAGTAAGGTGTTGTAAACATCGTGATGTGCTTTTTCAATTTCGTCCAAAAGCACTACGGAATACGGGCGACGACGAACGGCTTCGGTCAATTGTCCGCCCTCATCATAACCAACATAACCCGGAGGGGCACCAATCAAACGCGAAACGGTGTGTTGTTCCTGATATTCCGACATATCAATGCGCACCAACGCATTTTCATCGTTGAACAGATATTCCGCCAAAGCCTTTGCCAATTCGGTTTTTCCGACACCGGTTGTTCCCAAAAAAATGAATGAGCCCACCGGACGTTTGGCATCGCTCAATCCGGCACGACTTCTGCGAATGGCATCGGAAACAGCCGTGATTGCTTCGTCTTGACCAATCACACGCTTGTGCAATTCATCTTCGAGGTGCAACAATTTTTCACGTTCGCTCTGCAACATTTTGCTGACGGGAATACCCGTCCAGCGTGCAACGACATCGGCAATTTCTTCGCTTCCGATTTCCTCTTTGATAAGCGGAGACTCGGTTTGAGCCAATTGTTTTTTTAGGTTTTCGAGTTCGGTTTCGGCTTCTTTGATTTTTCCGTAACGCAATTCGGCAACTTTGCCGTAGTCGCCCGCACGTTCGGCTTTGTCGGCTTCAAATTTGTAGGTTTCGATGTTTTTTACATTGCGCTGAATGGCATCAACCACTTTTTTTTCGGCTTGCCATTTGGCTTTCATCGCGTCACGGTCTAAACTCAACTGTGAAATTTCTTCTGCTAACGTTTTTAATTTTTCCTCGTCTTTTTCACGTTTAATGGCTTCACGTTCGATTTCCAACTGACGGATTCGGCGTTCGATTTCGTCCAATTTTTCGGGAACGGAATTAATCTCTAAACGCAATTTTGCGGAAGCCTCATCGATTAAATCAATGGCTTTGTCCGGCAAAAATCTGTCTGTGATATAACGTGTTGAAAGTTCGACTGCTGCCATAATCGCCTCATCGCGAATGCGTACTCGATGATGAACTTCATAACGTTCTTTAAGCCCTCGCAAAATTGAGACAGTGTCGTCTTGATCGGGTTCTTCAATCATAACGATTTGAAAACGCCGTTCGAGCGCCTTGTCTTTTTCGAAATACTTTTGGTATTCTTTTAGGGTTGTAGCACCGATGGCTCTGAGTTCGCCACGAGCCAATGCCGGTTTCAAAATATTTGCCGCATCCATTGCACCTTCTCCGCTTCCTCCGGCACCAACGAGTGTGTGAATTTCGTCGATAAACAAAATATATTCACCGTCGGATTCGATTACCTCTTTGATTACGTTTTTCAAACGCTCTTCAAACTCGCCTTTATACATTGCACCGGCAACCAACGCACCCATATCCAACGAGTAAATCTGCTTGGTTTTCAAGTCCTCTGGGATATCTCCGCTGACAATTCGATGCGCCAAACCTTCGGCGATTGCGGTTTTTCCAACACCCGGTTCGCCAATCAAAATCGGATTATTTTTTGTCCGTCGTGAGAGGATTTGCAACACACGACGGATTTCGTCATCACGACCGATAACAGGGTCTAACTTACCGCTTTGTGCAAGTTGGTTGAGGTTTTTTGCGTATTTTTCCAACGCTTTACCTTGATTTCGTTGTGGGTTTTGTGTATTCATAACTTTTTCTCCTTTTTCTACGAATGTTCCCACAAATTTTATTCCGAACTGCAAATCGGGACAAAATGTCGTTTGCAAAGACACCACAAACATTTTTAATGACAAAAAGTCTTTGCACTGCGAAAGGTCAATAACATGGGGATGTCTCGACTCCGCTTCGCTTCGCTCGACATGACGGCAGTTTTTAATAGAATAGAGGAAAATGGGGAGTGGCAAAGCCACTCCCCATTTTCCATCCCCCCTTACGTCACGCCTCGTCATTCCGAGCGAAGCACACAACGTGTGCGAAGTCGAGGAATCCCCTTGCTATGTTCGGATTTCTTTGCAGAAAAACAATGTAAGTTGCTGGGAAAATTTAGAGTGAAAATTAAATAATCTCCGCAAGCAAACCACAAACATCGGAAACACGTTTGATATTCGGAAACGAAATCGTTAGTTTGCCGTGAACTTCCTTAAATTCGCAATTCCTCGGGTTGTTTTTTACAAAGTCCAAAACCTTTTCAAAGGTTGAGGATTGGTAAAACGTAGAGTTTGAATTGGAAATAAATGTTCCCACAAATTTTTGACGTTTCAAAACCGCTTTTTCCAAGCCGATCTGTTTGGCTAAACGTCGCATTTTTATAGTTTCAAGCAATTCTGTGGTTTGAGGTGGAAGTTTTCCGAAACGATCCTGCAATTGAAGTTTGAATTTCGCAATCTCATCATCGGTATCTAATGCGTTCAATTGCTTGTAAAGACTGAGTCTTTCGGCAACGCTATTTACATAATTATCCGGCAACAACAATTCCAAATCGGTTTCGATGGTACAATCTTTTGATGATTGTATTGGTTGTAGGGGCGGGGTTTGCCCGCCCTGCCCATCGGGGCAGGCAGACCCTGCCCCTACGAGGTCCCGAAATTCGGTTTCCCGCAATTCCTGAATGGCTTCATCCAAAATTTTGTGATAGGTATCGAAACCGATATCACCAATAAAACCGCTTTGTTCGGCACCCAAAACATTGCCGGCTCCTCGAATATCCAAATCACGCATCGCAATGTTAAAACCGCTTCCGATTTCGGAAAATTCCTCAATGGCTCGCAAACGTTTTTTTGCTTCATCGCTAAGCATATAGGACGGTGGAGAAATCAGATAACAGTACGATTTTTTGTTCGAGCGCCCTACCCTACCGCGTAATTGGTGCAATTCACTTAATCCGTAAGCCTGTGCTTCGTTAATGATAATCGTGTTTGCGTTGGGAATATCCAAGCCGTTTTCCACGATTTTAGTTGCCACCAAAATATCCAGTTCGCCGTCGATAAATTTTATCATCACATCTTCGAGTTTGTCGCCGTCCATTTGTCCGTGTCCAACGCCAATTCGAGCGTCCGGAATCAAACGTTGCACCAAACCTGCGATATCCATAATGTTTTGCACACGACTGTGTACGAAAAAAACTTGTCCGCCACGACTCAATTCACGAACAATCGCGTCTCTAATAATTTCTTCGTCGAACACATGAATTTCGGTATGAACCGGAAAACGATTGGGAGGTGGTGTGCTGATAATCGACATGTCTCTTGCACCCATCAACGAAAACTGAAGTGTGCGTGGAATGGGCGTTGCAGAGAGTGCCAGCGTGTCCACATTGACTTTCATTGCCTTTAATTTTTCCTTCATCGCCACGCCGAATTTTTGTTCTTCGTCAACAATCAACAAACCCAAATCTTTAAATTCAACATCTTTTCCGGCAATGCGATGTGTGCCAATTAAAATGTCGATTTTTCCTTCTTTGAGTTCTTTCAAGATGCGTGTTTTTTCTTTTGCCGAACGAAAACGCGAGATGTATTCCACCTTGCACGGCATGCCTTTTAGGCGTTCGGAAAATGTTTTGAAATGTTGAAACGCCAAAATGGTCGTAGGGACTAAAACCGCCACTTGTTTTCCGTCGGCAATCGCCTTAAATGCCGAACGAATAGCGACTTCTGTTTTTCCGAAACCCACATCGCCACAAATCAATCTGTCCATTGGAGAAACGGATTCCATGTCGTTTTTTACATCTTGCGTGGCTTTGAGTTGATCGGGGGTATCTTCGTAAAAAAACGAGGCTTCCAACTCATTTTGCAGAAACGAATCCGAACTGAAAGCGAAGCCTTTTGAGGCTTTTCGCTGTGCATAAAGTTTGATTAAATCCTTGGCAATGTCTTTGACCCGTTGTTTTGCCTTGTGTTTTAAGGCACTCCACGTGCTCGACCCTAAACGCGTCAAAGACGGCTCTGTGCCTTCCTTTCCGCTATACCGTGAAATTTTATGCAATGCGTGAATGCTGATAAACAGTACATCGTTATTTTTGTAAACCAATCGAATGGCTTCTTGTTGATGTCCGCCAACCTCAGTCTTTTCGAGCCCTCCAAAACGTCCGATACCGTGGTCGATATGTGTGACATAGTCGCCCGGCTTCAAGTCGTACAACTCTTTGAGCGTAATCATTTCCTTGTTTTGGATTTGACGATGCGTTGTAAAACGGTGATAACGCTCAAAAATTTGATGGTCGGTAAAACAGGCTATTTTTTGTCCGTGATCAATAAAACCTTCGTGAATAGAGAGGTTCAGCGGAGTGAAACGCACCTGTCGTTCGGCACTTCCCAACTCGAAAAATACGCGTTCCAAACGTTGAATTTGTTTGGGATTATTCGATAAAATTAAGTTGGTATAGCCGTTGTCAGACTGGTCTGTCAGAGTATCGACAAGTAATCCGAACTGCTTGTTAAATGCAGGCTGTGGAGAAAATTCGAATGTGATATTCTGGTCGTCATTGCGGGTTCGACCCGCAATCCCCTCGCTATTGCCCCCCTCCTCCGTCGCCAGGGGATTCCCGCCTTCGCGGGAATGACGTGCTGTTGCTCGTAATCCGAATTCAACAATAGAGAATGATTTCATATCACGTAAAAATTCCTCGTCCGAACAATACAGTTCTTGTGGTTTGGCTCTTGAAACAAGCGACTCCAAAGATTCGTAAATTGCAGTTGCTTTACCTAACGAACGATTTAGAATCGCTTTGCAAGATTCCATATCATCAATCCAAATCGCTGTATCCTTTGGAAAATGGGATAAAATCGACGTTCGCTCGGTAATACTTTCCTGTGTTTGAATGTTTGGCAGAATGGTGATTTTTTCGTAACGCTGTTTGGATAACTGCGAAACCGCATCAAAACTACGAATAGACTCAATTTCATCGCCAAAAAATTCCATACGATACGGATCGTCGCTTGCAAACGAAAACACATCTAAAATTCCACCTCGAACAGCATATTGTCCGGGTTCGAGAACAAAATCCACCCGTTCAAAATTGTAATTCATCAATAAATCAATCACAAAATCCATCGAAACGGCTTCTTTTGCTTGCAGTTTGATGGTGTTTTTTCGTAAAACCGTTTGTGTAATCACTTTTTCCGAAAGGGCTTCGGGATAAGTGACCACAACTGTTTTTCTGTCGTTGTTTTCTAAGCGATGCAAAACTTCTGCACGTTGCAAAACGTTAGCATTATCAACCAATTCCGCATCATACGGGCGTTTGGCGGAAGCAGGAAAAAACAATACCGTTTTTTGTTCAAAATCCAATTGGTACTCATCCTGTAGTTTTTCCAAATCGTTGTGAAAATACGATGCCTGTTCTTTGTCTTGCAACACAAACAAATGATAGTGATAAGTTTCTGAAATTGTTGCCGATGCAATCACTGCACGCGATGACCCCGAGAATCCGGACAAACCGATTTTCGCTGTAGGGGCGAGGCATGCCTCGCCCCTACCATTATTTTGCAACGCCTGAACAAGCGTCTGCACATTCGGCGATTTTTGATAGATTTGAATAAATTCGGAAGTCGTCATGATAAAAATTCGAGTGCAAAAATACAAATATTTTTCGTATCTTTGTAGAAAAAATACTCATCACTATGAATAAAGGTTTGAAAATCGCTTTGAATGTCGTGATATTTCTCGTTATCGCAGGATTCGGATTTTTTATGATTCGTTCAATGTCGTCTGATCAAAGAACGCCTCGTTTGGGCGAAGGACAAGAGATATCTACATTTGTTTCGCCTTACAGATTAGTAAATTATTCTCGTTTTCACTCTGACATTTTAAATTTTGATATTTATAACGGTGAGGCTTTTGTTGTTGTTGAAGGAGGAATTATTCGTACAATTATAGATAGTATGGGAGGTATGATTATTGTTGAGGACGATTTCGCTGGTCATGATATTCGCGACATTTTCGCTGTTAACAATAGGACAATCTATTTGCTTTATCCTAACCGAATAGGAATGTACAGACTCGGGCGAGAAGTAGAAAAAATTGGCGGTTGGGAATCTCATAATCCAAACTCCGATTATCGTGCATTTGCCATAACCGAAAACTATATTTTTGTAACCGATGTCGGCGAAAGGCAAGTTGTTCAGTATCGCAAAGATGGTTCGGTTGTGCGATTTTTCCGAAGTCCCGATCGTTTTATTTTGCCCGATCCCGAAGCGTTTGATATTATCGCAATAAATGATACAATTTTTGTAACAAATTCCGGAAGGCACCGCATCGAAAGTTATACGCTCAACGGTAAGTTTATTACCTATTTTGGAACTCCGGGAGCACAAGCCGGAGGCTTTGCCGGATGCTGTAATCCGATATTTATTGCTGCAACTCCCGGTGGAAATATCTTGACTTCCGAAAAGGGACGACCACGCATTTCGAGCTTCGGACGTGATGGAAGCTTCCGAATGGTTTTGTTCGATAGTCAAGCGTTGGGTGGCGGAACACACGCCCGTAGAATAAGAGTTTGCGAAGAAAACAATGTTTTTATTGCGAATCGAAATACGATTTCTGTTTACACGTTCGACTCAACACGTGTAGAAAGAACGTGTAGCAGAGCCTGTGCCGGCTGCACACGTGCATGCAGGAAATAGTAAAAAATGCATGAAATTTTCACCGCAACGCTATAAAATTTCCGACCGATCAATGGTACCTTTCATTGATGTCGACGAGATTTGGGACATTCTGCAAAACACGCAATCCACGCCGGAAAGCGTGAATCATATCATCGAAAAATCGTTGCGAAAAAATCGCTTATCGTTGGAAGAAACTGCTATTTTAATCAGTGCAAACGATGAAGAATCTATTCGTTTAATCAAAGAAGGAGCATCACAATTAAAGCAAGCTATTTACGGCAATCGCATTGTGCTGTTTGCACCGCTATATATCGGAAGTCTATGCAAAAACAACTGTCTATACTGCGGTTTTCGTGCATCAAACAAAGAAGCCATTCGTTTAACATTATCCGATAAAGACATTGAAAACGAAGTAAAAGCCCTTGAAGATACCGGACAAAAACGCTTGATTCTGGTCTATGGCGAGCATCCCAAATACAATGCCGAATACATTGCACACACTGCACGTTTGGTGTATGCAACCAAATACAAAAATGGCGAAATTCGGCGTGTGAACATCAACGCGGCACCGTTGGATGTTTTGGGATTTCGAACGGTAAAAGAAGCCGGCATCGGAACCTATCAAATTTTTCAAGAAACCTATCATCCGGAAACTTACAAAACGTATCATCCGAGTGAAAGAAAAGCCGATTATGCTTATCGTCTGACTGCTTTGGATCGTGCACAGGAAGCCGGTTTGGACGATGTTGGAATTGGGGCATTGTTCGGACTCTACGACTGGCGTTTTGAAGTGATGGGTTTAGTTCGGCACGCCAATCACTTGGAAGCCTGCTACAATGTGGGTCCTCACACGATTTCCTTTCCGCGTATTCAGAGTTTCTCGGAAGCCAATATCTCGGACAAGTATAAGGTTAGTGACGAGGATTTTGTAAAGTTAATTGCGATTTTACGCTTGGCTGTTCCCTACACAGGTTTAATTTTGACAGCACGAGAGCCGGAAGCCATTCGTGACGAAGCCTTAAAATACGGCGTTTCGCAAATCGACGGTGGAACAAAACTCGAATTAGGTGCATATTCCGAAACAAAAAACGAAACACAAAATTTAAATCGCGAACAGTTTCAAATCAACGACAATCGCTCGCTTGGCGAAATCATGGACGAGTTGATTGAAAAGCAATATCTGCCTTCATTTTGCACGGCATGTTATCGAAAAGGCAGAACCGGTGAGCATTTTATGGAATTTTCTACGCACGGTTTTATTAAAAAATTCTGTACACCAAACGCCATTTTAACGTTGGCGGAATACTTGGAAGACTACGCCAACGAAGCCACTGCCGAAAAAGGTTGGACACTAATCATGCACGAAATCGAGAAAATTGAGGACGAAAAAATCCTGCTTCAAACGCTTGAAAAAATCGCACAGATCAAACTTGGTGAGCGGGATTTGCAGTTTTGAAATTCCGTGTGTTCGTGCCCTTCGACAAGCTCAGGGTACGAACAACTCGGGAGGTCGTTTCGACCACGCTCAACGACCGGATACGGTGGCTGAGCGTAGTCGAAACCTATTGTTTCACGACCCTTACCGCGTGGTTGCCTATACGGAGGATGTAAACACCTTGTGGAAACGGTGTCATATCTATGGTGATTTGCAGATGGAAAGTGGAAAGTGGATAATGGATAATGGGCTGTGAAAAGACACGCCTACCATTCATATCGAACAGTTCTACAGTAGCAGACAGATCCCTCGCATTGCTCGGGATGACGATGTGTAATAGATCGGTTACCGGGTTGGGATAAATTTTCACAACACCTTGTTTTTCAGTATTGGTATTGATTGTTGTTTCTGTACAAAGGGTGGGTTCGTTGCCTATCCATACGCCGAAACTGCCTCCTTTGTTTATTGTGCCACAATTGCGAACTGTTCCGTTGTTGGTTAGGGTTGTGCCTATCGGTATGGTTAGCGTTTTGCCTGCATCAATGGTAAGGGTGTGCGTTTCGGGGATTGTTGCATCACCACTTAGGATGAATTCTGGGTTGCCGTACCAGTAGGTGGTGTTTTCGATGACGAGGATGCCACTTGTTCTTCTGCGTTGGTCTGTATCGCTTACGCTATTAGTGAATACGATAGCGTTTCCGTTTAGGGTGAGGGTGCTGGGCATACCACCCTCTTCACTATTACCTATTCCTTGAGCACCACTACCTCCTATTGCTGTAATCACTCCATCGTTGATGATGATATTTCCACCTAACCAACTACCTCCTATTCCTGTGCCACCGTATCCACCAATTGCCATCAGGCTGCCTGTTCCGGTTATCGTAAGTGTTGTGCCTTCCCATACCCATAGCCCAGCACCACGATATCCGGCTATGAGTGTATTTGTTCCCACAAGGGTAAGTGTTAGATTTGCACCGTTACGGAGTAAAAACGGGGATTCCCAACTACGTTCTGCAACAGAGAGTGTTGCATCTTCAAGCGTGATATTTACATTTGCGTTTGCTGCAACAGTTATAAGCCTTTCGTTTATGCTTGTTCCGGTGATGGTTATGTTTGCCCCATCAAAAATGGTGTAGATATTGTTTGCAAAGATCCAACTTCCATCGCACGGAGGTTCTGGGTCTGCGATACTTAGGTCTATCATATTGTTGTCGCTACCCAATACAGGTTCATTACCTGCCCAAGTACCGTGGCTACCTCCTTTGTTTATGGTGCCACAGTTGATAATGGTACCGTTGTTTGTGAATGTTATACCTTTGGGTATGGTTAGTGTGGCGTTGCGAGGTATCCGTAGTAGGGTACGGAAGCGTGTGGTTACATCATCTGTTAGGGTAACGTTATTGCCATAGAATGTTCCCCAACTATCGATGTATGTTCCCAAAAGTATGCCGCTTGTTCGTCTGCTTATGTTGGTGTCTCCGATGCTACTTGCTATTACTACGGCGTTTCCGTTTAGGGTGAAGGTGACGATGTTGTCTGAGTTTCTGCCTCTACCTATTCCTTCGCCCACTGTACCCCCTCTTGCCTCAATGAAGCCACCGCTGATTGTGATGGCAAAATTTGCTCTGCTTTCATTACCTGTGCCTATTCCTGCACCCCAGCCACCTCCTACTGCCGTAACGTGCCCGCCGTTGATTGTGATTATACCATTTCCGGAAGGAGCCCATTCTCCACCCCCTATTCCTGCTGAGGAAGAGCCTCCTGAGGCATTCACAACACCGGCGTTAATGGTGATGTTACTGCCGGTAGCCCTAGCACCGTCGCCGATTCCGGCACTGCCACCTCTTGCTGTAACGTGACCACCATTGATGACAATAGTACCTCCCGATCCGCCGTCACCCCCACCAATGCCTGCACCACCACTATTTCCTGTTGAGGTAATAATACCTCCATTGATGATGATCATACCACTTGAGTTCCATCGGTTACTACCTATTCCTGCTGCATCCCACCCACTGCTGGCTGTCAAACTACCGCTACCTTCTATTGTTAGTGTTGTGCCTTCCGGAACCTCTATTGCTGTTCTTTCACTTCCACCGGCGAGTGTATTTGTTCCTAAAAGTGTGAGAGTTACATTCGCTCCGTTGTTAAGAGATAGTGGCGATTGGTTAGCGGCAAGCCCTGTGATAACTGCGTTTTCCAATGTGATATTTACACTTGCATTGGCGGCAACTACGATATGCCGTTGGTTTATGCTTGTACCCGTGATTGTTACTGTTGCACCGTCGTGAATCGTATAGATATTGTTGGCGAATGTCCAACTTCTATCACACGGAAGTGCAGGATTGACGGCACTTAGGTCGATGATATCGCCACCTACAGTAGGTTCATTTCCTTCCCAAGTGCCATAGTTGCCACCTTTGTTTATTATACCGCAGTTAGTAACTGTTCCATTGTTTGTCAATGTGATACCTTCTGGAATGGTCAGTATGACACCTTCAGGTATGACTAGTCCGGCACCGTCGGGTATGGTCACATCGTCGGTTAGGGTAACGCTACTTCCGTGGAATATACCGCTGTTGTTGACAAAAAGTATACCGTTAATCCTTCTGTTTTTGTTTGTGTCATCAATACTGCTGGCGAATACTACGGCGTCGCCGTTCATAGCAAAAACACCGTTAGATGCTGTGTCGGGATCGCCCCATCCTCCTCCGCCTCCTGCTCCTCTGCCAATACCTTGTGCACTCCAGCCACCACCTATTGCCGTAACGATGCCATTGTAAATGGTAACGATGCCTCCGGCACCACCTCCGCCGCCGCCGCCACCACCAATGCCGGCTCCCATAGTGCCTCCTATTGCAGTAATTGTGCCGCTGTTGATAGTAATCATACCCGCAGAACCACTTTGTCCGCCACCTATTCCTGCACTTTGTTGGATGGCTCTTGCGGTCAAACTACCTGTACCGGTTATTGTAAGTTCGGTACCATCGGGTACTTGTATAGCGGCTCTGTTAGATCCTGCCACAAGAGAGTTTGTTCCTTCAAGGGTAAGCATAACCTTTGCTCCATCATTAAGCAGCAGCGGGGTTTGACCGGCGCCAAGTCCTTCAATGGTTACATTGTCAAGCGTGATGCTTACGCTTGCACCTGCTGCAACTGCGATACGCCTTTGGTTTGTGTTTGTACCAGTAATAGTTACTGTTGCTCCATCAAGAATGGTATAGATATTACCTGCAAACGTCCAACCTGTACCATTTGCAGACGGAGTGACATCTGCCATATCGATTAAAGTTCCGACACTTTGTGCATTCGCCGTAAAAATTGCTGTGCCGATTAAAACTGCAGACAGAAGTAATTTCTTCATGTGTGATTGTTTTCGTTAGTAAAAATTATCCAGACGGTTATTCCGTCGTCGCCAGTACATAACCAAAATAAAAGCAAACAGCATGCCTCCTAAGTGGGCGAAGTGGGCGATATTGCTTCCGCCGCCACCGATACCGGAAAACAAGGCGAGAAGTCCAAGAAAAAACACAAGGTATTTCACCTTGACAGGAAAAAGAAAATACACATAAACTCTCATGTTCGGATACATCATTCCAAACGCCAATAAAATCCCGTAAACCGATCCGGAGGCTCCAATTACAACGGCATTATTCATATAGCGAGCAACCGAAACGGGACTGTATCCAAGTTGTGTAAAATTCCAAACCTCGTAAGCCACAACTACATTTTGAATCAGTCCGGCACCAACGCCACAAAACAAGAAGAAAAACAAAAAACGCTTGCTACCCCAAGCATTCTCCAACGTATAACCGAACATCCACAGCGCAAACATGTTGAAAAATAAATGCATGAAGCTACCGTGCATAAACAGATACGTGAAGTACTGCGTTGGTAAAAAATTCTCCGATAAAGGATAGTATAACCCTAAATGCCGGGTTAAATTAATGCCGAAGTTTCTCAATGCCGAATCCAGCAAAAACAAAACGATATTGATAATCAACAAATGTTTGACAACCGGAGGTAAAAAACGGAAACCTTGTGGACGGAAATCTGTCATGGTACTTTTAATTTAATCGTGTGTTTATTTCTTCTTCGGAAAGCACTGAAAACACAGGCTTTCCTTTGGGTGATAGCTGCGGAATTTGACAAGCAAATAATTGGGTCAAAAGATGTTTTTGTTCGAGTTTATCCAACGGAGCTCCCGATTTTATTGCCATTCCGGAAGCCATGGAAATCGCCAAATTCGTTTGTTTGTCGTTTCGATTTAGCATAATTCCGCTTTTGAAATTTTCCAAAATTATTTCCAAAACGCCTTGCACCTCGCTCTCTTTTACCTCGCAAGGTGCAGCATTCACCGCAAACGAATGGTGCCCCAAACTTTCGATATCCCAACCCAAATCTTTCAAACTTGGTAAAATATCGCTCAAGGTTTCAGCATTAGGTGCCGAAAAATCCAACGATTGCGGAAACAATTTTTGTTGAGAAACCAGTTGGCGATCGACAATTTGCTTCTGAAATTGTTCGAACAAAACTCGTTCGTGAGCACGCTGCTGACACACCAATAGCAGACCTGAATGCGTATCAACCACCAAGTATTTATTCAAAATTTGAAAACTATCAAAATACGTACTGCCATCGTCGATAGTATGCTCAATTTCTTTTTGAACGCAGGTTTCTATTGGTTTTTGAAGCAATTCGAACGACTCCAAATAAGCTTGTTGATTGGTTGGCTTTTTACTACGTTCGGAAAAATTTGTTTTTTCGAAAGGATTGTAATTCGGATTTACAGGAACAGTCGGAATTTTGGGCGTATAATTTTGGGGCAAAACATCGGGCTGAAACTTGGGATTGGTCAAAAAATCCAAACTCGGTGAAAGGTTGTAAGCGCCAATGGATTTCTTCACAGCCGCCAAAAGCACGCCATATATCAATTTCTCGTCTATAAATTTAATTTCTGTTTTCGTGGGATGAATATTGATGTCGATATTTTTCGGCTCCACTTCAAAGCGAATGAAATACGATGGATACGATTTTTCCGGAATCAACTCGTTAAATGCCTGTGAAACAGCATGGTTCAGATAAGGATGCCGAATAAAACGATTGTTCACAAAAAAGTATTGTTCACCTTTGGTTTTCATAGCAAACTCCGGTTTACAAATGAACCCCGAAATCTTTACATGAGAAACCGCTTGCTCAATCGGCACCAAACGTTTTTTGTAAACATCGCCAAACAGTGAGATGATGCGTTCTTTAAACGATTCCGATTCCAAATTATGCAAGCATTTGTCGTTGTGATAAAAACTAAATTTCAAGTTCGGATGAACCAAAGCAACGCGATAAAACTCCTCACTAATGTGCTTGAGTTCGACGCTATCGCTTTTCAAAAATTGTCGTCGTGCCGGCACATTGAAAAACAAGTTTTTCACGGCAACAGATGTTCCTTTCGAGGTTTGACAAGGGTTTTGAGATTTGACTTCAGACCCTTCAATCTGAATTTCCGTACCTAATTCTTCGTTTTCTTGACGAGTTTTTAATTCTACTTGAGCAATGGATGCGATAGATGCCAACGCTTCTCCGCGAAACCCCATCGTTCGAATCGAAAATAAATCTTGAGTATCTCGAATCTTTGATGTAGCGTGACGTTCGAAACACAAGCGTGCATCAGTTTCCGACATGCCTTTTCCGTTGTCAATGACCTGAATGAGTGTTTTTCCGGCATCTTTAACAATGAGTCGGATTTCCGTACTTTCCGCATCTACGGCATTTTCCAACATCTCTTTTACCGCAGAAGACGGGCGTTGTACAACTTCTCCTGCTGCAATTTGATTGGCTACCGAATCCGGCAATAAACGAATGACGTCAGACATAACTTAAAAAACAAGTCTTGTTCCGGTGATGATCATAATAAACAAAACCACCAAAATTGCAAACACAAAAACCCGTGTTGGGCTCAGAACTTTATTTCTCGGATTTGCCTTTCTCGTGCGTCTTCGTTCAAATGCTTCGCGGATGCGCTCGGAACGTTCTTCTTCATTCGCAGCATCTTCGCCAACACGGCGTTTCAATTCTTCCATACGCTCTTTCTCCTCGCTGTAATAGCGAGGTTTCATACTGAATTGTCGTAGTTCCGGCTGTTTGAAAAAACTTCCCATATAGGCTTTTTATTTGGAAATGTGCCGGCGGAGGCACATTTTTTTGCAAATATACGACTTTTTTCGAAATTTTTGCGTATTTTTGTAAAAAATTATGAGAAAAATTGCCCTTATCACCTCCTTGGTTTTGATTTGCATACCCTTCAAAGGGTTTTGTCGAAATCGTGATTTTTATGATGAAGACGATTTTAGATTTCTTCAAATCAGTATTGGAGGAGGCGGTTTTTTTGCGGGTCGGCATGTGGCAAATTACTACAACGGGCACCCAAGCAACGTGAACAAACTAAACTATGCGTTTAGAAATACCGATTTTGTGAATAATTTGGACAATAGACTTCGAGACAATCATCTAGTAGGTTTGGATGTCCCCCACCGAGTTGAGTTTCCCGAACGAATGCGTTACAGAGTATCAACAGCTGCGACTTTTCGGGTTTCGCTGAACTTATCGCCATATTCTTCGATTTTTGCCAATGTAAATCAGGTCAATCTGACTGCTGCGGATATTATTGTTTTGGCTTTCCAGAATCCGGGTCCAACTGCCGAACCAATTCGCATACAAGGTCGCATTTGGGGTAGAGAGTCACGAACGATGTTAGATGTCGGATTTCAATCCCGCGACAATCTTCATGCCCGGAATTGGCAATGGTTTTATGAATTGGGTTTTAACGTAACAAACACTCGCGTTAGAAGCAATGACATCGAAATAGAAGGGCTTAGACAATCAATTATGGATCGAGGAACGTTCATACCCGGAATTGGCTGGGCGAGTGTAGCAGCTCCGGAATCTGCGTGGGGCATAGGAGCTGTGGGGTCTTTCGGATGGCGATACACTGTAGGTCGGGCTTCTTCTTTGGATTTTGGGGTAGCGGCTTATCTTCAAGATATCAATCTCACAGGTTACACAAGATTTCATGCAAGTTTCAATTTTTTTGCACGATTAAATTTTTTAATGCTTTAACATTTTTGCCATGAACATTTCTTCAAGAATCCGGACACATATAAATATCTTTTTGTTCGCAGCCTCGATTATCGCTATGGTGGTTGCCGTATGGATTATTTTTGCTATGGTTCGACAAATCAACAACGACGAACATCACAAAGTAATCACGTGGGTGTCGTCTACTCAACAAAAAGCCGAGCTAATCGAACACGGCAGATTTTTTTTCGAGCAGGTTGAGCAAATCGAACGCAACAAACTTCAACTTTGGGCAGACGCTGTGTTGGGGATGATGACCCGCGCAAGTGGTACAGAGTTTGAACTTTATCGCAGAGTGGTTGCAGAAAACACAAGCATTCCGGTTATCGTTACAAACCAAAATTTCGAAATTCAACTATGTCAAAATACGAGATTTGATTGTCGAAACATCGCATTTTTGGAAGGGGCTCTCCTCGAAGAATTTTCGCAACATCCACCGATCGTTATTCCATTTATGGGTGAACGTTGGTATTTTTTCTACAAGCATCCGCAAGCATTTACTGATCTTCAAAAGACTTTAGATGGTGTCGTTCATTCGTTCATAGAGGAAATCGCTACAAGCTCCATTTTTGCAGCAATTTTAGTTGTTTCCGAAGATGAACAAACGGTGATTAAATCCGGAAATATATCATCGGAACTATACTCCGATCCTAAAGCACTTCAACGTACGCTAAATCGTATGAGAGCACAAAACGCACCTATCAAATTTTCTTTTGACGTTGATGAAACGTATTTGATTTTTTATGAAAGTTCAATAATTGCAAGGCAATTGGCATATTTACCCATTGCTGCTTTTATCATTTTTGCTCTATTTATCGCGACTATAACATGGGGAATAAAGACATCCAAACAATCGGAAAACAACAAACTTTGGGTAGGAATGTCACGCGAAACAGCCCATCAGTTGGGAACACCGCTTTCATCGTTGATGGCTTGGATAGAAGTACTGAGAAGTGAGCATGTAGATGAGCTCCATCTTGTGGAAATGAAAAAAGATATTGATCGCTTGGCTGTAATTTCCGAACGTTTTTCCAAAATAGGTTCGAAGCCCAAAATGGTTACAGAAAACATCGCTCAAATTGTTCATAAATCGATTGATTATTTGCGACCTCGCATACCACAAAAAACAAAAATTCAAACTAGTATTCCTGCCAATGCCGTGGTATTGACAAGTGTCAACGCTCAACTGCTCGAATGGGTGTTGGAAAATTTAGTGATGAATGCCGTTGATGCTATCGGAACAGAAAACGGCATTGTCGGTATTGAAGTTAGCGAACATCCTGAAACAATTACCATTGATGTTACCGACAATGGGAAAGGAATACCTAAAAAGCAATGGAAAACGATTTTTGAAGCCGGCTACACCACTAAGCCCAGAGGCTGGGGGTTGGGGCTTCCGCTATGTTATCGAATCGTTCACAATTACCACAAAGGAAATATTTTTGTGAAGCAATCCGTTGTTGGAACAGGTACAACCTTTCGAATTAGTCTCAAAAAATAATGGCGGGAGTTTATATTCATATTCCGTTTTGTCTGCAGAAATGTGGGTATTGTAATTTTTATTCGATATCCGTCGTAGAGACGCAATGCATTGCGTCTCTACGAAAAATATATGTTGATGCGTTGATTGCGGAAATTATTTTGCGGAAAAACGTTGTAGAGACGCAATGCATTGCGTCTCTACCAATTGAAACGGTTTATTTCGGCGGCGGAACGCCGTCTCTACTGGATATTCCGGAAATTGTAAAAATTTTTGAAACACTACAAACCCATTTTTTGTTTTCGGAAAACATGGAAATAACGTTTGAAGGAAACCCCGAAACGCTAACGAAAAACTATTTAGAAAATCTTCGAAATTACACGCCTATCAACCGTTTGAGCGTAGGTGTCCAGTCGTTTTTTGAAGAAGATTTGAAGTATCTAAATCGGAAACATTCCCCAAAACAGGTTTTTGAAGCCCTTGAAAATGCACAAAAACTGGGTTTCGAAAACTTGTCTATAGATTTGATTTATGGTATTCCAACATCGACAAACGAAATGTGGGAGGAAAATTTACGAACGTTCTTTTCGCTTGATATCTCACACCTTTCGGCATACGCTTTGACAGTGGAGCCGAACACTTTTCTCGACCAACAAATTCGAAATTTCAAAACACAAGCTCCAAAAGAGAAGCACATTGAACAACACTATTTGATTTTGCGAAAACACTTGAAGAATCACGGTTTTGAAGCCTACGAAGTCTCAAACTTTTGTAAAAACAAACAGTATTCCAAGCACAACTCGAACTACTGGAACCTCAGTAAATACTATGGATTTGGAGCTTCTGCGCATAGTTTTTCCGGATCATCTCGAAGTTGGAATATCGCAGATGTGGACACGTACATTTCTACCATAAACAAAGGTGTTTTGCCGAACGAATCGGAAATTCTAACTGAAAAAATGCAGTACAATGAATACGTAATGACCGCCATTCGTACGCAATGGGGAATTTCTCAAAATTTTATTAAAACAAATTTCGACGAATCGTTTCTCCGGCATTTTCAAGAAAACATCGCACAAATTCCAAACAATTGGTTAATTTTTGAAAACGAAAAATTTATTGCAACAGAGAAAGGTGCTTTATTTGCAGACTTAATTGCGGAAAAATTATTTGTTTTGTAAAAAAACCTCACCACACTATTTAAGTGTCTCTATCAAGTCGACGATTCCCTCCGTTGCTGACTTCTGAATAATATGCAACGGATTTTGCTTTAACGAGATCGCCGGAACATTCGGATCAATCACATATATCAGGACATTCGGACGAGTGTAATGCAGCAGTGAAGCAGCAGGATAAACTTGCAAAGATGTTCCAATCACGACAAAAATATCCGCTTCGGCAGTGATGTCTATCGCACGTTCAAGCAAAGGCACTTGTTCGCCAAAAAACACGACAAACGGGCGAAGCAAAGAGCCATCGGCATGCCGAGTATCTAACTTCTGTTCCCAACCATCAAGTTCAACAGTTTGTGAAACATCGCGAGAGCTACATAATTTCCGGATTTCGCCGTGAATGTGCAATACATTCTTACTTCCTGCTCGTTCATGCAAATCATCAATATTTTGCGTAATAATTTGCACATCGAAGTATTTTTCCAATTCTTTCAAACCCAAATGTGCAGCATTGGGTTGTTTGGTCAGTACCTCCTTGCGACGTAAATTGTAAAAATCAATAACTCCATCTCGGTTATTTAGCAACGCTTCCGGCGTACAAACATCCTCGATGCGATAATTAGCCCAAAGTCCGTCGCTCGCTCGAAATGTAGCAATTCCTGATTCAGCACTGATTCCTGCTCCTGTGAATACAACTAATTTTTTCATGATGCAAAAGTTATTTCAAATAAATCGGCACGCCATACTTCATGATTTCATCAACCAACGGCTCAGAACGATTAAAGTCTTGTTTTGAAAACACATGAGGTTCTATCAGCGTTTCTTCGCCTTTTCGAATCGTCATTAATTTAACTTCTGTTTCAAACGAAATCGGCAAATTGTCATTCATCACTATAGCAATATCAATATCGCTATTTTCATGCGAACTTCCTCTTGCATAAGAACCAAAAAGCCACGCCTCCGAGAAATCCAAATCGGATTTTAGACGCAATAGATAATCTCGGCTAATTATTAAAGCAGTTGTTTGATCCATAAGCGACATTCATTTATTTGTTGCATCCACTCATTGGTAAAATTTAGCGTACAAAGTTTATAGAAACTTTGTTTGTGATCATCATAACGAGCTCTGATGTTAAATCGCGAAATACTATCCAATCGGATTTGCTGTTCCTCTGTTAGTGTTAAGTTTGCTTTCTCCGCAAGTCTTCTCAAATCATGAATCAACGGCGGATTTTCGTTTGTGTTTTTGATATAAACAGCCTTTAACAATTTTTCAAGACACAAATGCCCCATAAACAAAGCCCAATCATAATGCTTCGTTTTGTACATGTCGTTCATTGTTGCAAAATCCTTGTCGGAACTATTAATCCACGATTCTATGATGACTTTCTTATCCATAGTTTCCGCAAAGATACAATTTTTTTTTGGAATTGACCAAATAAAATTGCAGGGGGCTCATTTTTCTACCAATATCATGTGCTATAGTCGTCTTCCGCGAGGCACTGTATCTTCCTCTTCATCAAATTCAGCCTGACTTTCTCTGATGCGATTTATGTTCGACAAAAACAGGTTTCGGTGTCGCAATGTGGAAATTCCGAACTCGTACCTACCTCTTCCTTCTCCTCTTAGCCTACGGTTCGAAGCCCTTTGAGAAGTTATTAAATCGTTGAAATCATCGTCTGACGAGATAGCCTGCATCAAACCATCGCTGTAAGAAAAGAAGAACCATATTCTTGGAGCAATTTCCAAATAAAGGTTTAACACATCGCCTCTCGGACTTCTTATGACCTGTAATATACCATTGACAGAGCGATTGATTTGTGTTGAACCGACAGCCGCAACACCTAATTTTCCAACAGAAACAAACGATCTCGACCCCTCGTCCCACTGCAAATTTACATCTGAAAAAAGAATTGTTCGTTCAAGATCTGACGGCAGTCTGCGAATAGAGCCAAACATTCCGATTTCTCTTTCCAAACGTTCGGCTTCTTGTCGAGGAAGTTGAGAACGGATAAAGTTTACAAATTTGTCGGTGCTCTGCTCTGCACCAACATCAAGAGATTCCAAATTTCTGACAAGTATGTTCAAAGCCCTCTGCTCAAAGAAAAAATCCAGTCCAATAACGGCATCAAAAACTGTCGAACCAGAGCGAAAATTGTGTTGCAACATACCGAAACTGCAAAAACCCACACGTCCTAAATCCAAGTTAAAATCCGGTGCTCCATGCAAGGTAAACGTGCAGTCTGTCGTATTAAATACCAACAAGCCCGTCTCATTCTCTTCTTGTGTAGGCTCAATGATATACGACCTTTGTTCGTTGTCGAAAAACAATGTTCCCGTTCTCGTCAGTACAGGTCTATCCGCACTTCTTACCGGCGAGAAAAACGCAGGAAACAAATCGCCTCGATTACTCATATAAAATCCTGTTCCTTCAGTGCGTCTCGCCTCTCGTCCGCCTCTCGTAACCGTTTCCGAAATCGGTATTCTTACGTTTTCCGGGTCTATCGGTGTGTTGATGCTAAACCACGAGCGTTCGTCTTCTTCTTCGCAAATGTGGTTGATTATTGAGTTTCCGGAAAAGTGTAAAAGCGGATCGTTCGCTCTCATCGTTACTTGTCCGGCAAAGCCAAACGCAGGACTTAATGAAAAATCATCTTCCTCGTATATTGTTGATGTTCCCGTTGTGATTCCATATCGATTCGGTGCTAATCTTTCGAAAAACATAGGAAAAGCATCTCCTGCGGCATCAACGTAATTGAACGTTCCGCTTGCTGTAAATCTGCGTCCTCCGTGAATCGTAACAGTTGCATCAAAAACATCAAAAAACTGATTGTAAACATCCACCAAAAGATTTGCGTTTTCAAAAGGTTGGATGTCCGAATCTCGTCCGATTACGATATTTCCCTCGCTGGGCTGAACGGCAATATCTGCCGTGTAAACAATGCGAACTTGCTGAATAGTCAATTCGTTTGTTTGTAAATTGTATTGTGCAAGCGGCGAAATAAATGTCAAAGAATCCTGTCGGGGGTGTAAAGATATAAACTTAGAACCCGGCAAATCGTCGCCAATAGCAACAAGTTCACGAAGAGTCATAGCATCTAACTGTTCATTAGAAAAAGATGATCGGCGTGTGTTTTTCAAGTAAGCCATATTTGATGCCATGTCCCATTCCAATTCATTGATAAAACACAAAAATTGAATGTACGGAAACTCCAAAAACACAGTTGGATCATTGCTTTCAAAATAGGCTCTTTGAGCATCGAAATTCACGTGAGCGATATAGTTTTCCGACTGAATTGCGATGCTTCGACCATCTCTGCCTTTAAGTGCAAACTCTACATTCTCAGAAAATAATTCTCTGTTTCGAATCGTAAATTTTTCGCTGCTCATTTCAGAATTATTTTCGAAAACGGCAGTTCCATCTCCAATCATTCCCCCGCTTGAAAGCATGAGTTCGCCAAAAAATCTGAGTTCATCATCGAATACAGAAAAACCGTCAATTCTATTTGTAACTGAAAACAAATCTTGATACGGTTGCCAATGCAAATCTGCTGTCCCTCCTTGTGCCAACGGGAATTCCGGACCTATCGTTTGTGCTTCCACCCCAAACCTTTGAATGATTGCATTTGTGGAATCCGGCATAAAAATAAACCGATCTGACAAACTTGTCGAAGTCATGAAGCCCATCTTTCCACTACCGATTAGTCCTTCGTTACTCAATCTCAACGTATCAAAAAACTTCCCTCTCCCACCGTAAATTTCCCAAAAACCTTCGGGAGGCAATGTTGTAAATCCCAGTGAAAAATCCGGCATGACAACCAAGTTTTCGTAGATTGTCGGGAAAATTCCCGCAGACGTCAAATGTCCTGGAAATCTAATGTTTTCGGTCTCGAAATTATGTAAGTTTTCAAGTCGAAACGGATAAACCGTGAAATAAAATTTTTCGGCTAAATATACACCGTTTTGTATAGTTGAGTCTTCGAATCGAACATACGAATTTTGGAAACTTTCAAAAACCGGAAAATGCGGAAACAGCTCTTGCCCGGATCGGTTAGTTGCACTATCGATAAAAATCATACCGCTCAATTCTTGAATTGAAGCATTGACTGCTCGTGTTTGGAAATTTCCGAAAGCATCAGGTTGTCCGTACCTTACAGAGAATGTCATGGATTCGATGGTGTCCATCGAAATGGTAAAATTTTCGTAATCGAAAAAACATCGTTCTGCGATGAAATTAAATCTTCCACTGCGAACTGTTCCGTCGAATGAGAAATCGCGATTTCGTTTCATCGTAATAGTTTGTCCATCGGGAATCACATACACGTTTTGTGCCAAACTTAAAACAACTCGTTCAACACCGAATATCTGTAAACCCCTTGTTTCAAGGTTGAGTCGTGCGTTCGGAGCATCAACTTGCCGAGACACAATTCGGAGCACATCAAAATCGGAACGCTCTGCTGCAGATAACAAAAAGTGAAACAATTTGGGTCGTAATTCTGCCTCTTCTCGTTCGATGTTGTAGTATAAAAATCCCATTGATGCCATTCGAAAAAGCATAATTCGGGTTTGTGCAATGTCTTGTCTAAAAAAAGCTGCAATCGCTCTAAGCTGTAGCGTTCTGGTGCCAAGCTCGTCCGACATTCTACGAAGAAGATGAAATGGGTTATTTCTACTTTGTTGTAAAAACACTTCCATATCGTGTTCCGAAAAAAAGTTTTTGGATTCGAATATGCCAACTCCCAGATTGTTCGGAATTCTCAACATTCGAAAATCCATAAACGACGAATCTAACGACCAGTATATGGCTTCGACATACATATCCAATTGGTGGTAACTGTTGTAGATTGGCGTTCTGAATGCATTCATTTCCGGGTGTAAAACAATCAATTCGCGACGCGTGTCATCATATCGAACTTCCGCAACCAAATGTCGAATCTCTTCATCGCCAATCGGGATAACAACTTCCGCCATTCGGGTCGATATTCGATTTCTTCCAAACAAAAAATTTCTTGCAGAAACAGTTAAAATTGTTCGATCGCCTTGTCGAAATCTCAGCGTTGCAAAATCATCTCCACCGCCACTTCTAACGCGACTTCCGGCCTGTGTGTATTGGCCTTCGAAATCCACACCTTCGAAAATATCTCTAATGACCAAACTCTGAGCGAATGAAACAAATTTCGGATATGATGCTTCGCCTTGCCGGACATTTGCTAAAATACGTTCTTCCAATCTTCCAAGCAACGGTTGTTCAAAATAAATTCTGTTAAAAAAAACTACAGAGTCCGCTTCAAATCTTGCTCTTCGAAGGTTAATTTCATACACATCGAGTTGAGCAAACATTTCACTGATGTCGAATCCTGCTCTTGTAAAATCAACTACCCCGCCCTCTCCAAGCCACGTGTGGGTTAATGGGTAAAATGCCCCGCGTGTGGAGTGAATCCTTGTGCTATCGTTGTGTGCGTAACCAATCAAATTTGTTTCCAAAAACACAAAACGTGGACTTTGATTTTCGTCTATATATTCAAACGAACCTGTACCGTCAATTTTCCATCTCACGGATAAACTTTCGTGTAAAAATCCGGTTTCAAACATACGATTTGTGCTTTCGAGCAGCAAGTCGAAGTCTCGCAATCTGCGACGTTTGGCGATACAGGTCAGAGCCCTGATGTAGTTATTAAAACTTACCGAGGTTTGGTCGTTTTCGAAAAAATTGATTGTCGCACGGAGTAAATTTTCAAATGTCGGGAACGGGCGCATATTTGCTCGTAGTGCGGCATTGCTCATTTCTAAAAATGCTTTTTGATCTGCATCGGTCAGCATATGGAAAAATGGTGAAAATTCATCAACAAGTGCAACAACACGGGCTTGCGTTCGCCGATCCGCATTGCGATCCGTCAAAAAAAATCGCTTAGCTTCCTCATTAAAAACCGTGATGTCCGGCGAAAACTCTCTAAAACGCTGAGATTTCAGAGAGTTTATTCCGAATAATACACAAAGAAATATGATCAGAATGCGTTTCATGATTTTTCACCAATACAAAGATACGAAAAAAAACGAAATTTCGACAAGTTCTATTCGCACATTTTCACATAGCGAACGGTCAATCACAATCAGATCCCTCGCCTGCGGCTCGGGATGACGACACATAAAAAAGAGAGATCGAGGGACTGGGTGAGCAGCTTCGCCGCTCACCCAGTCCCTATCTTTCCCATCAAGCACTGTCATTCCGAGCAGAGCATACGAAGTATGCGAAGTCGAGGAATCTCCTTGCTACTTGGTAAAAAATCTTAAACTTTTACAAATTTGGCTGCTACCCAATTGTTTTTCTCTAGATGTGAAACATATTGCAAACCGTTGTCAATACAGGATTTCGAAACAGCATCTAAATCCGATTTGTAAAATCCGCTCAACAAAATAACGGCATTTTTTGACATCGTTTTCTCATACATCGGCATGTCTCGGATTAAGATATTGCGATTGATATTCGCAATGATTAAATCGAATTTCTTTCCGTTCAGGTTTTCGGCATCGCCTAATTCTACTATGATTTCCAGAGTTTTGTTTCGCAGGATATTTTCTTTGGTGTTTTCAAAAGCCCATTCGTCGTTGTCAATGGCTTCTACAAACTCTGCTCCTAATTTTTTTGCTAAAATCGCTAAAACTCCTGTTCCACAGCCCATATCCAAAACTCGTTTTTCTTTGACAGGCTCAGTTTTCAACCACTCGATCATCAGCGATGTTGTTTCGTGATGAGCAGTTCCGAACGACATTTTTGGCTCAATAATCAAGTCAAATTTGACGTCCGAAACAGGCTCGTGAAACGGTGCACGAATATTACAAAAATTGTCGAAACGCACAGGCTCGTAACTACTTTCCCAAACAGAATTCCAGTTTTGTTCCTCTATTTCCTTGATTTTGAATTTATCTATTCTTGGTGTGCGTCCCAGCAAATCTAAAACCGCATCTTTTATGAAATTTTCCGAAGGAATATACGCCAACAGTTCATTGGGGTTTTCCACAAAACTGTCAAACCCCAATTCGCCGAGTTCTGCAATCAGGATTTCGGTTTGTATCGGCTCCTGGTGGTGGGTGATATTTAGTTCGGTGTATTGCAAAGGGTTGATTTTTGTAGATTGTCAATTATAGCATGCTTTCTGCAAAGATACGAAAAAAAACGAAATAAATTTGCTTGTCTGGAAAATTTATTGTAACTTTGTGATGTCAAACTGACAAAATTAAAAACCGTTAGAGAGCGATTTAAACATCTGCGACTGTAAACCTAACGGTTTTTTTATTTTCTAAAATGTTTACTTCCATTGAGTAGTGAAATTTTCCGTTGCTTGATACTCTGATGATTAAGTGTACATATTCTATTTTTCCGTCAATTTTCACTTTGGCATTAAAGTTTAGGTATCCGAGAACTTTTGGTGGATCTTTTTCTTTTCTTTCGCCCCAATTGCTATATTTTGCATGCCGGATCATTTCCTCTAATATCTGCACCAAACACATTTTTTCGGGATAAACGTATCCTCCGTGTGCAACTTTTCTTGCACCTTGTTTTTCAAACTCAACAATAATGCCGGTGTCTTTGTTTTTCACACGTTTTTCTGAATTCAAATAGTGACTGCAATAATATGCAAATGTTTTGTTTCGTATCTCTATAAGAGATAAGCCTTTCCAACCGTCTGTAGAGACTTCCGGAATAATAGTTTGTTTGTACTTCTGCCTTTCTTCCATGATTTTTGACATTTTTTGTGCTTCTGCCTATATAAACGCAAAAATCCTGATTTTCGTATAAAAAAATCCTTAAAAAATGTTAAAATGTTGATAACTTTTAGATTTTGTTAATAACCTGGTATCTTAGAGGTATTAACAGCACAAAAAAATTTATGAAAATAGAAAGCCGATAGAATTTACCTGATTAGAACGCATTTGCGATTGTTACAAAGTCTTGTGCAACTAAAGATGCACCGCCGATTAAACCGCCGTCAACATCGATTTGCGAAAATAGTTCTTTTGCATTTTTTGCGTTACAACTTCCACCGTAGAGAATTGGGAGTTTTTTGGCAATCTCTTTGCCGAATTTCTCCTCAATGGTTTTGCGAATGAATGCGTGCATCTCTTGTGCTTGTTCCGGAGTTGCGGTGTGTCCCGTTCCGATAGCCCAAACAGGTTCATAAGCAATGATGATTTTTGCAAAGTCTAAAGGTTCCAAATGGAATAACGCGTCCGAAATCTGTTTTTTCACCACGTCGAAATGTATGTTTTTTTCACGCTCTTCCAAAACCTCGCCACAGCATACTATCGGCGTGATGTCGTGTTTCAGCAAAACATCGGCTTTTTGAGCAATTTCTGCATCGGTTTCGTTGTGATATTTTCTGCGTTCGGAGTGCCCTACAATGCAGTATTCCACCTGCATACCGCTCAACATTTGTGCAGAAATTTCACCGGTATAAGCGCCGTTTTCATGCTTGCTGACATCTTGTGCACCAACGGAAATAATATCGGTTTCCGAAAAATCAACCGCCATTTCCAAATACACCGCCGGCGGACAAACCACCACATCAACATTAGAAGGCGTTTGCTCTTCAAGAGCGTCATACAATTCGTTCAAAAGTTCTTCCGATTCAGCAAAACTTTTGTTCATTTTCCAATTTCCTGCAACAATTTTTCGTCTCATAGCATTGTGATTTTATTAAAGAATTTCCCCGCACAACGAGGTTTGTAATAGTTCCGCAACTTTCGATTTTGGTGTTATTGAGCCCAGCAAAACCATCATTTTTGTGACAGCGGATTCTGTGGTCATATCCTCGCCACTAATAACACCGGCTTTGAGCAATTCTACACTGGCTTGGTATTTGCCCATTTCGACTTTTCCGGCTTTACACTGTGTAATGTTTAGAACGATTAAGCCCTTGTCTATTGAGCGTTTCAGTGCATCTTTCAACCAAGCCAAAGAGGGTGCGTTTCCACTTCCATAAGTTTCCAAAATTAAACCTTGCAAACCATCAATCGCCAAGATACTTTCGACTGTATTTTGTGAAATTCCCGGATAAATTTTCAAAATCGCAACACGGTCATCTAACTTTTTATGCACCAATAATCCTCGTGATTCAGTTTGCTGTAAAATCGCATGACGATTGTATTTCACATGAATACCAACCTCTGCCAATGCCGGATGATTGCCGGAGTAAAACGCATTGAAATTTTCTGCATTCAACTTCGTTGTGCGATTTCCACGATACAAATTATTTTCGAAACAGATACAAACTTCAGGAACCAAGGCTTTGCCGTTTTCTTGGTGTGCTGCGATTTCGATAGAATTAATCAAATTATCTTTTCCGTCGCTTCGCAGTACGCCGATAGGTAATTGTGAACCGGTCAAGATAACTGGTTTTTTCAGACCTTCCAACATGAAACTCAATGCTGAAGCGGTGTACGACATCGTATCCGTACCGTGCAAAACCACAAAACCATCGTAATCTTTGTAGTTTTCTTCAATCACGTTCGCGATTTCAACCCAATAATCGGGGTTCATATCCGACGAATCAATGATTTTGGAAAAACTGTATGTGCCCACATCTACGTTCAGTTTACGCAAACTCGGCATGGTTTCGAGCAGTGATGTAAAATCAAACGGCGACCATGCTCCTGTTTCGGCGTTCTGCACCATTCCGATGGTGCCGCCAGTGTAAATGATGAGGACTTTTGGGTTCATACACTACAAAGGTACAAAAATTATCTGAAATGACCAAAAAAATTGTAGTAGGGGCAAATAATTATTTGCCCCTACAATCGTTAATTCCAAATAATTTCAACGTCTGTTCCGTTGTTTTTTCGGCAACAGTTTCGAGCGAAATGTTTTTGATTGTTGCTATGCGCTGTGCGATTAACGGAATATAGGCAGGCTCGTTGCGTTTGCCACGATATGGGTCGGGTGAGATAAATGGTGCGTCGGTTTCCAACAAAATATGTTCGAGGTCAATGGCTTCGACCACTTGCCAAAGTTTGCTGTTTTTGAACGTTACAACACCACCGATACCCAAATAAAATCCTAAATCTACAATGCGTTTTGCCTGTTCGACCGAACCTGTAAAGCAATGAAACACGCCTCGCAAAGTGCCGTCATCAAAGCGTTTCAGAACTTTCATAGTTTCTTCAAATGCATCACGGGAGTGAATAATCAACGGCAGTTTTTTTTCTTTTGCCAATTGAATTTGTGTTTCAAAAACCTCGATTTGTTCCGAAAAAAACGTTTTATCATGATACAAATCTAGTCCAGCTTCGCCTACAGCGTAGTAATGGCGCTCATTTGCTGCTTTAAGCATGGTTTGCAAATCCGTTTTATAGTTTTCATTTACATGAGTCGGATGCAGACCGATTGACGGAAAACAATTGTTCGGAAACCGATCACAAATTTCGGAAACCGGTTGTATTGTGTCGCTATCCACGTTCGGAATAACCATGTACTGAACGCCTGCTTTTATCGCTCGATCAAAGCATTCTTGCAGATCATCGCAAAAATCTTCGAAGTAAAAATGAATATGTGAATCTGCAAAAATCATTATGTGTTTATTCGTGATCAATCCATTGAATACGAGATCCTATCTGATCAACAGTTTGCTGGTAGAACCAATCCGGAAATCTTGGATGGTACGGTGGGTATTGAATTACCTGGCTACCATAACGTTCACTATATGGGAACACCTTAAATTCACGGTCGTGTGGGAAAGGAGCGTTCGCATCACGAATAACCTCTCTTGCAATGTTTCCATCCACAAATTTTACTAAGAGATAGCGTTGTAATAGCGTCCAAGTATCGAACATGATTTGCGTTTGTTCTCTTGAGAAATCCGTAGTTAGTTGTACTAATTGTGCATGGTCGGTAATATTTGCCCAATTTCGGTCGTTTTCGGCTACCCTTTGTCTAAAACCTTCTTCTAATTGTTGTTGCACACGCTTGATATCCACAATCATATCTCTCCAACGCAACCAAGCAAAATTTGAAACCAAATTCATCAGCCAAAACGCAGAAGTTTCGGAAAATTCAATTGAACTTCCGTTTCCAACTCTGAAATGAAGCGGAACTTCGTTGATTCCGGCATACATCGGCACCCAAACGGTTGTGTAAGTATCATCAACTCCAAACCAAAGAATACCTCTCAATGGGTTTGGTTGTCCGCCGACTAAAACCGGCTGTTGCGATCTGCCTTGAGCCACAAACGAAAATCCGGTTTGCTGTGTAGAAATCGCGCGTTCGTGGACAAATACCTGTCCTTCGCCACTTTCGCACACTGTCCAACGCATTGGACGTGCGCGATAAGGCAATCCCCAAGGACCGGCACCAATATCTCCTTCTTGTACCATACACAGGGATGTTCCTTGAAAATGATCACGCATCATACATTTTACATCTGCCAGCGTGAGCGGGCGATCCGGTCTAATCCAAAGCGGCATACGCACCGATGGGTCTTCGCCACGTGCATATCTTTCGAATGGTGCCATTAGTTCAGGATTTGCTTTTCTAAATCCCGACCAAACACGTGCTTCGCAAAAACGCATTGCACCGAAATCAAGCGGGGCATAAACATCTGAAAAACTAAATTGTGCATGAGTTCCGGTAAAAATGCCGATATCTCTTGCGTATTGTACAATGTCATGTGCGTAAATCACTTCGATAGATGGCGTGTTTTCAAGCATGTTGATATTCCTACACGTGATAACTCTCGGCGTTCTGCCCGGTCTTGCCGGTGCTTCCGGGAATGTCGTAATACGAGCGTGGTTGGCGTGTCCGGAAATGTATCCGTCAGGAATACGTTTGGCGACCCAAACAATACCGTTTCTTCGATTTCTCGCAACAGGATTTTCGACACCCATACCGATAAGTTCCATGTGCCAAACTTCATACGGATCCATAATCGAAAACGATTCTCCTGAAGAGGCATACCCCCATTCGAGTGTCAATTCGTGCATAATTCGAATTGCTTGACGAGCATTTCTTGCACGTTGCAACGTAATGTAAATCAAATTACCATAGTCGATAATTGCTGTACCGCCACGTTCAATGATGCGTTCACCATGAAGTTCGGAGCGTCCGCCAAAAGTGCTTTCGCTGATTGCCAAGCCGTGTTCGTTCATGTTTCCTACAACTTGATACGTTTGTGCGACTTGCCTAATTCTGCCCATTGGTCTTCCGTGATGCCAGTGTTTAACGTAATACCAGCTTCCCGGAGGATGAGTTGCCGCCGGGCGGAAGTACAATTCTCCGTAAAAACCGTGTCCATCAGCCGCATAGGTAATCATGGTTGTACCATCTGCGGAAGCGCCACGAGTAATCAAGAAACTTGTGCAGGCTTCAACATTAAAATGTGTGACAGACAAAATTACTGTCAAACCTATTGCCAAAAATCTGTGTATTTTGTTCATAGTTGTTTGAGGTTTTGAGGTTTCCTACAATTTTTTTCGAGTATCCTGCCCCCACATCAATTTGGTGCGAATGGTATCAAAAAAAGGCTGATTTCTCAAACGAATCGTGCTTATCGAGAAAGGTGCTTTTAATAAAAAATGTTTGTTCGCCTTGATACAAAAATCTTCGAGAATCTAACGTGGTAAGATATTGTGGTTCGTTTCCGGTAACTCGAACTTCGATTTTCGATGTGTCGGGAATGACTAAGGGTCGTACGGTTAGCGTGTGAGATGCGATTGGCGTGAGAATAAAATTTTGATTTTCGGGAAGTAAAATCGGTCCTCCGCAACTGAGATTGTAAGCCGTTGAACCCGTTGGAGTGGAAATAATCAACCCGTCACCAAAATACGTGTTTAGAAATTTTCCGTCCACATAAACATCAACATGAAGCAGTCCGAATTTTTCACTTCTGAATACGATGTCGTTTAGAGCAAAAGGCTCCGGGATGTTTCTTTCAGAACGAATACTTAACAGACTGCGAGATTCTATGTCGTAGTTTTTCGAACACAAATCTTCAAATGCTTGTTCCAAATGATTGGCATCAATGAGGGTTAAAAACCCCAGGGTTCCGAAATTTAAACCTGCTACAGGTATTTTCGAATCTCGAATAAACGGAATAGTATCCAAAAACGTTCCATCTCCACCGAGAGAAATCAAAAAATGAACATCTTCTTTCAATTCTTCAGCCGATGAGAATGTCGCAACGGGAGGTTTTATCAAACCCTGTGCGAGGCACCACTCTGCAAAAGGCTGGTAAAGGACTCCTGTAAAACCACCTTTTTGGATAGCCTCAAGCAACCTGTTGAAGTAAGGAATATGCTTGGTCTTAACTTCCGTTCCGAACACACCCACGTAAAGAGAATCCGACATTTTTACGGTTGATAGTTTATAGTTACTGAAACCGACAACTTACAATTTGCCAATCGCCAATGTAAGTTGTCGGTTATCTGTTATCACTTATGTTTAGTCGTGATCAATCCACTGAATGCGAGAACCGATCTGGTCAACGATTTGCTGATAGAACCAATCCGGAAATCTCGGGTGATACGGTGGGTATTGAATTATCTGGCTACCATAACGTTCAGCATACGGGAACACCTTAAATTCACGATCGTATGGGAATGGCGCATTCGCATCACGAATAACCTCTCTTGCGATGTTTCCGTCCACAAATTTTATCAAAAGATAGCGTTGCAATAACGTCCAAGTATCGAACATGATTTGCGTTTGCTCTCTTGAGAAATCCGTAGTTAGTCGTACTAATTGAGCATGGTCGGTTATATTTGCCCAGTTTCTGTCGTTTTCGGCAACTCTTTGTCTAAAGCCTTCTTCTAATTGTTGCTGTACACGTCTGATATCCACAATCATATCTCTCCAACGCAACCAAGCAAAATTTGAAACCAAATTCATCAACCAAAACGCAGACGTTTCGGAAAATTCAACCTTGCTTCCGTTTCCTACTCTGAAGTGCAATGGAACTTCGTTGATTCCGGCATACATCGGTACCCAAACGGTTGTAGAAGTAGCATCAACACCGAACCAAAGAATACCTCTGAGTGGATTTGGTCGTCCGCCAATCAAAGCCGGTTGTTGTGCTCTGCCTTGAGCTACAAACGAGAATGCGGTTTGTTGTGTAGAAATCGCACGTTCGTGAACAAATACTTGTCCTTCGCCACTTTCGCACACAGTCCAACGCATTGGACGAGGGCGGTATGGCATTCCCCATGGACCTGCTCCAACATCGCCGTCTTGAGCCATACACATAGACGTTCCTTCATAAAGATCACGCATCATACCTTTTACATCTGCCAAAGTTAGTGGGCGATCCGGTCTGATGAAGAGTGGCATACGTGGTCCGGGAACATCCCCGCGAGCGTATGCTTCGAATGGTTCCATAAGTTCTCTGTTTGCTCTTCTAAACCCTGCCCAAACGCGTGCTTCGCAAAAACGCTGACTGCCGAAATCAAGTGGAGCATAAACATCAGAGAAACTAAATTGTGCATGAGTTCCGGTGAAAATACCAATGTCTCTTGCATATTGTACAACATCGTGTGCATAAATCACTTCGATAGACGGCGTAGTTTCAAGCATGTTGATATTTCTACACGTGATCACTCTCGGTGTTCTGCCCGGTCTTGCAGCTGCTTCCGGGAAAGTCGTGATACGAGCGTGGTTGGCGTGTCCGCCAATGTATCCGTCAGGAATTCTTTTGGCGACCCAAACAATACCGTTTCTTCGATTTCTCGCAACCGGATTTTCGACGCCCATACCCATAAGCTCCATGTGCCAAACTTCGTCAGCATCCATGATCGAAAACGATTCTCCTGAAGAAGCATAGCCCCACTCAGTCGTTAATTCGTGGATAACTCTGATCGCTTGACGAGCATTTCTTGCACGTTGCAGCGTGATGTAAATCAAATTACCGTAGTCGATAATTGCTGTTCCGCCACGTTCGATAGTTCTTTCACCGTGAAGTTCGGGACGTCCGCCAAAAGTGGTTTCACTGATTGCCAAACCATGTTCGTTCATGTTTCCAACAACTTGATACGTTTGCGGGGCTTGTCTGATATAGCCCATTGGTCTGCCGTGATGCCAATGACGAACGAAGTACATCGTTCCCGGAGGATGCGTTGCCGCCGGACGGAAATACAGTTCTCCGTAGATCCAATGCGCATCGGCAGCATAGGTAATCATGGTTGTGCCATCTGCGGAAGCACCTCGAGTAATCAAGAAACTTGTGCAGGCTTCAACATTAAAATGTGCGATTGACAAGATCACTGTCAAGGCAATTGCTAAAAATTTGTGTGTGTTTTTCATATTGATTCAGATTTTTGTTTTTGCAAAGATACGATTTTTTTTGAATATACCAAGCTTTCAAAAAAAAAACGTACCTTTGCATGGTGAAAGAGACAAAAAGATATACTCCGGACGAATTATCAGATGCCGCGAAAGTCATACACAACAGCGGATTGATTGCGTTCCCAACTGAGACCGTTTACGGATTAGGTGCAGACGCAACAAGCGAAACAGCATCACGCAAAATTTATCTCGCCAAAGGGCGTCCAAGCGACAATCCGTTTATTGTACATGTCTGTGATATTGAGGCAATAGAAGAGGTGGCATACCTGTGTCCGATTTCAAAAAAAATATTTGAAACCTTTTCGCCCGGACCTATCACGGTAGTTCTGAAAAAAAAGTCGATTATTTGTGATACGGCAACAGCAGGTTTGGACTCCGTAGGTGTGCGTATTCCGAGTCATCCGGTGGCACGAGAATTTTTGAAAGCATGCGGCATTCCCGTTGCAGCACCGTCTGCAAATATCTCCGGAAAGTTATCGCCGACAACTGCTGATATGGTACTGCGAGATCTGAACGGTCGGATTGACGGGATTATCGAATCCGATGATATTGAATGTGGCTTGGAATCTACCGTTGTTGGTGTTTTTGACGGCGAAGTTAAATTGTTTCGCACCGGATCAATATCCATAGAACAATTAGAAGAGTGTTTGGGGCAAAAAATTACTGTTTCAGATCGTGTAAATGAAAACGAGGCTCCACAAAGTCCCGGGCAAAAACACAAGCACTACCAGCCAGAAATACCACTAACTTTGGTAGAACAGGTATCTGAAATATCCCCCGCTGGCGGGCGGAAAGGGAGTGGAATTGGCACGGATTACAAATCCGCGCCAGCAGAAATTAAAACCGCTGGCGCGGATTTGCAATCCGTGCCATGTCAACGCATTGGCGTGATGACTTTACAAAATTTCGATGCACCTGAACATTGGGACGTACGTCTGTTCAAAGACACAGCAGACTACGCACAAAATCTCTATCGAACCATGCATGAAATGGCACAAAACGGCTGTGTTCGCATTATCGCCGTACTACCTCCCGACACAGGTGTTGGACGTGCGATACGAAACAGGTTGATGCGAGCTGCATCATAATAATTTGCGAGTTTGGGAGATTTTTCGTAATTTTGTATCATGAAATACTATGTAAAAACGGGCTTTAAGTTGTTGGCAAGTCTGCGAAATATCGTTGTAGTCGTATGTTTGGTTGGTTCGGGTAGCTTGTTGGCACAGCAACAGCTTACAAATTTTGGAAATCCTTTGAATATCCCATGGCAGTTTTCGTCTTCGTTTGCCGAATTGCGAAACAATGCTTTTCACGCCGGAGTAGATTTTAGAACACAGCAAAGGGAAGGCTTGCCGATTTTCGCTGTTGCCGATGGAACATTGACTCGTGTTGTAGTTTCTGCAACGGGTTTCGGAAAGGCTTTGTACATTTCACATGCAAACGGAATAATGAGTGTTTACGCACATTTGTCGAGATTTATTCCTGAAATTGAACGCGTGGTAAGAGCACAGCATTATGCACAGGAATCTTTCGAGTTGAATTTGACAAATTTTGAATCTATAGAACGCATACAATTCCGAAAAGGCGATTTAATCGGTTGGTCGGGAAATACCGGCTCGTCCAGTGGACCGCATCTACACTTCGAATTACGAAATCAAGGCGGAACAAATGCTTTACATCCCGGTCGTTTCGGATTTGTCGTGAGAGACAATATCCCGCCGACAATTTCAACGTTTGTTGTTTATCCGAACGGACAAAATTCGTTAGTCAACGGACAACAAACTCCGCTTCATTTTCCGGTTACCTGCAGAGGAACAAATTGTTCGATAACCCTTGATACCATTCGTGTTTTCGGACAGTTTGCATTCGGAATTCAAGCAACAGACAGAGCATACGCTTCGGGTATTTTAGGATTATACACCAAACAGGTTTTTCTTGATGATCAATTGAAATTTGCGTGGAGATTAGACGAGATGCCGTTTGCTCACAGGCGCTTTCTCAATGCATTTATTGATTATGCGCACTTTGACAGTACCGGACAACGCATACAGTGGACACACGTGTTGCCCGGAAATCGCCTAAATATCTACGAAAAAGTTCATAATCGAGGTATATTTCGATTTGTCGAAAACGGTGTGCATAATTTACGGATTGAGGCTGCGGATTTCGCCGGAAATACAAGTATTTTGAACGTTGTTCTGTTAGTGGACGACCAAATGGAATCTATCAAACCTATTTTTTCTCCGGAAATTGAACGAGGACGCTTGTTTTCTCACATGGTCAGCAATACATTTCAAGATGAAGGTATTCGCGTGGTTATTCCACAAATGGCACTTTACGAGTCAATTCATTTTGAATACAGAGTTGAAACCTCAACAGACTCTCAGATTTTTTCTGACATTCATCATGTTCACCGTTCCGGAACACCGGTACACACCAGTTATACGTTGAGTATAAGACCTGTCGGATTACCTCAAAATCTTGAAAGTAAAGCCTTAATCGCTAGATGGAATAGAAGAAACAGTGAATGGGTTGCTTATGGCGGACGATTTGAGAACGGATTTGTTACGCATAATGTCAGACGATTCGGTACGTTTGCCGTTCTTCTTGATACCATCGCACCGGAAATTACACCGGTTAATATACGAAACAACCTCATTCCGGAAACGCAGAACACCGTTACCTTTCGGATAACAGACGATTTTTCAGGAATCGAAAGTTACCGTGCAACCATAAACGGACGTTGGTTTTTGATGGAGTTCGATGCAAAAACAAATACTTTGCGAGGCACATTAGAGCACACCAGTCTGCCAAGTGGCGAGCACAGTTTTGAGTTAGTCGTAACTGACAGAAGAAATAACCGAACAGTTTATCAAGCCCGAATTGTTCGATAGATAGGTATTATTAGGTATGGATATCGGGCATTCTGCAAAACACAAGTTACTGATACTTAATATGCAATTGCATGAAAATCTATACCTAATTAGCAATACCCATCAATTAAATCGCATTCAAGAAATCTAAAAGAGAAACCACATCAATGTTTTTTGTCATTGACCAACTTTCAGACAACGGAGAAACCACAAATGTATGATTAGGAGCAATGTCCTCTATGGCGAAATAATTTCCTTTTGCCAGTGTTGGCGTGAACGAGGCTTTGCACTCAACAGCAAAGATTTTGTTGTGCAATTTTACCACAAAATCTATTTCTGCTCCACCTGTTGTTCGGTAATAAAACAATTCGGCATCAGGAAACGCTCCTTTTAGGTTAGAAAGAACAATCTGTTCCCATATTGCTCCAAAAGAGGGGTGTCCCGACAAGTCCTGAAACGACTGTACGCCAAGCAAAGCCGCCGTTATTCCCGCATCGGCGACATAAACTTTTGGTGCTTTAACCAACCGTTTTCCGAGATTTGAAGTGTAGGGTTGTACAACGTGAACCATATAGGTGCTTTCCAACAAATCAATATAGTTTTTCACAGTTTGATTGCTAACCCCAAGTGCATTTCCCAAATGGGAATAATTAACGGTTTGACCGTTGAAATGTGCAAGCATTTGCCATACGCGTTGCATCGTTGCAGGTGTGAAATTACTCCACTGTAACAAATCTCTTTCAAGAAAGGTAGATATAAAACTCTGTCGCCACTCAAAAGAAAAGGCATTGCTTTTGCCGAGTAAACTTCGAGGAAATCCACCACGTTCAAAATACTGTTCAAGCGTGCGATGCCCATTGATTTCTGAAAATAGAAATGGGGTTAAAGGGCGATAAACAATTCGTCCGGCTAATGATTCGGAACTTTGTTTGAGCAAATCGCGAGAGGCAGAGCCTAACACCAGAAAACAACCCGGTCGGTTCCATTCGTCAACCAAACTTCGGATTAACGGAAACAGCTCAGGGTGCCGCTGTATTTCATCAATACAAATGAGTTTGTCTTTTTGTGAGGACAAAAACCATTCGGCATTTTCAAGTTTTAGCAAATCGGACGGACGCTCCAAATCAAGGTATAATACATCTTTTTGTAGTTGCGATGCAATATGTTTGACCAGCGTTGATTTTCCACACTGGCGTGGTCCGACAATTGCTGTGACGGGAAAGTCATTAACGGATTCGATAATAGTGCTTTCTATCTTTCTACTGAGGTACATTTTCTTCACATTTAGATTGCTTTTGCAAAGATACGAAAAAAAAACCAAGTATGCAAATCTCAAAGTAATTTTGAGATTTACATGGCTGGAGAAATGTAAGGGCAAATAATTATCAGGAGTGGTCGGAAGAAATCTGTTCACTCCTTTTTTACCTTGAAAAACAGTTCTGGATTTCCGTTGCAAAGAGAGACAATTATCGTGGGTATTACTAATTAGGTATAGATATCGGGCATTCTGCAAAACACAAATTACTGATATTCAATACGCAACTAAATGGGAATCTATACCTAATTAGCAATACCCTTTCAAAATAACAAAATTCCGCGCATATTATCTACGCACGGAATTTCATAAGGTTTTTCTTACTCAGCAGCAAATGCCTCATAAAAGTAAGGTATCGTTTCAATCCCTTTGTAGAAGCGCTCCAAGTCGAAACTTTCATTTGGCGAGTGAATAGCGTCTTCTTCTAAGCCGAATCCCATTAAAATGGATTTCAAACCAAGCACTTTTTCAAAAGTCGCAATGATTGGAATACTTCCTCCGCTTCGTACAGGAATCGGTGTTTCTCCATAAACTTTTTCGTAAGCTTTTTCAGCTGCTTTGTAAGCCGGCATATCAATTGGCGAAACGTAAGCTTGCCCACCCGGCAATACGGTAACGTTCACTTTTACACATTTAGGGGCAACCGCTTCAAAATGTTTTTTGAAAAGTTCGGCAATTTTCACATTATCTTGTGCCGGCACCAAGCGCATAGAAATTTTAGCATTTGCCACAGATGGCACGATTGTTTTTGAACCCTCGCCGATGTAGCCCGACCAAATTCCGTTTATGTCTAACGTTGGACGAATACCGGTGCGTTCGTTGGTTGAAAATCCTTTTTCGCCACACTCTTCTGCAATGTCTAATGCTTTGTTGTACGCTTCTTGCGAGAATGGTGCTTTTGCCATTGCTGCACGCTCTTCGGCAGAAATTTCGATCACATCATCGTAAAATCCCGGAATCGTGATACGGTTATTTTCGTCAAATAAATCGGCAAGCATTTTGGTCAAGATATTAGCCGGATTAGCTACTGCACCACCAAATAGACCTGAATGTAAGTCTTTGTTTGGCCCGACTACTTCTACTTCTACTTTGCTCATACCTCGCAATCCCGTAGTGATTGCAGGGATATCTTTAGCAATCATACCTGTGTCGGAAACCAAAATCACATCGGCTTTCAACATCTCTTTGTGTTCAACGCACCACGCTTCCAAATTCGGAGAACCGATTTCTTCTTCGCCCTCAAGCATGAACTTTACGTTGCACGGCAGTTGGTTGGTTTTTATCATAAATTCGAAAGCTTTCGCATGCATAAACAACTGACCTTTGTCATCGTTTGCACCACGAGCGTAGATTTTTCCGTCTCTGACTTCAGGCTCAAACGGCGGAGATTTCCACAAATCAATCGGATCGGCAGGCATCACATCATAATGTCCGTAAACCAAAACAGTTTTTAGTTTCGGGTCAACGATTTTTTCCGCATAAACAACCGGATTGCCTTTTGTCGGCATCACTTCCGCTTTATCAACGCCCGCTTCCAAAAGCGATTTTTTAAGATACTCGGCACAAGCCACCATATCTTCCATTTTGCCTCCCGAACTGATAGAAGGGATACGAATTAGACCGAATAGTTCTTGCAAAAAACGGTCTTTGTTGGTTTCGATGTAGTTTTTTAAATCTTTCATAGTGTGATTTTGTTTAATTTCCCACAAAGATACAAAAATAAATTGAGATTTGGGCAAGTTTATTGGGCAAATTTAAGAAGTTTTCAACATTTTAGCATTTTTTTAGGCTCAAGATCTAGAATTAGGATGCCTATTTTTGCAAATAGTTCCTCACCGTAGTCTTAACGAAAATAATTACCGAAAAAATAAATCCCACCAAAAACATAATCGCCATCAACCAAACCCAAATACTCACATTTCCGAAACCCAAAAACACACCAAACAGAGAGCCCAATGCACCTGTAAGAATAGCGGAAAGCGGAACGATGATATTTTCTTTGTAGAGCAAATCTTGCAAGCGTTTTTTGTTGAAGCCGAGTGAGCGGTAAAGTGTGATTTCTTTCGTTCGAGCCAATAAGTTTTTGCGAACAACGATGATAAGACTGAAAATTCCGAGCAATAAACCCAAACCTCCCAAAGTTAGGAAGATCGTGAGGTACGTATCGGTTACACTGTAAAATAATCGCATGCGCTCGTTGGTTGTCATTACCCGAATTCCGAACATATTCAAGGCTTGTGAGAGAAGTATTTTTGTAGCCTCAATCTCTTGTTCCGGCACATTGACCAACATAATCTCACTACCCGAGATTTCGCTCCACGTTTCGGAAAATAAATTTTTGTCAATCAAAATATGTCCTTGAAAGATGGAATTATCAAGTGTTCCCGCGATTTGTATCAACACGGTATCGCCTCTTTCGCCCAAATACACAAGCGTATCGCCCAGCCGTCGCATCAATGTCCACGTTAAAACGGTTTCGTCAATCAATGCAGGAATTACACCGTTGTGGGTGGTTGTGAAATTATCAATTGTAGAGATGCAATGCATTGCGTCTCTACGGGAACGGGAACCATCAAAAATCGTTCGGGTAATCCGGAAATCCGCATCTATCAAATCGGTCATCTCTATTCCCAAAACATTCGGTGTTTCCACCCGATTCAAATTCAAACAACTTGCATCATCAGCACTATATTTCAACAGCTGCAAGACATGTGCATTGTTGCTCAAATTCATTAATCCCAATCTCGAGCGCCCGTCCTCTGTTTGAATGTTGTGAAAAATAGGTACGCTTGTTTCAGCCCAAAGAGCAAAGCCTCCTGTTGCAGTACGAATTTGCGAACTGTCGGCAAATCCTTGCCGATTAAGCCCTACCGAGAAAACAATGAGTACACCGCAAGCCAATGTTACAAACGATAAAAGAGCCTGTTTTTTCTTGTAGCGTAGTGAAGCACTGATTAAACGGCGAAAGCCAAAGGGTGCGAGGTGCGAGGTGTGGCTTCGACTACGCTCAGCCACCTGCCGGGTCGTTGAGCGTAGTCGAAACGCCCCCGTACTTTTTCGAATGACGAAGTACACTAAAAATAGCGATAAAATCACCCCAACAATCAATCCACCCAAAACAGTTGCAAAATTAGGAAAAAGCCCAAATCCATCGGTATGCGTGGCACCTCGCCAAACATTTCCAAGTAAAAATAAAACCAAAGATGTGTACAGCAATCCGGCAATCACACCACCGATAGCGGAAATCCAAACAACAGGATTTATTTCACGCCAAAGCAGTCGCAAAATTCGCTTGTTGGAAAATCCGATGGCTTTCAGCAAATGCAATTCTTTTCGACGACGGAAAAGCATTTCCGACAAAGGGACAATCATCAGCATCGCAGCGGAAATGATGATAAAAAACCCAAGTGCCAAAAATAAGCTTGAAAAATCTACGCCCGATGTTGCCGCAGTAATCGCCGTTTCGCGAGGGTGAATCAAGGTAATGTCGAACATTTCATGCGTCAAGTTTTTCAAGCTGCTTACATCGCTGATCTGCAAAGCTGTTGCACTTCCAAATGCATTTTCCCAACGTGGTGCTAAAGTAATATATGGTACAATCGCTTTGGGTGTGTTGGCATATCTTCGCCAAAATTCTTCACGTTCGTCTGTTATCAAACTCATGTTGATGGGCAAATCGCTGTTCCAATCTGCACAGCGATCGACATTAGACAATCCCGGGAAGTCGGCTCGCAGGGCGGAATCTGCCTGAAGTTGAGAAATCGGCACAACTCTACTTACTCTCAAAAAAACCGAATCGACACTCAATGTTCTAAAGCGTTGAGAAATGAAATAGCTGACGGAGATTGTATCGCCAATACGTGCATTCAGCCTACGAGCGGCATAATCCGAAAGAATGACTTCATCAGGATTTAGAGGTTGTCCGTCAAAAAAATCGACAGCCGTAATGAACGAGTATGGGATGCTTATTTCGTTTTTACGAATGGAGTTTGCCAAATAGGTAAAAAAACGATTTGCTGAAAGATCATCTTTTCGGAGGGTCTCAATAACTTGATCTTGAATGAAAACCCGGTCGGAAGTTATAGTCGTCATTCCCGCGTAGGCGGGAATCCCCTTGAAGCAGGGGGATTGCGGGTCAAGCCCGCAATGACGAGGAAGAGCACGCAGTCCCGAAATTTCATAATTCCATGCCTGAGCGAATTCCTCTCTCGAAATAATCCGGTCAGATAAAATAACATTGATTCTTCCGGAAACCTCCATGGTTTCTGCCAGTTCCGCACGATTGACAAAGATATTAAACGGTATGATCTGTTCATTTTGCAAACTGATATTTCCGCCTTGCTCGACACTCACAATGTCGCTCAGATCTAATCGCAAACTTGTTGTATAAACATCTGTTACGAACATTGAGCCGCTTGGTACGATTCCTGCTGCGGGTAGTCGCAAAACAATGGATGAGGGCGAGGTATGCCTCGCTCCTACGGTTATTTCGTTGTGCAATGCACGATTTATTTTTGCCTGTCCCTCTTCTATATTCAAATCATCAACACCCCAAACCATGACAGGTATAAGTCTTCCGGAAACGGAGACAAAACCGTCCATTAGTAAAATGCCCCTTGTCGTCATTGCGGGATTGTCCTGCAATCGCCCTGTTTCAAGGGGATAGCCACCTGCGCGGGAATGACGCAATGATTCAAGAATTTTTTCGTCCATGAACGACTGCCTCGAAAAAACAATCGTTTCGGTGTTTCCTAGTCGATCCTCAACACGCTGAAGCAAAGTGCCTCGAACGGAGTCGCCGACTACAAGACTGCCGACAATTACCGCAACCGCAACAATTACAGCAATCGCCGTCAAGCGGTAGAAAGGCTTGTAAAGGTAAATGTTTTTTCTTATTAGGCGTCGGAGATTCATTGTTTTTGCAAAGGTACGGATTTATTTTTATTAATGTTCATTTTTTTTATGACCAAAAACTCCGTTTTGGCAATTTCAGCGATAAGGCACTCACTTTGTTCGTGTTTTTTTACGTTTCGCAGGTTTTAAATTGCAGGATTCTTTTGTACCAAATAGCCAAATTCCAAGAGTTTGTTTTTTACAACCTCTCGTGAAACATTAAAATGATTTGCAATTTTTCCTGTTATATAGTAGTAGTCGTCAATATTACAAGGTTGTCTATCTACATATAATTGCGGATATCTTGGTAAAGCTAGTTCTTCTTGGTGTAATAGGTAGTAGTTTACTTTAAGGGCTTCATCCGGAATTAATATTTTTGTTGCAAATATATTGGCTTGTATTTCTAATCGCTTAGTTAAATTATCGCTCAGCCCACTGAGGGCAATGTTTGATTCGTCATCATTTGCCATAGAAACACCGTATTTTTCATACAAATAACGATGTAATATATAGTGTCCTATTTCATGTGCAAAAGTAAACCTCCATCTCGAAGAACCATAAGACATTGTATTACTGATTGATATTGTATTATTCTGGAAGTCACAATGACCTATTTCGTCTTCTAATACATTATCAAAAATCAGATTAACTTTCAGTTTATTTTTTGCAAAATCAACAAGTTCTTCTGTTTTCATACGATATCGTAAATCATTTCTGTTTTTTTGCTTAAACGTGTTTGAAATGATTGCTTCTATTTCTTCCGGTGTGAGATAAGGAATACTAAAAGGTAGTTTTAATTCTTGTTCTACTATCTCCGAAACAAAATCAATCAAAGAGGTGTAGTAAGAATACCCTGATACCGCAAGAAATGGGTATTTATTCATATTTTCTGCATCGGAAATGTAGTCTTCTATTTCTTGCCTTATCTGATAATGGCGTTTCCCGATTCGCTGAACTTTCCATGCAAGGTCATTTGTATCATTCATTACAGCAAGTCCAATTTTTTCTGCTCTTGCAACATTCAAAGCACCTTTCTGAAATTTGCTTGTTGTGATAAAAATTCCTTTGTGTCCACCAACATCACTAATATCATACGCTAATTTGCTGATTTTTTCGACAGAGATAGAATTATTATAGTCTTTGCATTCTATCAACGTCAACAAGAAAGGCTCTGTTGCATTAGGCATATAAGTTTCAATAACAATATCAAAAATAATTTTTCTCCCACTTTTTGCATTATATGCTTTTTTTTGATATACAAAACTGCGTTCTGAGTTAATACCAAAATAGCCTAACTCTACTAATTCTTTAATCTTAACAAACACTCTATTTTCAAAAGCATCACCCTTTGCCACTGTATTTGTTTTGTTTGCCATTTTGTATATTCACATTATTTTTCAACAATCTTAATTTCAGGATCCGTTAAGCCATACAATGCATAAACGATTTCATTTATCTTATCCTCGCTGTGTTCAATTCTCGACTTGATTTGTTCAATACGATTCGGAACAGTTGCCTCCTGCAAATCTCTGTTGAGTTTTAAAAGTTGATCAACATGTTTTATGATTTCTTTTTGCTGTTCTTTTGAAATATTTTCAGGAATTGGTAATTGTTCAACGTGTTGTTTCTTCACTTCGGCAAGAGCTTCGCCTCTTTCGGGATTTATTTGATAATAATAAAAGTCTGTAAGTTTTGAGTTGAGTATGCCCAACAAAAATTTATGATTAATTTCACTGGAAATAACAATATGTAAATTTTTACGACAAATAATGTTTGCCCCAATTATAGTAGCGATAATTCTGTCGCTGGTTTGACGTACAATAACTTTTTCTTTGGCTTTGAAAATTTCCGGATTGCGTGGTGCTGCAAGCCATTCACCATATTTGACCCAATAATTATTGTCCCACAAATTTACATATTTATTCATCAAACTTCCCCTCATAAGTGGTAACCAAGCTTTACCTGCTGGCTTACTTTTTTTCTCAGACACATAAGGCTTTACTCTCATTATTTCCGCTGTTTGTGGCGGATTTCCTTTCCCTTTCTCAAACAAAGTAATCCCAGAATACGTTTCACAAATATCGGATATTTGAATAGATTTTCGCTTGATTTTCTCAAACAACACTTTTTCTTTTTCGCTTGATAAAATGTTTATCACATCACCATTGTCCGGCAACGTGCTTTGGTCAATAAATTGGTGGTGTTTTATCTCGCCTTTTTCAAAGACATCAATTTCTGTTTCGTAATTTTTTATGCGATTGTTTTTCTCAAATATCAACACGTGTGTATCAACTACGGCTTTAAAAACGTACTCTTTTATGTGCATTATTTTATGCCAAAAATACTCCGTAGTGAGATATTTTCTGATGTTTCTAAATTTGATGCTTAACAACCACGTGTTTGGAATAATAACACCAAGCATACCACCCGAAACCAACAACTTTTTGTATTGCTCTAAAAACAGCAAATACAAATCCTGTTGATAATCTTGATGAGTAAACTTATTGTTGAAGTAATCAAAAATCTTTTTGTCGGAAACCTTCACGTATGGCGGATTTCCAATCACAACATCAAATCCCGAATTACGCTTTTTGTAAAATCCGGAATCTTCTAAAGTATCGGCTTGTGCAATCAAACTTTCAGCATATTCGTAATTCTTTTTTACTTTCTGATATTGCTCCTTGTAGAACGATCGCTTATCTTCCGGCACATCTCTGTTAAACACTTCCGGAAAAGCCTTTTGCCACGAAAACGGTTTTACTTTTCGTTCGTCGCCAAAATCCAATTCGCCGTCGTAGTAATCAAGATCTATCAAACTGTTTCCGCTTTTGATATTATCGTCCAAAGTTGGCAAAATGCGGTCATGAAAAAGTTTGGACTGTGCCTCGATGCTCTCTTTGGTTTCGCCTTCCATACATTTGAGCAAAAGCGAAAGTTTGGTTACTTCAACGGCATTGCTGTCCAAGTCTACACCAAAAATGTTGTTGAGTAAAATTTCTTTCTTTTTGGCGGTGGTCAATTCGCCCATTGGTGTCAAAGGGTTGTTTTTACCGCCTTTGCTCAGCTTGCCGTTTTCGGAATAAAAATCTTTGTGCCAATTCAACAGATATTGATACGCACCAATCAAAAAACTTCCACTTCCACAAGCCGGATCAACAATTTTGATTTTGCTAACTTCTTTCGGCGTTTTGCCTTTTATCAATTTTCCAACGGTATATTCTACGATGTAATCAACAATATATTGCGGAGTGTAATAAACTCCGCCAGACTTGCGTACTTCGGGCTTTTCATCAATCGTAGCACGACCGCCTTTTGAAAGCGAAATCGTTTTGCCCAAAAATTGTTCGTAAGCACTTCCCAAAATTTCAACCGATAAAACCGAAAATTCATACGGACATTTCGGGTAATACAATTCGTCAATAATGCTCTTGATAACTTTGTTATCAATTTGAATTTTCTCGCTCAGTTTATCCTTACGGAAATCAAACAATCCGGAATTGTATTTTTGGTCGGCTGTGTGAAAATTGATGAGTAAATTGCAGTAAAAATCGCCCGAATTGATAGCGTTTCTCAATGCTTCGTAAGGTTCAACGCCCCTATCTTCGGCAATTCTAAGAAAAATAATGCGGTCAATCGTGGTTTGCACCAAAAAATTCAGTTCGTCCTCGCTCACATTGTTGCGAAGTGCAATGTTTCGGGCAAGTTCAACACGCCATTTGTCGAGAGAGTCCAAAAATTCTTTATCAACGGTAGTCGTTCCTTTTTTGTTTTTGTCGCTCTGAATATATTTGTCGAAACTGCCTTTCAGAACACGCTCTTTGCTAAACGTGTCCCAAATAAAATCAAATTCAGTGATGTAGTCGGAATAGGTCAGATATTTTATTCGCCCAACGCTTGCTTTGTCGGTTGGTTTAGGTTTATTGGAACAATCGTAAATTGCAAATTCTTCAAAATCGGTAATTACGCTAATCGGCATTTTCGCACTCCAACCGTAACGGCGAATTTGATATGCCGGAACAGCATCGTCTTTGATGGCTACGCTTGGTTTTTTCGCTTCAAGAAAAAACAATCGCTTTCCGCCCGGAAGTCGGAACGAGTAATCGGGAGCTTTGGTTGCTCCACCAATTTTGATACGATCTTCGTGAATAACTTCTCTGTAACTTTCCGCATAACCCTGTTCGTTGTCAATGTCCCACCCGAGTGCCTTCCAAAACGGATCAATAAAATCACGCCGAGTTTGCGTTTCGTTGTAGTCCTTATTTTGATAGAACTCTTTCTGCTCATCGAAACGCTGAACAAGGGATTTGATTGTTTTGAGGGCTTTTTCTTTGATTTGCATTATATTTTATACTACTTTTTTGTCAGTGTATCGACTAAAACGGAGTTTCATTGTCATCTTCCGGCATGTTGTTCAAACTGGATTGCATTGTGATAAACGAGTTGCCTTCAAACGCAGTGTTTGCGGAGATTGTGTCACTTTGTGAAAATGTTCCCACCATTGTATCCGTATAATCGGGATTGGCAAATTTAGCAAATTCTTTGATAAACCTCAAACGTGCTGTTCCCGTTGGACCACTACGATGCTTTTCCACCAAAATGTCCGCCATTCCGAGCATAGAATTTCCACTCTCATCCTCGTTTACACCGTAATATTCCGGACGATGAATAAACATTACAATGTCTGCATCCTGCTCAATTGCACCGGATTCACGAAGGTCGGACAGTTGAGGTTTTTTACTGTTTCCACGGGTCTCCACCGCACGACTCAACTGCGACATAGCCAATACCGGAATTTTTAATTCTTTTGCCAGCGCTTTCAGTTGTCGTGAAATTTTACTGATTTCCTGCTCACGATTGCCGCGTGTATCCGAACTTCCCTGCATTAACTGCAAGTAATCTACAAATACCATTTGAATGTCGTGTTTTTGTTTCAAACGACGACATTTTGCACGCAACTCAAACATGTTCAAAGCTGCGGAATCATCAATAAATATGGGAGCTTTCGATAATCCATCTGTTTTGGTCATGAGCTGTGTCCATTCGTAATCTTGCAAATTTCCGGTTTTAAGTTTTTGTGCATTTAAGCCGGCTTCACTCGAAATCAAACGTGTTACCAATTCCATATCCGACATTTCCAGCGAGAAAAATGCGATGGCTTTTCCCTGCCTAACTGCTATATCTCTCGCCATGGACAAGGCAAACGCTGTTTTTCCCATTGCAGGACGTGCCGCCAAAATAATCAAAGTCGATCGGTGAAATCCATTCGTGATTCGATCTAATGCAGTAAAACCGGAAGGAACCGCATTTGCACTAATCCCCTCTTCGTGTGATTTTGCGAACGAAATTTCTTCAATCGCATTACGCACAAGCGTTCCCATGTCCGAATAGTTGGTTTTAAAACTTTGTTCGCCAATTGCCAGCAAGTCTGTTTCGGCACTATCCAATGTATCAATCACATCGACAGTTTCATCGTATGCATTTCTTGTAATATCTGCCGAAATTCGAATCAACTCTCGTTTGATGTAGTTCTGCTCGACAATTCGTGCGTAAGTCTCCGTGTTTGCCGTTGATGCAACGCGATTAGTCAACTGCGAAATGTAGTAAGCACCTCCGACTTCTTCAAGTTTTCCCAGCTCACGCAGTTTGTTCGTAACCGTTAAAATATCAATCGGTTGCGATTCGTTGAAAAGCTTGGAAATCGCTTCAAAGATTGTGCGGTTTTCGGGTTTATAGAAATAATCGGGTTTTACAATGTCTATTGCATTAGTAGCTGCATCCTGTTCGAGCATCAAAGCACCCAAAACAGCGGCTTCCATATCCAGCGCCTGAGGTGGTAGCTTTCCTTGTTCGATAAAGGCTTGCGGTTGCGTTGTACGGATATATTTTCCCGTCGTTCGTCTCGTGTTTGCGTTAATAATTTCCATAGTGCAAAGATACGAATTATTAACAGACTTTTTGAAATTGTTAATAACTTTTTTGCAGAAAAGGGTAAAAAGTCGTATTTTTGTAGCAAATTCAGAAAATACGATTATGTTAGTCAGAAACATCAAACAATTAGTGCAAGTCGAACACTGTCCTAAAGCCTGTGTAAAGGGCAAGGACATGGCGAAAATAGAGGCCATCGACAACGCTTTTTTACTCATCAAAGACGAAAAAATTGCAGATTTTGGAACTATGGACAACTGTCCCGAATTTTTTGGCGAAGTAATTGATGCCACAGATCGCTTGGTTTTTCCAACGTTTTGCGACTCACACACACATATTGTGTACGCAGGAAGCCGCGAATTGGAATATATCAACAAAATCAAAGGACTTTCCTACGAAGAAATTGCCAAACAAGGCGGTGGAATTTTAAATTCTGCAAAACGTCTGCAAGCCGCATCCGAAGAAGAATTAATCGAATCGGCAATGACTCGCATCAACGAAATGATTGCTTATGGAACAGGTGCAATCGAAATCAAAAGCGGTTATGGTTTGTCTGTCGAAGGCGAATTAAAAATGCTGCGTGTGATTCGCCGTTTGAAAGAATTGACACCGGTTTCCATTAAGTCGAATTTTTTGGGCGCTCATGCTGTTGCAACGGAATATCGTGGTCGTCAAGGCGAATATGTGAATCTGGTCATCAACGAAATGTTGCCACGTGTCGCAGAGGAAAATTTAGCAGACTTCGTAGATGTATTTTGCGACAAAGGTTTTTTTACGGTTGAAGAAACCGACAAAATTTTGAATGCGGCTGCAAAGTACGGTTTACGTCCAAAAATTCATGCCAATGAATTGGACTTTTCCGGAGGTATTCAAGTTGGCGTAAAATACAATGCGCTATCTGTTGATCACTTGGAATACGTTGGCGATGAAGAAATTGAGTGTTTGCTAAATTCGGAAACGATGCCAACAGTTTTGCCCGGTGCTGCGTTCTTTTTGAATTTGCCGCTTTCGCCTGTTCGTAAAATGATGGAAGCAGGCTTGCCTGTGGCGTTGGCAAGCGACTTCAATCCGGGTTCTTCCCCTTCCGGGAACATGCAGTTGATTCAATCGTTGGGTTGCATCAAATATCGCATGTTACCCGAAGAAGTGATAAATGCAACGACAATAAACACAGCATACGCCATGGGTTTGAGCGATCAACTCGGAAGTATTGCCAAAGGAAAAATTGCGAATGTTTTCATCACAAAACCCATTCCGAATTACGAATTTATGCCGTATTCTTATGGAAATAATAAGGTGGAAACGGTGATTTTGCGTGGGAAAATTGCAAAATAATTCGTTTTTTTTCGTATCTTTGCAATTCAAAACTTGAAAACAGATAAAATACTTATGGCAACAACAGCAGATTTCAAAAACGGTTTATGTTTGGATTTTAACAACGGACTTTGGCAAATTGTAGAGTTTCAACACGTAAAACCCGGAAAAGGTCCGGCTTTCGTACGAACAAAACTTAAAAATCTTCGCGATGGACGTGTTTTGGAAAACACTTTTACTGCAGGAGTGCGTGTAGAAACCGCACGTGTAGAACGTCGCCCTCACCAGTTTTTATACAAAGACGATATGGGCTACACGTTTATGCACAACGAAACGTTTGAACAAATCATCATTCAAGAAAATCAAATCAACGCACCGCAATTTCTTAAAGACGGCTCTAACGTTGAGATTACCGTTCATGCCGAAACAGAAACTCCGCTTTTGTGCGAACTTCCCGCTTACATCGAAGCTGTTGTAACTTACACGGAGCCAGCCGTAAAAGGCAATACCTCAACAAATGCAACAAAAGAAGCAACGATTGATACCGGTGCAACCGTTAAAGTTCCGTTGTTCATCGAAATGAACGAACGTATCAAAGTTGATACACGAACAAGTGAATACGGCGGACGAGTTTCCGATAAATAATCAGAAAATGAAATTTCCAAAACCTTATACACTCGCCGAATTGGCTGATTTTTTAGGGGCTAAGGCTGTTGGTGCTCCCGATTTCGTCATCACAGGGATGAACGAAATTCATCGGGTTGAAGCCGGCGATATCACGTTTGTTGACCATCCTAAATATTACGAAAAAGCGTTAAATTCAGCGGCAACAACGATTTTGATCAACAGCTCGGAGGTCGTTTGTCCGGAGGGAAAAGCCTTGTTGGTTTCAGAAGACCCGTTTGCGGATTTCAATAAGCTGACACAAAAATTTCGTCCGTTTGAGCCATGTTCCAAAGCGATTTCAGATAGTGCGGAAATCGGCGAAGGCACGATTATTCAGCCGAATGTATTTATCGGAAATCATGTCAAAATCGGGAAAAATTGTGTGATTCATGCCAATGTGAGTATTTATGATTATACGGAAATCGGCGATGATGTAATTATTCATTCGGGTGCTGTGATTGGCTCGGATGCTTACTATTTTCAGCGTAAGCCCGAAGGTTATCGCAAGTTTTTGTCGAGTGGAAAAGTGATTGTGGAAAATCGTGTGGAAATAGGAGCAAATACTTGCATTGACAAAGGCGTTTCAGGCGATACAATTATCGGCGAAGGCACAAAAATGGATAATTTTGTGCAAATTGGACACGATACGATAATCGGAAAAAATTGTTTGGTTGGTTCGCATTCTGCGATTGCAGGCGTTACAAAAATCGAAGACGATGTTGTGATTTGGGGACAGGTCGTTGTGAACAAAGATTTGGTTGTAGGAAAAGGTGCTGTTCTTTTAGCCACATCAGCAGTAGATAAAACACTCGAAGGCGGAAAGACTTATTTCGGAATGCCCGCCATTGAGGCAAGAAAGAAGTGGCGGGAACTCGCCGCACTTCGGAATTTACCGGATTTATTAGCGAAAATCAAATAAACTGTACACTAACTACAAATTCCGTTTCAACGGAAGGGATAACCATCTGAATTATGAACGAAGAACTAAACACACAGCCTGAAAACACAGGAGAAACCAACGTTTCTCATGAAACCGTTTTGTCGAATTTAGCCGAAATTGAAGCACAAGAAACTGCTATCTCAAACGAGGAAATAATTCTTGACGAAAATGTAAGTATCGACACAGAAGAAGAAAAAGTTGAGGAAAAAGACGATGAAAACTCGGAAAATGTAAGCGAAGACGATGCAAAATCGAATGCCGAAAAACGCCGTTTGAGAGAAGAGGAAGAACGCATTAAACAAGAAAACTTGAAGCTCAAACAAGCAGCATTAGAGGAGTTGCGACAATTGATTGATTCGGAAGAAAGTTTGAAAACAACTTACGACGAGTTCAAAAAACTTCAAGAAAAATGGAAAGAAATCGGTCCTGTGCCGAAAAATGAGGTTAATAATCTTTGGCAAAACTACCATTTTTTAGTTGAGAAATTTTTCGACAAAGTCAAAATCAACAAAGATTTGCGCGATTTAGATTTGAAAAAAAATCTGGAAGCAAAAGTCGAACTTTGTGAAAAAGCGGAGGAATTGCTTTTGGAGTCTTCTATCAATAGGTCGTTCAAGTTGTTGCAGGAATACCATGATGCGTGGAAAGAAATCGGTCCTGTTCCGATGGATAAAAAAGAGGAAGTTTGGGAGCGTTTCAAAACTGCGTCCGATGCAATAAATCAGAAACGACGTGAACTTTATGCAACACAGCAGGGACAAGCCGAACAAAACTATTTAGCCAAGCAAGCACTTTTAACACGTGTACAAGAGTTGCTTGAACGCCCGTTGGAAAGCATCAGCCAGTGGAATAAAGCCAACGATACCATTAACGAAATTCTCAATCTTTGGAAACAAATCGGACGTGCTACTACTGCAAAAAACGAGCAAATTTGGAGTGACTTGAAAGAGTTTTTGAATACATTTTTCGAACGCAAGCGTGTGTTTTTTTCACAAGTCAAAGATGAACAACTCGAAAACCTGAATCGAAAAATCAATCTTTGCATTCAAGCTGAGTCTCTTGCAGCACAAGAGGATTTTAGAAATGCCACCAAAGAAATTTTGGCTTTGCAAAACGAATGGAAAACCATCGGTCCTACGGCAAAAAAACATACCGAAAAAGTTTGGAAACGCTTTCGTGCTGCTTGCGACAAATTTTTTGAAAGGAAAGACGCATTTTATAGCGAATCGCGAAGCAAAGAAAAGGAGAACTTGAAACTCAAAGAAGATCTAATCCAAGAAGTAAAATCTGCGATTTTTGAAAATACAGAAAAACCTCAACAGTTGCAAGCTATCAAGGATTTTCAAAAACGTTGGATGGATATTGGACATGTTCCGTTGCGGGAGAAAGATCGATTGCACAATGAATTTCGTCAAACGATTAGCACATTGATGGATAGTTTGAATATTATGCCGGGTGAGCTCCGAACATCTGCATTTGCCGGAAAATTCAGTAATATACAAGCTCCGGAAGACGCAAATGCATTGTCGAACAAGGATATTTTTTCGCTTCAAAATAAAATCGCAAAAATGCGAGACGACATCTTGCTTTGGGAAAATAATTTAGGATTTTTCAGCAAGTCGAAAAACGCAGATATATTGAAAAAAGAGGTGGAAGAGAAAATTTTGCGTGCTAAACAAGAACTTGCATTGTTGGAAGCCAAAATGAAAATTATTCGCCAACGATGAGAATCGATATCATCACACTATTCCCGGAAATGTTTACCGGTCCGTTTGACCATTCCATCGTGAAACGTGCACAAACAAAGGGGTTAGTTGAAATTTATCTACATCAATTGCGAGATTTCGCAACCAACAAATACCGTCGCGTAGATGATTATCCGTTTGGCGGAGAAGCCGGAATGGTCATGATGATTGAGCCAATCGTAAATTGTATTGAGCAATTGACTGAGGTAAGAGCGTACGATGAGATTATTTTCACAACTCCGGACGGACAACTCTTCAATCAAAAAGAAGCCAACACGCTTTCTTTGAAACAAAATATTATCATTCTTTGCGGACATTACAAAGGCGTAGACGAGCGTGTAAGAGAGCATTTTATTACCAAAGAATATTCGATTGGCGACTTTGTTTTGTCGGGTGGTGAGATACCTGCCATGCTGATTACAGACGCCATTGCACGTCTAATCCCCGGTGTAATTGGCGATGAAACTTCGGCACTGAACGATTCATTTCAAAACGAATTGCTTTCCTATCCGGTTTACACACGACCGGCGGAATTTCGAGGTTGGAAAGTTCCCGAAATTTTACTTTCCGGACATGATGCAAAAATTGCCGAATGGAAGCAAGAGCAAGCCGTTCTACGAACGAACGAGCGACGACCCGAATTGACCAAAATTGCAAAAGATTAAGTCCATCATGCTACTTCGTCTAATCAGATTCAATTACTCGGCACAACTTATGTTGTCAATTTTGCTGATGCTTGCGTTCTGGGGACGGGCTTTTTTTATTGATATACCAATCGAAATTGTTGAGTCGCAAACGTTTTTGTACAGCATATTGTTTGATTGGACAAAAACTCATACCATGCTCGCAAAAACACTCGCTTTTGTGTGCGTATTCTTGCAAGCGTTTATGTTGAGTGAAGTTTTTAGAACACACTCTCTTTCGAAAAACCCAATGCTTATCGGACTGGTTTATATCGTGTTAATGAGTGCACAAAGTAGTTGGCAGACGATGCATCCGTTTTTGATTTCCAACTTTTTTATCATTGGTGGTTTTTCATATTTATTTAAAATTTACGACAGAAAAGAAGCCTACGAGTTTGTGTTTAATGTAGGAATACTGTTTGCACTTGCTGCGCTGATTTCCCCGTCATTACTGCCGTTTGCTTTTGTTGTGTGTTTTGTTTTTCTATTTTATCCGATATATAAATGGCGTGAATGGCTCATTGGCGCTTTAGGATTTGGACTTCCGTTTTTTGCACTGTTTTTATGGACGTCTTTAACTGAAAACACGAGCGTGCTTTCCGAATTTTTAATTCCGATAGCGAAACTGGAGGATTTTTCCATAATCCTCCAAATCTCTCGACCTTTTCAAATTTTTATGGTGTTGGTATTAGTGCTTTCCTTAGTGGGAGTGCGTTTCCTGAACTTTCGAGCAAAAAACAAAGAGATTTCGCAACGCAAGAAAATCATGGCAACTACGCTGGGTTTGCTTTGGGCTGCTATTGTTGTGATATTTATGTTTGAACATGCACTGGTATACCTGGCAACATCGTTTGTGATTTCCGCATTTTTTATTGCGGAGTGGCTTGGTCGAAGCCAGCGAGAATGGTTGTCGGAAGTGATGCTTTACACACTTGTAATTGTGGCGTTCGGTGTGCCGTTTTTATAGAGACTAAAGCGTTGCTTCCAGTACTTGTTCCAGGGTACTATGTTCGTTTTGTCGACTTTCTTCAGCCTTTCGTTGCAAGTTGTCACGAACTCTCGTGTAAATTCGTTCCAAATCTCTTGATCGATACGTGCGATATAGCAAATTTGCCTCGAACGATTCTCGGGTTACGCCGAATCTGTTGAACAATTCGGCGTAGGCTGCACTTGTGAATAAGCGCATAGAATCAAAACATTCTCCCTGATTTTGTTTTTGCTGCAAAGTCGCTTCTATCAAGTGTACCTCGGTAAGCAATTCAACCATTTGTCTTTCACTCAAAAAGGGTCGAGGCCTTTGAGAGCAACTGCTTAAAATTAAGACAAAAATGATTGCGAGAATGCTGAGTTTTTTCATAATTGATGTGCATTAGAAAAATTGAACTGGGGTGTTGTGAAATTTTTAAAAACCATGTTTCCGTTTACAAAGGTACAAATAATTTTTGAATTGAACGTATAGCTTTCAAATGGAGACCAGCCACAATGATAAAATATATTCGTAGAATCAACGGTTTGCGGACAGTTCATGTCTACTATAGCCAAGTCTGCAAAATAGCCTTCGCGAATAAAGCCACGCTTTGCAAAACCAAACATTTTTGCCGGATTATGTGCAGTTTTCTCAACAATGGTTTCCAATGAAAAAACATCTTGATGCACCAACTCCAACAACGCTTGCAAATTGTGCTGAACAAGCGGAATACCGGACGGAGCCTTGAAGTAAGATTGTGCTTTTTCTTCGCTTGTGTGCGGTGCATGATCAGTCGCAATGATGTCGATTAATCCCGAATTTACGGCATTTCGTAAGGCTTCCCTATTTTCAAGCGTTTTTATAGCGGGATTGCATTTTATTTTTGTACCCAACCGCTCGTAGTCATCAGCGGAAAACCAAAGATGGTGTGTGCAAACTTCGCTCGTGATGCGTTTTTCCGAAAGGGGAGTGGTTGAAAAAAACTCTAATTCTTTTGCTGTTGTGAGATGAGCAATGTGCAATCTTGTGTTGTGCTTTTTTGCTAATTCGATGGCTTTTTTCGTGCTTTGATAACACGCTTCAACATCACGAATAATCGGGTGTACAGAGATTGGCGGATTTTCGCCATATTGAGATTTAATGCGTTCGGTGTTTTCTAAAATTCGGTGTTCATCTTCAGCGTGAACAACGATAGGCAAACGAGCTTCTGCAAACAATTTATCCAAAATCTGCTCATCATCAATCAGCATATTTCCGGTTGATGAGCCCAAGAAAAGTTTGATTCCGCAGGCTTTTTGAGGATTTATATTCAAAACATCATCTAAATTATTCTGCGAAACACCGATATAAAAACCATAATTCACAAACGAAGTTTTTTCGGCAATAGCAAGTTTTTCATCCAATAATTTTTCAGTTAGAGTTGGTGGATTTGTATTTGGCATTTCCAAAGCAGAGGTAACACCTCCGGCTACGGCAGCACGACTTTCCGAAAAAACAGTGCCTTTTTGCGTCAGTCCGGGCTCACGAAAATGCACGTGTATGTCAATCACTCCGGGCAAAACATGATACCCCGAAAGGTCAATAATTTCAGTATCTTCAGAGATCAACGCCGAATAATCGTCAGTTTCCGATAAAATTTTTTCGATAACCTCGTTTTGAATAAAAAGATGTCCTTTGAAGGAAGTGTTTTCATTCACAATTTCTGCATTGAGCAGTAGTTTTGATGTGTTTTGTTTTTTTTGCATTAATCTTTTGCAAAGATACGATTTTTTCTTGATACCTTCAAACGATTTTTCATTCAGATGTAATTCTGAGTTTGTACTTTCGCCAAAATACAATGTTTGAGTTTGCAATATGCAAAGCTCAAGTTGTTTAAGAATATAGATTTTAATGCGTAACTTTGTGTTTTGAAAACGCAAACGTTATGCTCTATGAATATCAATAATCTTTCGAAGAATATCCGGAGAATTCGTGCCTTAAATGGGCGAACTCAAGAAGATGTTGCAAACGACATAGGAATTTCGTTAACAGCCTACAATAAAATAGAGCAAGGCAAAAGCGATATTGCCATTTCTAGACTGCAGCAAATTGCCGATAGTTTAAAAGTTGAAGTTACTGTTCTTTTTCAAAATCAAGAAGAATCAACGATGGGCATTATGAATGATTCACAAATCTACCGATACAAAGACAAAGACCGTCGGGTAGAAGAGGAGTTGCAGGAGTTGAAAGCGGATGTAAAAATGATCAAAACACATTTGTTCGGATCTTAAGAGTGACTAATAACTGAGATTGTTTATGAAATTTTGTATACTCCAAGAATCGGAGATGCTTCAAAGGGCTAAAGAAGGTGATCGCTCTTATTTGGATTTGCTTTTAAGTAAGCACGAATTATTTTTGTTGCACAACCTCTCTAAAATTGCAAGAGACCAGAAAGAACTGTTGGATTTCAGGCGTACTTGCATAAATTATGTGCATGCACATTTTCACGCAACATTTGACGAACAGGAATATCCTGTTTTTGAGACCTGGCTGTTGGAGCGTGTTATTAACGAGATTTATTCGGAGCTTTCTTGTTAATCTAATTTCAAAACCGCTAAAAAAGCAGTCTGAGGCACCTCTACCGTTCCGATTTGACGCATACGTTTTTTACCTTCTTTTTGCTTCTCCAAAAGTTTCCGCTTTCGCGTAATATCGCCTCCGTAGCATTTTGCCGTAACGTCTTTTCGCATAGCACTGATGGTTTCGCGAGCAATGATTTTTGAACCGATTGCAGCTTGAATGGCGACTTGAAACTGCTGACGCGGAATCAATTCTTTCAGTTTTTCGCACATTCTTCGTCCAAAATTGTAAGCATTATCCGTGTGAATTAGTGTTGACAACGCATCTACAGTATCGCCATTCAACAAAATTTCAAGTTTTGCCAGTTTCGAGGGTTGATAACCGCTCGGATAATAATCGAACGAAGCATAGCCTCGAGAAATACTTTTTAAGCGATCATAAAAATCGAACACGATTTCAGCCAAAGGCATCTCAAACGTAAGTTCCGAACGATCCGATGAAATATAAGATTGATTTTTCAGAACACCACGCTTTTGAATACAGAGCGTCATGATTGATCCGATATATTCCGCTTTTGTGATAACCTGTGCTTTGATGTACGGTTCTTCAATAAAATCAACCAGGCTTTGATTCGGAAGCCCAGATGGGTTGTGAATTTCAAGCACTTCGCCTTTGGTCGTATGAACTCTGTACGAAACGTTAGGAACGGTCGTAATCACATTCATGTTGAATTCTCGCTCCAAGCGTTCTTGAATGATTTCCATGTGAAGCAGTCCTAAAAATCCGCAACGGAAGCCGAATCCGAGTGCAACGGAAGATTCCGGCTCAAACGTCAGCGAAGCATCGTTGAGTTGCAGTTTTTCGATAGCATAACGTAATTCTTCGTAATCGTCCGTATCTACGGGATAAATTCCCGCAAAAACCATAGGTTTTACGTCTGAAAAACCTTCGATTGCTTTTTCGCAAGGGTTTGCAACGTGCGTAATCGTATCGCCAACTTTGACTTCGGCAGCAGCTTTTATTCCTGAAATAATGTAGCCGACATCGCCGACTTTCATAACTTCACGGCGTTCTTGCTTAAGTTTTAAAACTCCGATTTCATCGGCATGATAAGATTTTCCTGTGTTCACAAATTTCACGTGGTCGCCGTGTTTGAGCGTTCCGTTAAAAATTCGGAAATACGAAATAATTCCACGGAATGAGTTGAAAACAGAGTCGAAAATCAAGGCTTGCAACGGTGCATTTTCATCGCCTTTCGGTTGAGGAACTCGCTCAATAATTGCTTCCAAAAGTTCGGGAACACCCAAACCTGTTTTTCCGCTTGCAGAAAGAATTTCCTCGTGCTTACAGCCCACCAAATCCACAATTTGGTCTTTAACTTCTTCGGGCATGGCATTTTCCAAATCCATTTTATTGAGCACGGGAATAATTTCCAAATCGTTTTCCAATGCCAAATAGAGATTTGAAATAGTCTGTGCCTGAATGCCCTGCGTGGCATCAACAATCAGCAAAGCCCCCTCGCAAGCAGCGATGGAACGAGACACTTCGTAGGAAAAGTCCACGTGTCCGGGCGTGTCGATGAGGTTGAGCAAGTATTCTTCGCCATTATGGACATATTTCATTTGAATGGCATGACTTTTAATCGTTATGCCTTTTTCCTGCTCCAAGTCCATGCTGTCGAGCACTTGCGACTTCATATCACGTTCCGAAAGCGTGCCGGTATATTCGAGCAAACGGTCTGCCAGCGTGCTTTTCCCGTGATCAATGTGTGCAATGATACAAAAATTTCGTATATTTTTCATAAAGGTGTGCAAAGATACGAAAAAAAAATGAAAAATGCTATTTTGTCTAAATAATAGGCGAAATTTTATTTTGAGGTACTAGCAAATTTCGGATTTGGTAATTTCTGATAGATTTCGTATCTTTGCAAAAAAATTGCACTCTATGCTTTCTATTGCAGTTATTGGTGCCGGACATCTCGGCAAAATACACCTTAGATGTCTTCAAGAACTCTCAGACAGGTACAAAATCGTTGGTTTTTACGATGTTGATGCGGAAAATTCTGCAAAAGTAGAGGTAGAATTAGGTGTCAAACTTTTCTCAAATTTGGAGGAGCTTATCCAAGCTGTTGATGTGGTTGATATTGTTACGCCAACCGTTTCACATTTTGAAATTGCTTCTTTAGCCTTGCGGAAAGGGAAACATGTTTTTATTGAAAAACCGATTACAACAACGCCGCAGGAGGCTCAAAAACTTTTGGCTTTGGCAAATGAGGCAGGCGTGAAAACTCAGGTTGGACATGTCGAGCGTTTCAATCCTGCGTTTTTGGCAGTAAAAGACAAAATTTCAAATCCGATGTTTATCGAAACGCATCGTTTGGCGATGTTCAACCCACGTGGATTGGATGTTCCTGTAGTTTTGGATTTGATGATACACGATATTGATTTAATTTTGAGCGTAGTGAATTCACCTGTTCGAAAAATCAGTGCAAGCGGTGTGGCGATTGTCAGCGAAACTCCTGATATTGCAAATGTTCGCTTGGAATTTAACAATGGCTGTGTAGCCAATATCACAGCAAGTCGAATTTCAATGGCAAATCTGCGAAAATCTCGTTTTTTCCAAAAAGATGCTTATATTGCGGTGGACTTCTTAGAAAAAGAATCCGAAATTATTCGTATAAACGATATCACACCTGCCACGAAAGACGATCCGTTTGCAATGATTATTGACTTACCGCAAGACAGACAAAAACACATTCAAATCGAAAAGCCGGAAATTGTCCCAAGCAATGCAATACAAAGCGAACTGAGTAGTTTTTATGATGCAATTGTAAACGATACAGAAACCATAGTTCCTTTCATTGATGGGTATAACGCTCTCGAAGTAGCGTATCAGATTTTGAACGAAATTCAATCCTCAACCGATCTTACAAGCTCAACAAAATTAAAGCGATAATGAATTCCAAAAAAATTCATGCGGGTCTTTATGTCGGAGTTGATTTTTTGTCGGCGGTTTTGGCGTGGATGCTCTTTTTTATTCATCGAAAATCGTTGGAAACAGGCGGAGGTTTCAGCTATGCGTTAGATGTTGTTTGGAACGATCTTCGTCTTTATCAAGGCTTGATCGTTATCCCGCTCGGCTGGTTGTTTTTGTACTCGGCATATGGTTACTATCGTAAACCATTTGCAAAAACGTTGTTTACCGACTTTACGCAAACGTTAAGTCAAACGATTATCGGGGTAATCGTATTGTTTTTCATTGTGATTTTAGATGATTATGTAGAAAGCTACAACTGGTATTATAACTATGTTTTCATGTTGTTTGTTTTGCATTTCGGACTTACGCTTTTCGGGCGTATGGTGCATACCTATTGCATTCAAAAAAGAGTTCAAAACAATGATTTCTTGCTATTGCTGGACGATGACCCGCTTCCTGCATGGCAAAATTTCTTGAAACGCATAGGTGATATTGTGTTGAGTATTGTTATGATAGTTTTGCTTTTCCCTTTGATTTTATTGGTGATTTGGAAAATTAAGCGCGACTCGAAAGGACCCATTTTTTATTTGCAAGAGCGCATCGGTTTAGACGAAAAGCCATTCATGATGTACAAATTTCGTTCCATGCACGAAAATGCAGAAGTCGACAACTTACCGATGCTTTCAAGTGACAACGATGAGCGTGTAACACTCTTTGGACGTTTTATGCGAAAGTATCGCGTTGATGAATTGCCTCAATTCTGGAATGTTTTGAAAGGTGATATGAGTTTGGTAGGTCCTCGTCCCGAACGGCAATATTTCATTGATCAAATCGTAAAAAAAGCACCGGAATACAAACGTTTGCTATGTGTAAAACCCGGCGTTACATCGTGGGGAGAAGTCAAATACGGCTATGCTTCGTCGGTAGATGAAATGATTGAGCGTATGGATTTCGACTTGCAATATATCGACAACATGTCGCTTTCGAACGATGTGAAAATTTTGTTTTATACCGTCGGAACAGTACTGAAAGGTGAAGGGAAATAAGGGATTAGTAGCCCTGTATAGATTTTTTACGAAAACTTTACCGCTTCCGCTTCACGGATTTTCCCAATAGCAATACTTGGCAAAAGCACCGCTAAAAACACAACTGCAAGCACTCCAACATTGCTAAAAATTAACCACGACCACTCGAAGTATACCGGAACGTGTTTAATATAATACACCGTTGGGTCTAAAGTTATGATTTGATAATTTTTCTGAATCCAACACAAAGTCAGAGCAAGAAAATTGCCGATCAGCATCCCTTTTCCGGCAATATACATCACTTTCCAAACAAAAAGCCGACGAAGGGTTGAAAGAGTCATGCCCATGGTTTTGAAAATACCGATTTCTCTCGTTTTTTCGATAATCATAATCAAGAAAACCGAAATCAAACTAATAGCAATAACCAATGCCATAATCACTAAAATCACGATCACATTCATGTCCATTAATTCAAGCCAATTAAACGTTTCCGGGAAGTCGGCTGTGATTGGAATAGCCACTAAATCGAAAGGCAAAAAAACGTTGAATATTCTAGCATAATCATTCAAATTTCGAATTGCCGAACTTGGCAAAATGATTTCGAAACCACCCACTTCATCGTCATCCCAGTCGTTTAGCCGTTGAACATGCCGAAGATCGCCGATAATCATTTTTTCGTCGAACGTCGAAAAACCGCTTTCGTAAATTCCCGAAATGTCGAACGCTCGTGCCCTCACATGGGTTCCGTCAACGAAGTAAACGAAAAGCCTTCCTCCCAATTCGAGATGCAGCATTCGTGCCAGCGTTCGAGAAATCAGGACGTCGTTTGATGTTGTATAATCTGTTAAATTTGGGATACTTCCCTCAACCAAACACGATTCAAAAAATGAAAAATCATAATCTTGATCAACACCTTTGAAATGAACACCGTGGTTGTAAATATCGGTTCTTGCCAATCCGATTTGTGTTGCAACGGCTTGCCTGTGGAATTGTAGGGGCGAGGTATGCCTCGCCCCTACGAATAATTCTATCTCCGACCAATCTATGACGTTCCGATAAATCGGTTCAGGCATTCCGGTTGTTGATGTTTGGTGGTGTCCGATACGCAAATGTCCTGCAAAACCAAAAACTTGACGACTGACTTCATTTTTAAATCCAAACGAAATACAAATCGAAAAAATCATGACCATACAACTCAAAATCACGCCGACAGTCGCTATTCGCACGATAGGACGCGTATAACCGACATTCTTTTGCCGAATAAACCGATTAAAAATAAGCCGTACAACAGACATTTTTTTTGCTTTTTAGAGATGCGATATTCTTCCTACAACAAATCACTCCCGTTTATGTTAAGTTTAAATTTAAGTCCGAAAAAATCGGCAGCCCTACGACAAAGCAACATTCTGTCTAAAAAAATCTCAAAATAATCCATCACAGAACTGATTTCCGTGTCGATAGTGAAATATGCCGTAAACGTTTTCTCTTCGATGTTCAGTTTAACCTCGTTTTTTTCGACAGCATAATTTACTCTGTCGTGAATATCGAAGTTAATCGTGGATTGACAACGGACGCGACTGCGACGCACATCGGTTTTGTCGGCAAGAATAACCGCAGCAGCAATGGCATTTACAGGGAAAGCCGTTCGTTCGTCGTGGTTGCCGATTGCGGTTATGATCGCCGCAACATCTTCCGGTTTCATTCCCTTTTTTTCAAGAATACGAAACGCCATAACTGCACCACTTTGAGCATGATCTTGACGATTGATAACGTTGCCGATATCGTGCATATAAGCGGCAATTTTTGCCTGTTCTATTTCGTTTGGGCTATAACCTAAATCTTCGAGCAACTTTCCGGCCGTTACGGCACATTTGTTTGCGTGTACAAAACTATGCTCGGTAAAACCTAGCGCTTCAAGTGTTGCGTCCGCCTGTTTAATGTAACTGTTTACCTCTTCAGAGTTTTTGATGTCTTTGAATGTAATCATGTTGATTTGTTTTTTGCAAAAATACGAATAATTTTTGGAAGAGGAAAAATAAATTTGCAAAACTAAAGAAAATGTTGTAACTTTGTGGTGTGAAAGAAACTTGTTTAGTTCGCCACAAACCCATGCGGACTACGATTATTCCCGACGTTGGTAGTCAGAGAGCAATCAGAGCGTAGATAGCTGGTTACAAAAGACGAGGGTGGCTCTTTTGAAAAACAAGTTTCTTTCATTTTTTTTGCCACAATAAATTTTCTTTTTTGAACATGCTTTTTGTTCTAATAAATGCTGTTAAAACCTCGTAAAATTCTTTTTTCAACGCAAGGTTTAATTCAATAACAGCCACTTTTGGTACACCGTTCCACACCACCAATACGAGTGCATCTCTCTTGCCCTTGTAGATCCTATTGAATCCGTTCAGCACAAAATTAAGAAACGTTTCGGGCGTAAATCCGATCTTTGCTAGCTCGCTTTTGTGTCGTAAAAGAATGTGCTTTAAGTGGTTTTCATCAATGTAAATATCGGCTGATTTTCTGCCGATATGAGTTGCGATTGCTTTTCGCAGTTTTCCGATTTTTTTGTAGTGCTTTTGGTCTTCTATTCGTGGGTGGCTTATCTGTGTTTTTTTCATAATATTTTGTTTGATTGGTAAATTTTGTTTCGAACGGATGTCGTTCGTATATATAAACGCAAAAAAGCCGAATTTCGTATAAAAAATTCCTTAAAAAATGTTAAAATGTTGATAACTTTCAGAAATTATTGATAACTGTAAACGAAATTTTATTTTTTTTGTATCTTTGCAAAAGCAAATAATTATGAAATTATGAAACACTACCGAAAAGAATTAACGTTTAACACCTCGCATCGTCGTGAGTTTATAAACATTACGCCACATGTGGACGCTTGCTTGCGAGAAAGCGGAATCAAAGAGGGTTTGGTGTTGTGCAACGCTATGCACATAACCTCAAGTGTGTTTATCAACGACGATGAAAGCGGTTTGCACCACGATTACGAAGTGTGGCTCGAAAAATTGGCTCCGGAAAAACCGCATTCACAATATCGACACAATGGTTTTGAAGACAATGCCGATGCACATCTCAAACGACAAATCATGGGACGTGAAGTGGTCGTGGCAATAACCAACGGACACTTGGATTTCGGCACTTGGGAACAAATTTTTTATGGCGAATTCGACGGAAAACGCCCGAAAAGAGTGTTGGTGAAAATTATTGGTGTATAACTAACTTTGCAAGAATAAAAGAACATGAAAACGATTTCTATTGACCAAAAACATGTTGAAAACTTCATTCAACAATCCGAACTTGATGCTTTACAACCCGCATTGCAAAAGGCACAACAAGATTTACTCCAAAAAACAGGAAAAGGCAATGATTTTCTCGGCTGGGTTAGTTTACCCGACGAAATTGACGATACATTTTTGGCAGATATCGAAATCACTGCGAAACACTTGCGTGAAAAAGCGAAGTTGTTTGTTGTGATTGGTATTGGCGGCTCGTATCTCGGTGCTCGTGCGGTGATTGAGGCGTTGCAGAATCAATTTGCAGCATTGGATTCGAACAGAAAAGACCCGTTTGTGATTTACGCCGGACACCACTTGAGTGAGGATTACATGCACGAACTGCTTGCTATTCTTGACAAAACCGACTATGCAATGACGGTAATTTCCAAATCGGGAACAACCACCGAACCCGCCGTTGCATTTCGAATTTTGAAAAATCATATCGAGAAAAAATACGGTAAAGAAGAAGCCAAATCTCGCATTGTTGCCATTACCGACAAAGAGCGAGGTGCTTTGAAAACACTGGCGACCAAAGAAGGCTACAAAACCTACATCGTTCCCGATGATGTGGGCGGACGCTATTCTGTACTCACGCCTGTGGGACTTTTGCCGATTGCTGTTGCCGGTTTCGACATTCGCAGTTTGGTGAAAGGTGCACAAGATATGAAAGCGATTGTAACTTCCGAAAATACACTTTCGAAAAACCCTGCGATGCACTACGCAGCCCTGCGAAATGCCCTGTATCAACAAGGAAAAAAGGTTGAAATCATGGTAAATTACGATCCGCGTTTATACTTTTTAACCGAGTGGTGGAAACAACTTTACGGCGAGAGCGAAGGCAAAGAAGGCAAAGGGATTTTTCCTGCGGGAGTGAACAACACTTCCGATTTACATTCCATGGGACAATACATTCAAGAAGGCGAACGCATACTTTTCGAAACAGTTTTGTCGGTCGAAAATAATCGTGAAACTATTGAAATTCCTAACGATTCCGAAAATTTGGATGGCATGAATTTCGTTGCCGGAAAACGTATGGGCTACGTCAATTCCATGGCACAACTCGGCACGATTTTAGCACATATCGACGGTGGAGTTGCAAGCATAAAAATCAGTATTCCAGAAATTTCTGCCTATACCATTGGACAATTGATTTATTTTTATGAGTTCGGTTGCGGTTTGAGCGGCTACGTTTTAGGCGTAAATCCGTTCGACCAACCGGGTGTGGAGGCTTACAAAAAAAACATGTTTAAATTGCTAGGGAAATAGATTTTTTTGAAATGCCAAAAAAAAGTCGTACCTTTGTACCTAAAAAATGAAACAGGACAAAATACTAGCTGAAAAACTAGAAAAACAATCCTCCGCTTTTACGCTTTCGGATATGGAGATTTTTATTTTCCCGGACTTGTTTTATGCATTGGTTTTGGCAAATATCATGTCGCCGGAAATTTGGAAATGGCGTGATGACCCTTGGTTTAAGGATATCGAAACAAAATCGTTTTCCTACAAGATCAACCGTGTGAAACAGTACATCATGGACAATTACACGTTTAATTTGGATTTGGAGACATGGGGATTAACAACCCAAAAGAAAGAACTGGATAGATTTTCCGAATATATTGATGCCGATGCTTTGGCACAGTCCAACGCTTTGTTCGGCTACGAAGGTGATAAATACTACTTCAGCATTGACATTCGCAAACATTTTGGATTAGACAAATACACCAGCGACATCATTCCCTATTGGAAAACAGAAACGGTCGAAGCCATGAATGCGTTTCGCCACAAACCTGAGTATCAAACAGGTGCCGGAGAGTGCGTTTCGCTTGGAACCATGTACGCCGCAGCAATGTTCATCGTGGCAAAAATTCCTTTGGAAAAGATATTTTTGGTCGCAACGCCCCTGCACAGTCAAAATTTTATCACGGAAAAAGACGGAATTATCACGAATAATCGCAGAATTGTGACCAAAAGCATGTGGTACAATGGCACCTTGCTTTCGGCAAAAGCACGCCGTGCCATCGAAAACGAAAAAATCACGATCGTTTCACACATCAGCGGACATATCCATACATTTTACGACAAAGCAACGATTTCGCCGGACGCCTATCAAAATTTTTCGCAGTCGTTAAAAAGCTATTTGAAAATGGACTTGACCTTTGAAACTTTTGTGAATTTTTTGCGTACCGATCCGCAGTTTTGCTGTTGTTTTCAGTACGAATATGTTCGCAATGGCAAGCAATCCTATGTTGAATTCTGTAAAATTTTGGAATACGAGCGACATGGTAAAAACAAGTTGACAAATGCAAGTAAAGACGCACTTTTTGCAGAAATTGGCGGCGAAGAATTTCGTTTAGCTCGCAGACAAGATAAATTATTGCTGAACATTTTTGAACAATATCTGAACGAAAATCCGCAGGCTTCATTTGACGAAAAACGCCGTTACTTTGAAGAAAACATTACAGAACCTTTGCATTGCGAACGTATGGGTAAATTGTTTGATGAGCTGTATGCGTTTTTGAATATCGAACCAAAATTACCAAGTGAAAGCAAAACCTTTGTAAACATAGATCCTGTCGAGATTTCCGAACTGATGTCGAGAGAAGAAATCATCGCTGAAATTGAACAAAAATCCTCAAGCAATGAAGTAGCGGAATTAGCTTTGTTTGCCGCTCGCAGAATGGACTTGGTGGATTGGCAACCCTTTGTGAAAGCAGTCGTCGAACGCAATCCTGTTTGTGTTGAAGCCCTGAAAAACCTATCCGTTCAGGATCTTTACGACACCTTAAAAAAGCTACCGGAAGAATCCATCTATAACGAGCCAAACCGCTTGGCTTTGCCCGACGAAGTTTGGAATTATCAGATTGGCGACGGTCTGGAAAAAGCATTTACGATGGCGAGTGTAATCGCCAATAAAACTCCGAAAAGCACTGTGGAATTAAGCTGTTCAGAAAAAACTGCAACATTAGAAATAGACGGACAAGTCTTTGAATTTACAACACAAAAAACACTTACCATACAAAAACTACCACTATGACGGAAATTATCAAAAACACACTTCGAGAATCAGCCTTTGCACGGTGGATGGCAATTTTTTTCATGTCTTTTGCTATGCTTTTTGCATACATTTTTATTGATGCATTAGCTCCATTTCGCATTTTACTTGAACGAGATTTCGGCTGGACGCCCGATATATTCGGCACAGTAGCAGGCTCGGCATACTTTCTGAATGTCATTGGTTTTATGCTTGTTGCCGGAATTATTTTGGACAAAATGGGTGTTCGACGAACGGCTATTCTCTCAGCACTCTTGATGATGTTTGGGGCATTTATCAAGTCATATGGTGTTTCGTACACGTTTATCAATGGTGGTTTTGGCTATGAGTTTTTCAGTTCGTTTTTGCCAAGGATTCCTGCTTCCGCAAAGGTGGCAATCGTTGGCTTTGCGATTTTCGGAGCTGGTCTCGAAATGGCGGGAATCACCGTGCCCAAAGCCATTGTAAAATGGTTTAAGGGAAAAGAAATGGCATTGGCAATGGGTATGAATTTGGCAATCGCACGTTTGGGTGCCGGTCTTGTGTTTTTCGTATTGCCCGAATTTGCCCTCCTTTACGGATTTTCAACAACGATAACGCTTTCAGCACTATCGCTGTGTATTGTTGTCTTGTCGTTTGGAGCATATTTTTTGATGGATCTAAAACTCGAGCGTCAAGACAGAGAGAGCGATGTTCCCGAAGACCTATTCAAATTCTCTGACCTCAAACAAATTTTTGCATCAAAAGCGTTTATGATTATCTCCGGATTATGTGTGTTATATTATGTGGCAATTTTTCCATTCCAAAAATTCGCACTTGGCATGTTAGAAAGCGGATTGGTGGATTCGCCCATAGCGGCTAACCGTATTTTTATGTTTTTCCCTGTCGGTGCAATGATACTGACACCGTTTTTAGGATGGTTTTTGGACTCTAAAGGAAAAGGTGCTACGATGCTGATTTGGGGCGCAGGACTAATGGTGGTTTGTCATTCATTTTTTGCAATTTTCCCTAATTTTTCGTTCCCGTTAGCCCTGTCGGCAATTGTTTTGCTTGGAATTTCGTTTTCGTTGGTACCGGCTGCACTTTGGCCCGCTGTTCCGAGATTGGTTGAAGACAAAGTGCTTGGCTCTGCTTATGGCGTTATTTTTTGGATACAAAATATCGGCTTGTTTTTCGTACCGATATTGATTGGGTTTGTACTAAGAGCGACCAATGTTGGAATAGACATTGCCGCAGGCGATAGTTACAGCTATACGTGGATGATGGTGATTTTCGCAAGTTTCGGCATGTTGGCTATGCTGCTCGGTTTTTGGCTCAAAGCCGAAGACAAGAAAAAAGGCTATGGCATGGAACTTCCGAACAAAGTGAAATAAGTGCGAAACTACGTTGCCATATTAGCCGCAGGAAAAGGCTCTCGAATGGGACTTTCTCAACCGAAGCAGTTTGAGATGTTGCATGGCAAAACTATTTTAGAGCACAGCATAGATACATTTGAAAAACATCCGTTAATCGACGGTATCTTTATTGTCGTTCACAGTGATTTTATTGACAATACCAGGCGTTTACTGAATGTTAGAAATCGTCCGAAAATCATAGATATTATTGCTGGTGGCGAAGAACGTATGGATTCGAGTTACAATGCAATTTTGGCATTGGAAAACCACATAACAACTCAGTTCGGCGGCGGTTCTACCGCCGTCGGATTATCTGTGCAGACTGTGCCTACACGACAGGTAGAACCTGTCGGAATAGAGCGACGGAGGCTGGAGCCTCCGCCGAACGAGGGTGGAATTACTACCGACTGTAATTTGTTAATTCACGATGCAGCCCGTCCGTTTATTAGTGAAAACATTATCACCCGAACGATTGAAGCATTGAAAAATCATTCCGCTGTAAGCGTTGCTATTCCTGCAACAGACACGATTTATACAGTCATTCCCGCGAAAGCGGGGATCCCTCAGAATGAGGGGAACAGCGAATTGCAAGGGGATTCCCGCTTTCGCGGGAATGACACGTTACCAATCATCGTGTCATCGCCTAAACGTGAAAATGTGTATCATGCACAAACGCCGCAAGCGGCACGGTTGTCGGTTTTCAAACAGGCGTATGACTTGGGCGTTTCGACTTCGCTCAACGACCAAAGCCAAAGCCGGTGGCTGAGCGGAGTCGAAGCCACAGACGATGCAACCGTAATTCTAAATTATTTGCCTAACGAAAAAATACATATCGTTTTGGGCGATGTATCCAATCGAAAAATTACGTTTCAGTCGGATTTACTGTAAAACCCGCTATTCTTATGAATTATGCAAGCGAAAATGAATAATTTTTTTGATATGGTTGATTATTTTTAATTACGGCGAACATTCTTGCGATAAGTTTAGCTCTAACAGCGTTGAGTACAAGCAT